>NZ_JBFANV010000016.1:0-165137 GCF_040674955.1 Nonomuraea sp. NPDC049695 | reverse complement strand
TCAACAACACCTGGGCCCTCGCCACTACCACTCCATAACAAGAGGGTGAGTCAGCTCATGTTGACCCACCCACCAAGATCTTCAGGACACTCCTATGGCCTGTTCCTGGCGGGCGACGTGCCCGTCACCCTCTCCGGCCAGGTCGCCGCGGGTCCGGAGACGTACGAGTGGACCCTGTACGGGTCCGAGCGGTCGTACCGGATCACCGACTGGTCGCGCCTCTGGCGCGGCGTCCACCGGGAATGGACCCCGGTGGACCTCGAAGAGCCGCGCGGCAGCGAGCACACGCGGCTCAGCGAGTTCGCCCGCGCCATGCGGGGCGAGGAGACCACCCTGGCCGACTTCGCCGCCGGCCTGCGAGTCCAGCACCTTGTCGAGCACTTCCACCGGCAGTAGTAGACGGCAGAACACCCTCAGGCGGGATTGCGGCCCACCCGTGAGAGGATCTCCTGGCGATATGGCCTGGTTTGAGCGTTGGGGGCATGATGTACGCAATTTCCCTGGGCGAGGGCGGCGCGGAGTTGCGGCCGCTGGAGCCGTGGCGGGCGGAGGAGTTTCTGGCCCACATGGAGCGGGGCCGGGAGTTCATCGGGCGGTACATCGCGCTGCCGGACGCCGTCACGGATGTGGAGTCGAGCCGGTCGTACCTCCAGTCGTACGCGGACAAGGCCGCTGCGGACACCGGCCGGATCTACGGCATCTGGGCGGACGGCACGCTGGTGGGCGGGGTGCTGTTCCGGACGATGGACGTCAGGCTCGGCAACGCGGAGGTGGGCTGCTGGCTGGAGCCCGCGGCGGTGGGCAAGGGGCTGGTGACCAGGGCCGTACGGGTGATCATCGATTGGGCCGTCGAGGAGCGGGGCCTACACCGCGTGGAGTGGCAGGTCGCGGCGGGGAACGCGGCCAGCGTCGCGGTGGCCCAGCGGCTCGGGCTGACGAAAGAGGGCGTGCTGCGGGAGAGCTACCCGTACCGGGGCAAGCGGCATGACATCGAGGTCTGGTCGGTGCTCGCGCCGGAGTGGCGGTCGGCCCGCACCCTTGCCCAGCGGTCCTGACCGGTCTCAGGCCCGCCTGCGCCACCATGTGACGAGCGCCCCGCCGGCCAGGACCACGGCCGCCACGACGCGGTAGCCGGCGCTCATCCCGTACGTGGCCATCACCGTGCCCATGACGGCGACCCCGACCGCGCTGCCGAGCTCACGGGTGGCGCTGTTGAGCCCGGAGCCCAGCCCGGCCCGCTCGCGCGGCAGCGCGGACATGATCTCGTGCGACAACACCGGCAGGCACACCCCCATCGCCGCGCCCATGACCACCAGTCCGGCGGCGTACACCGGGTACGGCATGGCCGCGTCCGCGAACGACAGCAGCGCCAGCCCCGCCACGATCCCCGCCAGCCCGGCCGGGACGGCGGTGAGGGCGGGCAGGCGGCCCGAGAGGCGCGACAGGATGATCATGGGGATGGTGAGCGGCACGATCGCCAGGCCGGTGACCAGCGGCGAGAAGCCCTTGACCTCCTGAAGGTAGCGGGCGTTGACGAAGAACAGCGCGAACAACCCGAAGAACGTCACCGCCACGCCCAGCGTCCCCGCCCGCAGGCGCGGCAGCGCGAACAACCGGGGGTCGAGCAGCGGCCGCCGCGCGCGGAGCTGGTGCCCGACGAAGACGCAGAACAGCACAACCGCCGCGCCGAACGCCGACAGCACGAGCCCGCTTCCCCACCCGGCCTCGGGCCCTTCGATGACCCCGGCGAGCAGCGCCACGGACGCGGCCGTGAGCAGCGCCGTCCCCGGCAGGTCGAGCGGGGCCGCCTCCAGGCGGGGCGCGCGCGGCACCACCACGGCGACCAGCACCGCCAGCACACCGGCCAGCAGCACCGGCACGCCGAACAGGGCCCGCCACGGCAGATACTCCATGACCACGCCGCCGCCCACGTTGCCGAGGACCCCGGCGGCGCCGGTGGCGGCGGTCCATGCGGCGACGGCGTGCCCGCGCTCGGCGGCCGGGTAGGCGCCCACCGTCAGCGCCAGGGAGGCGGGCATGACCATCGCCGCTCCCGCGCCGCTCACCGCCCTGGCGGCGATCAGCGTGCCGATGTCCGGTGCGAGCGCGGCTACCAGGCAGCCGGCGGCGAACACGCCCATGCCGGTCAGCAGCACCCCCTTGCGGCCGAACCGGTCGCCGGCCGCTCCGGCGGGAATGAGCAGGCAGGCGAAGACGATGACGTACGCGTCGACGATCCAGAGGATCTGCGACGACGACGGGCGCAGGTCGCTTGCGGCGATCGTGGGGATGGCGAGGTTGACGGCGGCGACTAAGGCGACCGCGAGGATCACGGAGGAGGCCATCACGGCCATGATCCGCGTTCGGGCCGGATGTCCGGTTTCCAGCATTGTTGCGGGCATGCGAAACCCCCGGTTTGTGGAGATGGGTGATGAGTTGAGCGGAGGCCTCCCGCGTGATTCACCGTAGACTCGGCATCGGCCTTACCTCAAATGCATCTTTGGCAGGTGTTATATGCGCCAGACGCAACCGAGCCTCGACCTGCTGATCGCTCTGGACGTGCTGCTGGAGGAGTGCAGCGTCTCGGCCGCCGCGCAGCGGCTGCACCTGTCGGAGCCGGCCATGAGCCGCACGCTCGGCCGTATCCGCAAGGCGATGGGGGATCCCGTGCTGGTCCGCTCGGGGCGGCAGATGGTGCCCACGCCGCGGGCGCTGGCCGTGCAGGCGGAGGTACGGGGGCTGGTGGAGGCGGCGAGGAAGGTGTTCACGCCGCCGGGCCGGCTGGATCCGGCCACGCTGGTGCGACGGTTCGTCATCCTGGCCTCGGACGCGGTGATCACCGCCATGAGCGTGGCGCTGCTGACGGAGGCGGCCAGGTCGGCTCCGGGGGTCCGCTTCCACTTCATCCCCGAGGGGTACGGCGACGCGCAGGCGCTGCGTGACGGGAGCGCGGACCTGGAGGTGACCGTGATCTCGGACCCGGCGCCGGAGACCCGCGTCGAGCCCATCATGGTGGACCGGGCGGTGGGCGTCGTACGTCCCGGGCACCCGCTGCTCGACGGCCCGGTCACGGCGGAGCGGCTGGCGGTGGCCGAGCACGTGATCGCCTCCCGGCGGGGCCGCGCGGCGGGCCCCGTGGACGAGATCCTGGCCGGCATGGGGCTGAGGCGCCGGATCGCGGGCTCGGTGCCGACGTTCGAGGCCGCGCTAATGGTGGTGCGGCAGTCCGATCTGGTGGGAATGACGCCGGAGCGGCTGACCGGGCCGCTGGTGGAGGCGCTGGGGCTGGTGAGGTTCCCGATCCCGTTCCCGTTGCCGGAGATGACGCTGTCGCAGGCGTGGCATCCCCGATACGACGTGGACCCCGCGCACGTGTGGCTGCGGGAGCTGGTGCGCGAGGTCCTCGGCGGCCACGACCGAGCAACCTGATGTTCAGTCGAGGAATCCGCGGAGCAGGGCCCGGGCTATGGCGGGAGTCTCCATGGCCGGCACGTCAAGGGTGAGGCGGTCGAAGGCGATGCCGGTCAGCAGGGAGGCGATCGCGTCCACCTGCTCCTGGGTCACGTGCGGGTAGGCGGCCCGGATCTGGGTGGCGCGGATGCGCAGGGTGACGGCGCGAAGTTCGCGCATGAGGGCGGCCAGTTCGGGGCTGCGCGCGGCTTCCAGTGACAGCTCGAACCGGGCGAGATAGCGGTTGCGCGCCGGGCCGGTGCCGGCGTCCACGGCGGCGGCCAGGAGCTCGGCGACGTCCTGCGGGGTGGCCGCGCTGGGGCCGGCCGGTTGTTCCTGCTCGGCGGCCAGCTGCTGGTCCAGGATGCGCCGGGCGATGGCCTCGTACAGGGCGGCCCGGGTGCGGAAGTAGTTGGACGTGGTCCCGGCCGGCACGCCGGCGGCCTGGTCGACGGCCCGGTGCGTCACCTGGGCCAGGCCCAGCTCGTCGATCAGGCGGAGCGCGGTGTCGGCGAGCAGCTCTCGTCGGTCGGTCTTCTTCGGCATGCCCTTGACTCTACTACGCCGTAGTACTACAAATAAGTACTACAGCGTAGTGAAACGGAAAGGGGCGGTCTGATGACGCGGAACATCGAGGTCCTCGTGGTGGGTGCCGGGCCGACCGGCCTGACCCTGGCGCTGGAGCTGGCCCGCCGCGGCGTGCCGTACCTGGTGATCGAGAAGAACGCCGGGCCCGCGATCGGCTCGCGCGGCAAGGGCCTGCAGCCGCGCAGCCTGGAGGTGCTCGACGACCTGGGCGTGATCGACGAGATCCTGGCCAACGGGGAGACCGGCCTGCCGCTGCGCCTGCACCAGGGCCACACCCTCAGCGTGGAGCTGGCCACCGCCGCCGGCACCGGCGCCCGGCCGGGGGTTCCGTACCCGGACCTGGTGCTGCTTCCGGAGTGGCGGGTGGAGAAGGTGCTGCGGGACCGCCTGGCCGAGCTCGGCGGCGAGGTCCTGTACGGGGCCGGGCTGGCCTCCTTCCAGCAGGACGCCGACGGCGTCACCGCCGTGCTGGAGAACGGCGAGACCGTCCACGCCCGGTACCTGGTCGGCTGCGACGGAGGACACAGCACCGTACGGCGGCAGCTGGGCGCCACCATGGACGGACGCACCCACGACGACCAGTACTTCCTGGTCGGAGACGTGACGATCGACGGGCTGCGCGACGACGCCGCCTACGCCTGGTTCGGCGACGACGGCGGCTACCTGGCCGTGTCGCCGTTGCCGAACGCCGACGGCGCCTGGCAGTACCAGGCCAACGTGGTCCCCGGACCCGACGGCTCGGTTCCCGACCCGACGCTGGACCTCTTCCGCGAGCTGTTCGCCGCCCGCTCCGGCCGTACCGACGTGACGCTGACCGAGGCGACCTGGCTGTCGCGCTACCGCTTCAACGCCCGCATGGTCGAGCACTACCGCCACGGCCGCGTCTTCCTCGCCGGCGACGCCGCTCACGTCCACTCCCCGGCGGGCGGTCAGGGCATGAACACCGGCATCCAGGACGCGTACAACCTCGGCTGGAAGCTCGCGGCCGTCCTGAACGGCGCTCCCGGCGAACTGCTGGACAGCTATGACGCGGAGCGCATCCCCGTCGCGGCCGAGGTGCTGGCCGGCAGCTCCCGGGGCTTCGAGTCGGTGTTCGCGCTGCGCGGCGCCCGCCGCTTCCTCCGCGACCACCTCATCTTCCCGCTGGTCAGGCGGCCCGCCATCATGAGCCGCCTGCTCGCGAAGACCAACCAGCTCGCCATCGCCTACCCCGACTCCCCCCTCACCGTGACCGAGGACTCCAGGCACGGCGGCCCGCGCGCCGGCGACCGCGCCCCCGACGCCCGCGGCATCACCGCGGACGGCGCCCCGGTCCGGCTGTTCGACATCACGCGCGGCACGCACTGGACGGTGCTGGGCTTCGGAGCCGAGACCGCCGTACTGCTGCGGGAGCTCCAGGACACCCACGACGCGTACGTCCGCGCCTGCCTGGTCGTGGACTCCGGCCCGGCGGACTTCCCCACGATGCTGGCCGGCCCGGAGGCCGGGCGCCTGTTCCGCGCGCACCCGGGGACGCTGGTCCTGATCCGCCCCGACGGCTACCTCGCCCTCCGCACCACCAGCTCCCGCACCGTCGACGACTACCTCGCCCGGACCGTGTCGCCCGCCGCCGCACCCGCCACGGCCTGAAGGCACGTCAGCGCGGCGCGACGGCGCGGCCGAGAAAGGCCAGCAGCCGGTGGTGGGCGAGGGCGCCGGCCGGGGCGGGGAGCGCGGGGCCGAACATGCCGGGCTGGCGGAAAGCGTCGAAGTCCATGCCCTGCATGATCGTCAGGAGGTCCGCGCAGGACTCCTGGTCGACGAGGTGCTCCTGATCGGTGGCGACGGCCAGGTCGGCGCCGTGCACGAGGAGTTCGGTGAGGTGGATGAGCGCGGCCATCCGGCCGGGGACGGCGCCGAACCCCAGGCGGACGGTCCCTTCCAGCGCGTCGGGGCGGTGCCAGGCCGCGCGGTCGAGGTCGGCCGCGGTGGCGAAGGCGCCGTACGGGTCGGTGCCGAGCCAGTCGGAGTCGTGGTCGGCGCCGGCGTCGGTGCCGGTGAGCTCGGCGGCGAAGATGCGCATGCCGCCGACCAGGTGGTTGAGCTCGGCACGTACGTCCCAGCCGGGGCAGAGCGCGGGGGCGGAGAGCCGGTCGTCGGTGATGCCCTTGACGATGGCGCCGGTCATGTCGAGGGCGCGGTCGATCTGGTCGGTCACGGTGGTCATGTCGTACTCCAGAAGAGGTGAGAACGGGGTCAGGCGGCGTGGCCGAGGACGTCGTCGAGCCAGTCATAGACGCGGGCGAAGGCCAGGCGCTGGGCGCCGGACTGGCAGTGGGCGTCGGCGCCCTGGTCGGCGGTGAACTCCGGCAGCGTCTTGGGGCAGGTCAGGTGCTCATACAGCAGTTCGGGCCGGCCCAGGAAGAAGCCGTCGTCGGCGCCGGCGCAGACCAGCGTGGGGCAGCTGATCTTCTCGGCCATGCCGTCGCGCAGGTGGAAGTCGAGGTACGTGGCGCCGAACGCGCGCGGGGTGTCCACGCCCATGGCGTACATGCCGTGTTCGATCGCCCACCGCATCATCGGACTGGCGGCCATGGCGGCCTCCAGCATGGCGTCGAGCTCGGGGTCGTGCTCGGCCCGCAGGCGGCGCTCGGCCTCGGCGCGCGGCAGGGGAAGGGAAGCGGTGGAGATGTGGCCCAGGTCGTAGACGCCGTCCAGGGCGATGACCGCGGCGACGCGCTGGTCGAAGGCGGCCGCGCGCGGTGCGAGCAGGCCGCTCATGCTTGGCCGCATGGCTTCTCCTAAAGCAGTTAACGGCTGCGTTTAGAAGCACTGTAGGGGGCGGATCCGCGCAAACGCAAGTCACTACTGCGTTAATGGGGAAGGGGTGGTCACGCCGCACGTGCGCGCGTCCGTCGGCGCCTCGGCCGGGTGAAGAAGCGGCGATCAGCCGGCGATCGCCGCGATGAGCTCGTCCCGGCTCTGCGCCCCGGTCTTCCGGTACACCGATTTCAAGTGGTCGTTGACGGTGTAGGTGGACAGGTCCAGGGCGCGGGCGATCTGTTTCGCCGCCGCCCCGGCATAGAGGTGCTCGATGACGCGGCGTTCGCCGGCTGTGATGCCGTACCAGTCGCAGAATGACGGCAGCAGCAGTTTGCCGCCGGCCGCCTGGATGAGAATGGCCACGTCGCTGTCGCCGTTCTCATCCAGCGGCTGGCCGTGGATGAGCACCCAGCGGCCGAAATTGGCCGCCGGCGCGCAGATCAACGGCGTCCAGGCGTGCGGATCACGAGTATGTGTCCGTACGTGCAGGGAGAGCCCCACCCAGAAGGCGTCGGCGATCCAGTCAGGCACCCCGCTCCCGGCGGCCGGCCACATTTGCCGCATCCATGCCCGCGCCTGGGGCGAGATCGACCGTACCGTGTGATCGGCGCCGATCGTGATGACCCCCGTCGGCAGCGCCGGAACGGTGGGTGCCAGCGGGCCGGCCGTCACATATTCGCGCAACGCCACCAGCAGCGCGGGGGCGAGCTGCTGGACCTGGCGGACGTCGCTCTCGCCGAAGGGCCTGCCCCCCTCGGCGCGGAGCAGGCCGAGCAGGCCCCACGCCCCCTGGCGGTCGCGGATCACCAGGCGCAGTTCGCTGCCCGCCCCGTGGGAGGCCAGCACCCGCCGGATCTGCGTGTTGCGCCGGCCGTCGCCGGCGCCCGCTCCCACGACGCACACCGGCACGCTCTGCTGGGCGAGGACCGGCAGCGGGCACGGGTCGCCGTGCAGATAGCGGTTGAGGACCAGGTCGCTGATCAGCGCGGGCCGGTATTCGTGCCAGAAGCTGAACGCTCCCAGGCCGATGCCGAGCGCCGGATTGAGGCCGACCAGCCGGAGCGCGTCGTGCGCCACCCGGCGTCCGACGATCTGCGAAATCGCGGCACCCACTTCGGCCGGGTTGCCGGGCGGGCCGAGCGCCGAGCACAGCTCTCGGGCGATTCGGCCCTCGCTGACCATTCGCGCTTCCATCAGATATGAATTCTAGTTGCCGCCCAAAAGAATGACCAGCCATTAGAATTCAGTAATTGTCGACGCTTTTTCTATTGCCTGCACTATATGTGTAGGCTTTTGTCGATGTGATTCTTATATCCCTTCTATTGCGATTCGGCTCGCGGCGATCGGCTTGTTACCGCGGACCGGAGGGACCCTTGGTGTCGCGTTCGCCTACGGCTGCGGCGAGGGCGCCGATCGTCATCCCGATGCCTGCCAGAGCGAGGGCCGTCTGCTGGGTCATGGGGGAGTCCCTCTCGGCGCCCAACGCGGTCAGCCCCGCGATGAGCAGGAAGAGCACGCCGATGATGAGCAGGGCACGATAGAGATATCGCATGATCGAGGATGCTACTCAGTCAGCCCGGCCGTCGCGGGCCTAACCATATGGTGAAATATGCCATGTGGAGCGGATGAGACAGTTGGTGGGTGAGATGCTCATCTACTGTTTCGTGGTCGCCCTGGCCTCGGGGGCTTTCCTCGCATACTTCTACGTGCCAAGCGGCCAGACGGTGCCGTACGGCGGCGGCTATGAGCCGCTACGGAACATCCCCATGAGCGCCGCGTACGACTCCGTGCTGAAGATCAGCTTTGACGTGCGCGGCGGCCTGTTCATGCGGCAACTGCACCACCAAGCCTCCGTCCTGCTCGTGGTGGGGACCGTCGTGTGGGCCCTGCTCGGTCGTTTCCGGTACGCGTTCGCGCTGGTGGGGCTGGGCCTGAGCCTGCTCGGCGCACTTGCCGGCTACGGATCCGCCGACGACCTGCTGGCCGATACCGTCCTGGGCAAGATCCCCGTCCTCCTCTGGTACGGTCTGCACCTTCTTGCGGCACTGGCCCTGGGCATCGCGCTGGTGGACTCTTCCCGCAGGGAGGCCGCCAGGCAGCCCAGGACGCCGGCCTTCATGGCCCTGAGCCTCTGCCTTGCCGTGCTGGTGATCTTCTGGCTCTGAACGCGCTGACTCAGCCGATGAAGGACTGAGGGCCGAAGCGGCCCCACGCCACGAAGAGGGCCAGGGCGAGATAGGCGAGATTCACCACGATCACCCGGTTCTCGTGACGGCGCAGATGCGTGATCATCGCGCCGACCATCAGCAACGCCACACCGACGGCAGCCAGCGGCACCAGAACCGGCGCGATGCCGAGCACCGCGGGCAGGATCAGGCCCACCGCGGCCAGGACCTCGACGGCGCCGATGGCCTTGATGGCGCCGGAGCCGAAGTCCTCGGTCCATCCCCCGCCGGGGGCGGCGGCCAGCTTCTCCTTGGGCAGGGTCAGCTTGAGGACGCCGCCGGACAGCAGGGCCACGGCCATCAGTGCCGCAATGATCCACAGAGCGATGTTCATGAGGGGTTCTCCTCGCAGGTGATGTGTTCGCCTCAGGAGTACGACGACACAGCCCCTCGGAAGGTCAGGAAGGTACGGCTGGCTGTACCTGAATGCTCCAGTGGGCAGGATCGATCAAAGGTGCCGTCCATCGACATGCTGGGTGATGTCCGAAGCGGACAACCCCTCACCCAGAAATCAGGAGCGTTTCCCATGTCGCGTACCTCTTCCGAGTCGCAGTCCTCCCGGCGCGCGCGGGTTCTGGCGGCGGCGCTGGCCGGGCTGGCAGGCCTGGTCGTGGCGGGAACGCCGGCCGCCGCGGCCACCGGCCTCGACCGCGGCGACCAGGTCATGCAGAAGAAGCTGGACGGGCTGATCACGAAGGACAAGTTCCCGGCGGCGCTGGCCGCGGTGCAGGACGGCGAGGGGCGGACCCGCCACTACACCGCCGGTGTCGCGGATCTGACGACCAGGGCGAAGGTCCCGGTCGACGGTCGGGTGCGGATCGGCAGCAACACCAAGATGTTCACCGCGGTGGCGGTGCTGCAGCTCGTCGGCGAGGGCAAGGTCGACCTGGACGAGCCGATCGAGACGTACCTGCCGAAGGTGGTCCGCGGCAAGGGCATCGACGGGAGGAAGATCACGGTACGGCAGTTGCTGCAGCACACCAGCGGCCTGCCGAACTACACCCGCTGGATGCCCAGCGCGATCAAGACGCGTGATGTCTACCGCTCGCCCCAGGACCTGCTGAAGATGGCGTTCGCGCACAAGGCGTCGTTCGCGCCGGGCAAGAGCTGGGAGTACAGCAACACCGGATACGTCCTGCTCGGTCTGCTGATCGAGAAGGTCACCGGGCGGCCGCTGAGCGATGAGCTCAACGACCGGATCATCAAGCCGATCGGGCTGCGCCACACGTACTGGCCGGCCAAGAGGGATCAGATGATCCGCGGGCCGCACCCGAAGGGGTACGGGTCGGAGAAGCCGGGCGGCAAGCTGGTGGACATCACGAACCTGGACCCGTCCTGGGGGTGGGCGGCCGGGCAGCTGATCGCCACCCCGAGCGACGTCAACCGGTTCATGAGCGCGCTGATAGACGGCAAGCTGCTCAAGCCGGAGCAGCTCGCGGCCATGAAGGACACGGTGAAGGCGCCCGGTTTCCCGGCCGGCTGGGAGTACGGGCTCGGCCTGATCAAGATGCGACTGACCTGCGGCGACGTCGCCTGGGGGCACGGCGGCGACATCGACGGCTACGAGACCCGCAACGGGGTGACCGAGGACGGCCGGGCCGCCACCGTCGCCGTCACGGCGCTGCCCGGCTCCGAGAAGGCCGTGCAGCACGTGATCGACGCGATGGACACCGCCCTGTGCCGGTGACCATCTCCGGGCAGCCGGGCTCCCATTCGTCCAAGACCGAGCGGATCGGTCGCGTGGTAGCTTCCGGGCAGAGCGAGCCCTGATCCCACGAGAGGAGCGGGTCGTGGCTGTGACCAGCACCGGAGACGAGCAAGGCCGGCCGTCGGCATGGGAAGCGGCATGGGAAGTACTGGCACCCGTGACGGACCTGGTCACGCCGATGGCGGTACGGGTCGCGGCCACGCTGGGCCTGACCGATCTGATGGCCGGCGAAGCGGTGCCCGTCGAGGAGCTGGCACGCCGGTCCGGCACCGACGCGGACGCGCTGGGCAGGCTGCTGCGTCACCTGGTCTGCCACGGTGTCTTCACCGAACGCGAGCCGGGCAGGTTCGCGGTCAACGAGCCCGCCGCGCTGCTGGCGTCCGACCACCCTTCCGGGATGCGGGCGCAGCTCGACCTGGGCGCCTTCGGCGGGCAGATGGACCTGGCGTTCACCGGTCTGCTGCACACGGTCCGCACGGGCCGACCGGCGTGGGAGACGGTCTTCGGCGCCCCGTTCTGGCACCATCTGGCCGCGAACCCCCAGCTGAGCCTGTCGTTCGACGCGACGATGGCTGCCGGCGCGGACTACGTCGCCGACGCGGCCGGCGGATACGACTGGTCCGGCGTGCGGCACGTGGTCGACGTCGGCGGCGGCACCGGCGCCCTGCTCGCCAAGGTGCTGCGCGCGTACCCGGACATCCGGGCCACGCTCGTGGACCTGCCGGAGACAGTGGATCGAGGCCGGCGGTACCTGGCCGAGCGCGGGTTGGAGCCGCGGTGCGAGTTCGCCGGCCAGAGCTTCTTCGACCCGCTGCCCGCCGGGGGTGACGTGTACGTCCTCAGGCGGGTGGTGCACGACTGGGGCGACGACGACGCCCTGCTGATCCTGCGTCGGTGCGCCGACGCGGCCGGGCAGCACGGACGGGTCGTCGTGATCGATTCATCCGGCGGTTCCGGCGCCGACCCGGCCATGTTCGCCGAGATGAACCTGCGCATGCTCGTCCTCAGCGGCGGCCGCGAGCGCACCGTCGAGGACTACGTCGCCCTCGCTGCCGGAGCCGGGCTGGACGTCGCCGACGTTCACCGCACCCCGCTCGGACACGTCGTCCTCGACCTACGGGCCGGGGGTCAGGCGCCGCAGGAGCAGGGTGGAGGCGGATCGGCCCAGTGCAGGGCGATGTACGGCTCGACCTGGCCGCAGTAGCGGACCCGCTCACGGGTGATGCGGTAGCGGGCGCACACCTCGGGTTCGTCGGGGGAGCGGCGCGGCACGGGGACGACGAGGATGCCGATGTCCTGGTCGATGTGCGTGAGCAGGCCGTGGCAGGGGCCGCCCAGGCAGATGGCGTTGCAGTCGTGGCCGCCGCCGTGCCGCTGGGTGCTCATGCCGGGTACGCGTGGGTCTCGGTGGCCTTGACCGAGGCCCAGATCGTCTGACCGGGGGTCAGGTCGAGGTCGGCGAGGGCGGCGGGAGTGATGTCGGCGAAGGCGGTGATGGGGCCGTCGAGATGGACACGTACGTTGTCGCCGTGGCGTTCGACGCCCTCGACGCGGGCCTGCCAGACGTTGCGCGGGCTGCCGTCCGGGCGGGAGCGGTAGAGCGCCACGGCCGCCGGCGCGAACGCGACGAACGCGGGCCCCTCCAGCGGGTCCGACGTGCTGATCAGCAGCTCGCCCACCTTGACCCGGCCCCCGTCGGCCACCCCTCGGTACAGGTTCAGCCCGACCAGGCGGGCCACGTAGTCGGTGCGCGGGCGGCGGGCGACCTCGGCCGGGGAGCCCTGCTGGACGACGGCGCCGTTCTCGATGACGATCAGCCGGTCGGCCAGCACCATCGCGTCGAGCGGATCGTGGGTGACCAGCACGGTCGCGCCGTCGAAGTCGGCCAGGTGGCGGCGGAGCTGGGAGCGTACCTCCAGCCGGGTGTGGGCGTCCAGCGCGGCCAGCGGCTCGTCCAGCAGCAGCAGGCGCGGCTCGACGGCCAGCGCCCGGGCCAGCGCGACCCGCTGCGCCTGGCCACCGGAGAGCCGCCTGGGCTTGGCCGCGGCATGCTCGGCGAGGCCCACACGCTCGAGGAGCGCGGCTGCGGTGCGCCGGGACTCGGCCTTGGGGACGCCCTGGCAGCGCGGGCCGAAGGCCACGTTGTCCAGGGCGGACAGGTGCGGGAAGAGCAGGTAGTCCTGGAAGACCATGCCGATCGGGCGCTCTTCGGCGGCCAGGATGTGCAGGGGCTGCCCGCCGAGGTCGATCTGCCCGCCGGTCATCGCCGTCAGCCCCGCCAGAGCGCGCAGCGCGGTGGTCTTGCCGGCGCCGTTGGGGCCGAGCAGCGCGACCACCTCGCCCGGGGCGACCTCCAGAGTGAGATCCAGCGTGAACGCGGGCCGGGTGACGACCAGGTGGGCGTGGAGCATCACGGCGTGCTCACCCACCGATCGCGCAGGCTGGCCAGGATGACGACCGAGACGGTCAGCAGGACGAGGCTGAGCACGATGGCCGCCTCCGGCTCGGTCTCCAGCGCCAGGTAGACCGCCAGCGGCATGGTGCGGGTGGTGCCAGGGAAGTTGCCCGCGAACGTGATCGTGGCGCCGAACTCGCCCAGCGCCCGTGCCCAGCACAGCACCGCACCGGCCACGACACCCGGCATGATGAGCGGCAGCGTGACCCGGCGGAAGACGGTCCAGCGCGAGGCCCCGAGCGTCGCGGCGGCCTCCTCGAAGCGCCGGTCGGCGCCACGCAGCGCCCCCTCGACGCTGATGACCAGGAACGGCATCGCCACGAACGCCTCGGCCACGATCACGCCCGCGGTGGTGAACGGCAACGTCACCCCGAACGTGGCCGCCAGCCACTGCCCGATCAGCCCGCGCCGCCCCAGCACCAGCAGCAGCGCCACACCGCCGACCACAGGGGGCAGCACCAGTGGCACGGTCACCAGGGCCCGCACCACCCGCAGCCCGGGGAACTCGACCCGGGCCAGCAGCCAGGCCAGCGGCACCCCGAACACCAGGCACAGCGCCGTCGCGATCGTCGCGCACACCAGCGACAGCCGCAGCGCCTCCAGCACCTGCGGCTCGGCCAGCCGCTCCAGCAGCGTGGGCCAGGGCGCGCGGACCAGCAGCCCGGCCAGCGGCAGCACCAGGAACGCCAGCCCGGCCACCGCGGGCAGCACCAGCATCCAGGGCGGGCGGCCGGCAGCCTGACCGGATGACGCCGAGCGGCGCTTGGAGGTGGCCATCCGGATCAGGGCGCCTCGAAGCCGGCCTTGGTCAGCACGTCCTTGCCCTGCTGCGACAGCACCAGATCCACGAACTGCTTGGCCAGCTCACCGGCAGGGGCCTTCGCGAGAGTGGCGATCGGATAGTCGTTGATCGCCTTGTCCGCCTCCGGGAACTCGACGCCCTTCACCTTGCCCGCCGAGGCGATCACGTCCGTCCTGTAGACGAGCGCCGCGTCCACCTCACCCAGCTCCACCTTGGTCAGCGTGGCCTTGACGTCCTGCTCCAGGGTGACCGGCGTGACCTTCAGCCCGGCCGCGCCCAGCGCCTTGACCGCCGCCGCCCCGCACGGCACCTGCTCGGCGCAGAGCGCCACCTTCACCTTGGGGTCGGCCAGGTCCTTGAGCTCGTCGACCTTGGCCGGATTGTCCGCGGGGACGGCGATCTGCAGCTTGTTGCGGACGAAGGTCGTCGGCGCGCTCGCGAGGGAGGCGTCGGTGACCGTCTTCATCGTGGCCGGGCTGGCGGCGGCGAACACGTCGGCCGGCGCGCCCTGGGTGATCTGCTGGGCCAGGGTGGCGCTGGAGCCGAAGTTGAACTTCACCGTCGTGCCCGGATGGGCGGACTCGAAGGCCTTGCCGAGCTCGCCGAACGTACCGGTCAATGAGGCAGCCGCGAACACCGTCACCGTCTTCGCCGCATCGCCGGCGGCGGGGGCGGACGCCGTGGAGGCGGCCGGCTCACCGGAGCCGCACCCCGACAATCCCAGGGCGAGCGCGACGGGCAGGGCGACGACCCACCGGGAGAACCGACTGACGACCAAGGGGGGCTCCTCACTGACTGGCGGCCACGCGTTCGTGGCCCGGAATCTCCACGACGACGTTGGTGGACTTGATCACGGCGACCGCCACCACCCCCGGCTCCAGGCCCAGCTCGTCGGCGGCCTGGCGGCTCATGAGCGACACCACACGGAACGGCCCCGCGGCGATCTCCACCTGCGCCATCACCGCGTCCCTGATCACCTCGGTCACGATCCCGCGGAAGCGGTTGCGCGCCGAGGAGCGCCCGCCGTCGACCGCCTCGACCTGGGCACGGGCGAAGGCGGCCAGCTCGGCGCCGTCCACCTGCCGGTGGCCGTGCTCGTCCCGCTCGGCAGCCAGCCGGCCCGCGTCCACCCAGCGGCGGACGGTGTCGGAGCTGACCCCGAGCAGCGCGGCGGCCTCGCTGATCCGAAACGTCGTCACAAGCCTCACGATACCTTTCGCACATTCCAACCTGAATACCGGTTCCATGCCGCAGCAGCGATGGGGTTTCGGCTATGACATGGCATTCGCGAGGGCCGTGACCGGTCGGCAGGCGCCGGGCAACGTGCACACCTTGACCTTGGTCGTCTCCCTGTCGCGGTCGACGGCGCGCCGGTGCCGGCACGGGTTCAGCTCCAACGGCCACGGCGAGGTCGGCGGCCGGACGCCCGCTGCTCGGTATCGACCCCCGACCTGGGACGATGGACGGCGGCGGCGTGTTTCCGACGGTGGCGGCTGGGCAAGTGCGGGCCCATGGATCATTCACAGGCGCCGATCCTGCAAGCATTGCGGTGCGTCACCAGCATTTACAAGATGGGTTCCGGCCTGGAGGAGAGCTCGGTCTTCCACCTGCAGCGCGGCATGGTCGTACCGGACGCGGCCGACGCCTCCCTGAGCACCATCCGTGTGGTGGCCGGAGACCGTTGACGCGGGCCTCGGCGCGGTGAGGTGTGTGGGGAAGGGGGGATTCGGGTGGATCTGATCACGGTGTCCTCCTGGAGGGAGCTGGATGACGCGATCAGCAAGGCCGGCGGCGGTGACGGGCCGCTGCACGCGCATTCCACGCTGGTCTTCCGCGGCCTGTCGCGGAGCACGTACTCGCACACGTCCGGCCTGGCCCGGCTGAAAGGCGACTACGCCGCCCTCGAATCCCATCTGCTCCGGAACTTCCGCAAGTACGCGCACCGGCAGGCGCCTGGTCCGGCGATCTGGGACTGGCTGGCGCTGGGCCAGCACCACGGCCTGCCCACCCGGCTGCTGGACTGGACCTTCTCCCCGTTGGTCGCCCTGCACTTCGCGACCGCGTCGTGGCCCGAGGAGGACGCCGTGCTGCTCGCGGTGGACTGCGCGTGCGTGCACCGGCTGCTGCCGGAGCCGCTGCGCCGGGCACTCGAAGAGGAGGGAGCGCTCCTGTTCACCACGGAGATGCTCGCGAAAAGTGCTCCCACCCTCGCCTGCTTCGACCGGCTGGGCGCGGAGGAGCCGTTCCTGGCGTTCTTCGAGCCGCCGTCGCTGGACGAGCGCGTCGTCAACCAGTCGTCGGTGCTGTCGGCGTTCTCCGAACCGACGTTCCAGCTCGAGCAGTGGTTCGAGCGGCATCCGCGGCTGTGGCGCGGATGGATGATCCCGGCCGAGGTGAAGGCGGAGATCCGGCAGCGCCTGGACCAGGCGAACATCACCGAGCGGGTGCTCCTCCCCGGGCTCGACGGGCTGGCGGATTGGCTGCGGCGCTACTACTCGCCCGGCTCGATCCGGTACGGCGAGGGCGACGGCGGCGCCACCATGGCCGAATGATCCGCTGCCCTCGACGTGGTCGGCCACGCGCGGCCTTACCAACTGCGGAGCGTTCGGCGGCGAGGATGCGGAAGGATCGTGGCAGCTCATGCCGGGTGCCCGGTTTAGCCCGGATCGTGAGCGGTAGCGGACATAGGTACCCCAGCAGACGTGGGTGGCCGCCGGCGCAACCCCGATGTGGTGGCAGCCACCCTTCACCGTGGAGGTGAAAGATCGTGGCGTTGCCGACCCGATGTCATCGTGCGGATCTGTGGAGCGGTGATTGGCGACGTAGGCCCGAAGCAAGCCTGCGGACCGGTACGCGCAGGCAATGACGGGGGAGGTGCAGACCCATTTTCGTTCTGGCGTTGGCCGTCCCCGTGGTGGGATTGATCTGCCTGATGCTCATGCAAGTTCTGGAAGAGGCGTTGCTGCCGCAGCCTGCTACGCTCCCTCCCCCCGAACCTGAACGTCCGCCCCAGGAGCACGCCACCTCACCGGAACCCGCAGCCGCACCCACTCCCGCCATGAGGCGGTCCCTCGCGGGCGGGAGCCACAGCCGGCACCTGCAGCTCTCCCCCCGGCCACACCGGCGCCCAAGCCGACGGCCGGCCTTGCGGGATGCGCGGGTCGCCGCTTCGGTGGCGGTAGCGGTGCCCGAACGGCGAACCGGATCCGTCGTCGAGGACGGGCACGAGACACTCCCCCCTTAGCCGAGACTTCGCGTGCTCCACGCCGGCGCGCTCGCACAACCGGAGCCGAATCAGCGGGACCGGACCTTCCTGCATCAGGCGCACCAAGCCAATCTGGCCGAGATCCAGGCAGGCCAGGCCGCCCAGGACAAGGCGGCCGGCGAAACAGTCCGCAAGCTGGGCGCCAAGCTCATCAGAGACCACACCAAGATGGACCGCGACGTCCGTCGGGTGGCCGAGCAGGCAGAGGTGGATCTTCCCGCCAGACCGACCCCTGAGCAGCGTCGCCAGCTCAAGCAGGTGGCCGCCCATAGCGGGGCGGACTTCGACCGGGCATGGCTGGCCTCGCAGATCGCCGGGCACCGCCGGACTCTCGCCAACGGCGCCACAGAGCTGCGGGACGGATCCTCGCCTGCGGTCAAGATGCTCGCCACCGATGCCAAGCCCATCGTCCAGACGCACCTGGACCTTTTGGTGGACGCCGAGAACGGGGACGTCGGGCGTTAAACCTGACCAAGTACGGGCATGCGCCAGCCATGCCAGAACAACCGGACAGTACGCCACCCGCCCAGAAGCAGCCGTACCCGGGGCACACCGAACGCATGGAGCCCGAGCCGCGTGACGAGATGCGTCACTACACCGGCACCGGCCTGCTGGACGGCAAGCGCGCCCTGATCACCGGAGGCGACTCGGGGATCGGCCGGGCGGTGGCCGTGGCCTTCGCCAAGGAGGGGGCCGACGTCGCGATCGCGTACCTGAGCGAGCACGAGGACGCCGGGCACACGCTGAAACTGGTGGAGGCCACCGGCCGGCGATGCGTGCTGATCCCGGGCGACCTCGCTGACAGCGACCACTGCGCCTCCGTCGTGGAGCGTACGGTCGCCGAACTGGGCGGCCTGGACATCGTGGTGAACAACGTCGCCTACCAGCAGCCCGTCCAGGCGCTGGAAGAGCTGACCGAGGAGCAGTGGCAGCACACCTTCGACGTCAACATCCACAGCTTCTTCCGCGTCACCAAGGCGGCGCTGCCGCACCTGCGCGAGGGCTCGGCGATCATCAACACCTCGTCGATCAACGGGCTACGCGGCAACAAATCGCTCATCGACTATGCCGCCACCAAGGGAGCGATCAACGCCTTCACCTATTCGATGGCGCAGAGCCTCGTGGAGCGCGGCATCCGGGTCAACGCGGTGGCCCCGGGGCCCGTCTGGACACCCTTGATCCCGGCGACCATGCCGGAGGAGAAGGTGGAGCAGTTCGGCAAGCAGGTTCCGATGAAGCGGGCCGCCGACCCCGACGAGATCGCCCCGTCGTACGTGTTCTTCGCGGCCGGCCGCCTCTCGTCGTATTACACAGGTGAGATCCTCGCCCCGATCGGCGGAGAGACCCTGCCCGGTTGAGGCGCGCACTGTCCGGCCGGGCGGCGGGGCGCCGGCTCCAGCCGCCCTGGTTTTACGCTCCCTTGACCCTGCTAGGAACGCCCCCGGCCGGTGAGAGCATCGCGTATGCGGTCCACCAGCCCGGCCCCCGGCGCCAGGAGCTTGTTGGCCGGCGGGGTGTCCGGCGCGGACGGGTGCGGCCGCGTGGGCGCCATCTTCTTGGCCCGCTCCACCTTGCCACCCAGCTCGACCAGCTGATCGGCCGGGCATGCCTCACGAAGGCGCGGGAACAGGTCGTTCTCCTCCTCCCGGATGTGGGCCCGGATCTGGCCCATCAGGAGCTGCATGGTTGGCCAGAAGTCGGTCTGGCCCGGCTCCAGAGCCTCCAGCCGCTTCATCGTCTCCTCGGCGTCGGCGTGCTCGGCGATCTCCTGGTCGGCCAGCTTGCCGCCGCCGGGCACGTGCTCGCGTACGGTCGGGTAGAGGTACTCCTCCTCGGCGACGGAGTGCCGTACGAGCTCGATGACCACCTTCTCGGCCAGCGTCTTGGCCTGCTCACCGCCGTCCCCGCTCATCTGCTCGAGCTGGGTGAACATCTGCTCGACCTCGCGGTGATCGGTGACCAGGACCTCGATCATGTCCTGCTGCGCGCCCATGACCGCCCCCTCGGTGTCGGTGTTCGGCTTGTCATGGGGCCCGCCGCGCGCCGCGGGTGATCATGTCAGCGACGCCGACGGGCGCCTCACCGCCCCCCTTCCCGCTGGCAGGGGGTGAAACCTGCTGAGGACGTCTGGAAGAGGCGTCTGGCACACGCGCTAGCCCCGGAGTCGACCTCTCATGCCGACGGGCGGACGTCGCAGGACTCCCATGCGGACACGCCGTGACGGCGACTCCCTGACGTGGATCCGTAAGTCGGCCGCCCAGCAAGCCTGCAGTTCGGGGACAGCCACTCCGCCGAGTACCGGGCCGGTGTCCGTGGTCGGCCGCTTCACCGTTCAGGGCGTGCCCGTTGCCTCCGCGGGGAATTCCTCGATGCCGAGCACCCGCAGCAACTCCAGCCGCTCGCGGGTCTCGGTGTCCGCCGGGGTGAGCACCACCAGCTCCTGACCCTGGTCGGGAGTGACCAGGGTCTCGCAGTCCATCACCAGGCGGCCCACCCGCGGGTGCAACATGGTCTTGCGGTCGGCGCGCCGGACCGCCACCTCGTGCTCGGCCCAGAGCCGCCGGAAGTCGGCGCTGGCGGCCTGCAGACGGTCGACGAGCCCGGCGATCGTGGCGTCGCCGGACCGGCGGCCCGTGGCCGCGCGCAGGTCGGCCACGAGCTGACGGGCGTGATGCTCCTGCTCCTCGGGCGGGCGGACGGCGCGGACGGCGGGCTCGGTGAACCAGCGGTATACGACGTAGCGCCGGTCGCCGGAGAAGCCGGTCTGGTCGCCCGCCAGCAGGACGGCCGCCCGGTTCTGGGCGAGGACCTCGCCCAGGTCGGACAGCACCAGGGCCGGGGTGTCGCCGAGCAGGTCGAGCATGCGCATCAGGCCGGCGCGGGCCAGGCGGGCCACCCCGTCGGCGGGCGGTGGCCGGTGGCCGGCCAGGTGGAACAGATGGTCGCGCTCGTCGTCGGACAGGCGCAACGCCCGGGCCAGCGAGCCGAGCAGCTGCGTCGAGGGCTGGCTGCTGCGGCCCTGCTCGAGGCGTACGACATAGTCCGCCGACATGCCGGCGAGCATCGCCACCTCCTCCCGGCGCAGGCCGGTGGCGCGGCGGCGGGGGCCGTCGGTGAGGCCCACCTCGCCCGGCCGGATCGCCTCGCGGCGGCGGCGCAGGAAGTCGGCGAGCTGGTCACGTTGCATGGCTTCATACTGCCTGGCAACAGGCGAGCCGAGCCAGGGAGCGGCTCTCCCATGATGAACGCTCCGCTTCCGCCCGTACCGATCCAGGCCCAGGGTTGGGGAGACGACAACGACATCGACAACGAGGGAGAACGTGATGCAGACACGAACCCTGGGCCGCACCGGACCGGCCGTTTCCGCGCTGGGCCTGGGTGCGATGGGCATGTCGGGCGCTTACGGCGCGGCCGACCGCGCGGAGAGCATCGCCACCGTGCACGCCGCGCTGGAGGCCGGCGTCACGCTGATCGACACCGGCGACTTCTACGCCATGGGCCACAACGAGTTGCTGCTGGCCGAGGCGCTGCGCGGCAGGGATCGCGACAGCTACCAGCTGAGCGTCAAGTTCGGCATGCTGCGAGGGCCGGGCCCCGAGTTCGGCGGGCATGACTGCCGTCCGGAGGCGGTGAAGAACTTCCTGGCCTACTCGCTGACCCGGCTGGGCACCGACCACATCGACATCTACCGTCCCGCCCGGCTGGACCCTGCGGTGCCGATCGAGGAGACGGTGGGCGCGATCAAGGAGATGGTCGACGCCGGGTACGTACGGCACATCGGGCTCTCGGAGGTGGACGCGGCGACGATCCGCCGGGCGCATGCCGTACACCCCATCGCCGACCTGCAGATCGAGTACTCGCTGATCTCGCGCGCGGTGGAGGCGGACGTTCTGCCCACACTGCGGGAGCTCGGCATCGGCCTGACCGCGTACGGCGTACTCAGCCGCGGCCTCATCTCCGGGCACTGGACCGCCGGCCACACCCCCGGCCCTGGCGACAGCCGCGGCTTCAGCCCACGGTTCACCAGCGGGAACGTGGAACACAACCTTGCCCTCGTGGACGCCCTGCGCCGGGTCGCCGAGGCGAAGGGCAGCACCGTCGCCCAGCTGGCCATCGCCTGGGTGGCCGCACAGGGCGAGGACATCGTGCCGCTGGCCGGCGCCCGAACCCGCGGGCGGCTGGCCGAGGCGCTGCCCGCGATGGACCTGAACCTCACCGCGGACGACCTCGCCGAGATCGAGAAAGCGGTGCCGCCGGGTGCGGCGCGCGGCGACCGCTATCCGTCCGTGTTCATGTCCAACCTCGGCGTGGGCAACTGAGCCCAGCTTGGCCGCCGTGTGCGTGGTTCCGGTGGCTCAGGCCTGACGGGGGGAGCGGATCAGCAGGGTGGCCAGTGCTTCGTCCGGGCCGACGGTGCTGTAGATGTGCGGGACGTCGGCCTGCCAGGAGATGTGCTCACCTGGCCCAGCCAGCAGGGGGGCGTCGGCCGGGCCGGCGCGCAGCACGCCCGCGTAGACCGTGACGTGTTCGGTCACGCCGGGGGCATGGGGTGGCGAGTGCTGCACGATGCCGGGGCGGACGCGCATGCGCAGCAACTCGAACGTCGCGGTCGGCTCCTCGAAGACCTCCAGCAGCGTGGCCGTCACGGCGGCTCCGGGCACGTGGACGGCCTCTGCGGGCGGTGCGCCGGGCTCCAGAACCAGGGCCGTCAACGGTACGCCCAAGGCCCCCGCCACCGCGTAGAGCGTCTCCAGCGTCGGGTTGCGGGTGCCCAGTTCCAGGCCGGACAGGGTGGCCTTGCCGATGCCGGCGCTGCGGGCCAGCGCCGACAGGGAGATGCCGCGGGCCTCCCGCAATCGCCGCAGCCGGCTCCCGATATCCGTGTCACGGCCGTCCACCCGCCAATCCTTGCATTCCGCCGCCGGACTTGTCCCGCAGTGGCCACGTGGCTATGGTTCGTTCCGTAAACGGAACGACTGGATGTCAAGGAGCGGGCGTGCGGGTGCAGGCCGTCATGGCGGGGCTGGTCAGCGCGGTGGTCGGCTACGCCAGTTCGTTCACCGTCGTGCTCGCCGGGCTGCGTGCCGTCGGGGCGACGCCGGGGCAGGCCGCGTCCGGGCTGCTCGCCCTCTGCTGCGGCGTCGGGGCGGTGGCGATCTTCCTCGGGCTGCGGTACCGCATGCCGATCAGCATCGCCTGGTCCACCCCCGGGGCGGCGCTGCTGGTGGCGACCGGTCCCGTGCCCGGCGGCTTCCCGGCCGCGGTGGGCGCGTTCATCGTCTGCGCCGGGCTCATCGTCCTCGCGGGCCTGTCGCCCTGGCCGGCCCGGGCGATCGCCGCCATCCCGCGTCCGATCGCCGGTGCCATGCTGGCGGGCGTCATCTTCAGCCTGTGCACCGCACCGGTCCGCGCCGTCGTCGACATCCCGCTGCTGGCCGTGCCCGTCGTCCTGACCTGGGCGGTGTTGCAGCGGTACCTGCGGCAGTGGGCCGTTCCTGGCGCGCTCGTCGTGGCGGTCATCGCCATCGCGGTGCACGGGCCCGGCAACGGCCTGTCCGCCGCGGCGCTGCGGCCCGTCGTCGAGCTGACCACCCCGACACTGAACCCGTCCGTCGTGGTGAGCATCGCCATCCCGCTGTTTCTCGTCACCATGGCCGCGCAGAACGTCCCCGGTATGGCGGTCATGGCGACGTACGGGTATGCACCGCCCCTGCGCCCGGTCCTCGTCGCGACCGGCCTGGCGAGCGCGGTGGCGGCGCCGTTCGGCGGTCACGCGGTCAACCTGGCCGCGATCACCGCGGCGCTGACCGCCGGCCCGGACACCCACCCTGACCCCGGCCGCCGGTGGATCGCGACGGTGGCCCTCGGCGCCGGCCAGCTGACGCTCGGCCTCGGCGCCGGCCTGGCCATGGCTCTGGTGCTGCTGTCCCCACCCGTGCTGGTCATCGCGGTGGCCGGCCTGGCGTTGCTGCCGGCGCTCGGCTCGTCGCTGGCCGGCGCGGTGACCGAGCCGGAGGGCCGGGAGGCCGCGGTGGTCACTTTCGTGGTCACCGCGTCGGGGATGACGATCCTGAGCATCGGCGCGGCGTTCTGGGGCCTGGTCGCGGGCGGCCTGACCGCACTCCTGCTGCGCAGGCGCCCACCGTTGGAACAGCAATCGTCATCCACCACGGAAGCCGGGGCGGAAGGTCATCAGTCGTCGAGCGATCCGAACAGCATCCCAGCGGCGATCCCGGCGAAGAACAGCGCGAACACGATCTCCCAGACGAGATCAGCCCCGGTGTCCAGGCCGTAGGCCAAGGCATTCGTCGCCGTGTCCACCGGCAGGAAACTCATGAACATCCAGGCGAACGTGCGGAAGCCGAGCATGAAGAACCCGTCCCACCAGCCGAACAGCAGCCCCCACAGCAGCACCCCGAGGCCGAAGAAGGCCAGGTACAGCCAGACGTCGAGAGTCGCGCCGGACTTCGGCAGGAACCACTGCGCGTCACCCATCACCTCCACGCCGACGACCTCCCCGCGCCAGAGCCGCAGTGTGGCCGGCTGTCCCTCCTTGGCCTTGGTGTAGAAACCCGACGACACGTCGCGGGCCTGCCGGGAACCGTCGGCCCGCCGCCAGGTGACCTCGTAATGGGTGGTCGTGGTCGTGGTCGTGTGCGTTTGGCCGTTACCGTCGTTGGACGTCGTGGTCGAGGTCGTGGTGTAGGTGCGCCGGCCGGCAATGGAGCCCGCCTCGCTGCCGAAACAGTCGCCGATGCCCCGCTCGCACGCCACGACCTCGCGGAACTCTCGGGTCTGCCGATACGGGCCGGCGGCGCCAGCGAGCGCCGCCACGAGCACACCCAGTCCGAGCGCGATCACGATCCATCGTCCGGGGGAACGCTTGGGCAGCGATACGCGGCGTGGCAGCAGACGGAACCGGATAAGCCTCATACCCCATCCCTACAGCCTTCTGCCGGAGCGCCTACAGCAGTGCGTCGCTCAGTTACCGGGCTCTGCGGTCCAGGTTTCGGGTTCGGCGACCCAGCCGGCGGTCAGAATGAGATGGCTTCGGCGGTCAACCGTGAGGAATCCGAAGGGATGGTGGAAGTCGAGGTCGATGTGCCTGACGCGGTAGGGAGGTGGTGGGGCTGTTCCGCCGCCGACGGCGCCGAAGGCGGTCATCGCGGCGGACTCGAAGCCGGTGGCTTGAAAGGTGGCGACGGCGTTCTGCCGGGCCTGGGTGACGGCGAGGGGTTGGGCGCTGATGCCGGGGAAGTGCCCGCGAGTCACGTCGGTCACCGCTGCCAGGCCGAAGACCTCGGGCAGGTCCAGGAGGTCGTGCGTGGAGGTGACGGTGAAGCGCGGGACCCTGACGTTCAGTACGTCGTCAGGGGCGCGGTCGCGGACGTGGCGAACGGTCATTCCGGGTCCTGGGCTGCCCGCACGCAGGAGGCCGGCTTCGGTGGCGGCATGCACCCATGACGCGAAGCAGAGTGATCGGCCCGGCGGGGGGTGGTGCGAACGGTCAACGCCATGGCCAGCACCAGGAGCGTCCGGTCGATCACCTGAAGGGGCATGGCGGGGATGAGCCCACCGGTCTGCTCGGCGGCCCATGCGTCGAGCCGGAGTCGGTCCGCGGCGGGGTCTGACGTCAGTTCGCCGTGCATGCCCGCGGGAAGCGCGGTGATCCAGGCCGGATGCAGTGTCAGGTTCGGCCGGGACCACAAGCCCGGCGCCGACCGGATCGCCGGAGACCCGTCCATGATCGACAGCACGGCTCGGGCCGCCCGGGAGGCGGTGGTGGCGTCCATCCCGACGGCCTCCTGCAGTTCCCTGCGCCCCTGTCCCTCGGCGGCCGATGCCAGGTGGGCCAGCAGCGGCCAGGCGCCCGCGCCGGCCATCACGACCGATTCCCCCGTACAGGTCTCCGCCCATCGAGCGGTCAGCGCGTTCACCGCGGTCACCGAGTCGTGCTGGTGCTGCCGGTTCATGCGGGCGACCGTACAAGATCCAAAGGTTTTCGGGCGAGGGCTTTTCGTAGTGGTTCCAGCTCAAAGGGCGAAGGCGAGATCGGCGTTGGGGCGTACCTCCGGCAGGCGGGTGCTCGTCACGATCGCCAGCTCGGCCGGATGCCTCCCGCCCGGCCGCCACTGGCCGCCCACCAGCGGGATCAGGGCCACGTTGGGGGTCGGCCCGCTGGTCCAGTCCAGCGGGCCCGCGATGGTGTCCAGCCGGGTGCGGCTGATCGCCTGGGCCACCGAACGCCGGTCGGCGAGGTCATCGGCGGTTGACAGGGCGTGGACAGCCACCTCCACCAGGGCGTAGGCGAGGCCCAGGGGCTGCAGCCACTGGTTGCCGGTGCGCTGCTCGTAGGTCTCGGCCAGCAGGGCCGGTGTGGTCCCGTCCAGACTGGAGCGGAACGGGTGACGTGGCGACCAGTAGACGAGGGTGGCGATGCCCACGCCGCTCAGGTCGCCGGCCGCCGAGGTGCACGGATAGGTCAGCCAGCGGGAGGAGGTGATGAGGCGGGGACGCAGCCCGTGCTCGACGGCCTGACGGTGGAACACGGCAAGGTCGTCCTCGGTCGCGGCGGTGGTGATGATCTCGGTGCCTGTGTGCCGGAAGTGGTCGATGTACGGGGTGAAGGTCGTGGCGGGCTCCCGGTAGCCACCGGGGTCCACCAGCCGGTGTCCTCGTTCGGCGGCCTGGGGCAGGAAGCCATGGTGGGGGTGGCGCAGCAGGCGACCCGGCAGTTGGTTGTTCCACAGGCAGCCGACCGGCGCGGAACGCGGCGCGCACAGCTGCCACATCTCGGTGAAGACGTCGGCGATATCGTCCAGGCCCCACGCGAAGTGGTAGGTCCAGGCGAAGGGGCGCGAAGGGTCCCCGCCGCGCCCGTACACGTAGGCCTGCCAGGGAAAGGTCGTGGACACACAGGGCACGCCGAGCTCTTCGCAGGTGTCGGCGACCGCGGGCAGCACCTGGGTGCCGCCCAGGGTGAGCACGACCTGCGCCCGTTCATGCTCCACGAGCTCGTGCACCGCACGGCGGGCCACGGCTGGGTCGGAGCGGCTGTCCCGGCCGGCCAGGCGGAGGTTGTGCCGTCGGCCGTCGTTGACGACATGGGTCACGGTCGGCGCCAGGAGATCCAGGACGAAGGACAGGGGGTCGCCGAGCCGGGACAGCCTGCCGGTGCGGGGGATGACGGCACCGATGCACAGTTCTCCGACGGCCATCGTCGGCCCCTCCTTGCGTGTCGCACCGTAAGTACTGCGTCGCTCCAGGTAATCATTGCGTCACTGTTGAGCGGATCCTGACGCGCCGCCACCCGCCGTAGACCGTGATTCAGCTTGGTCTCGCGCAGCACAGCAGACCTGACCTGCGGACCTACGCAGTGCGGTCACAACTCACGAACAGCCGCGGTCAGTTCTCGCACCCGTAGCCACTGGATGCTCCGCGCGCCGCACACAAAAGTTGCGGTCAGGCTGAGGAGCAAGTGCGCGCGATCGGGCCAGGTCGGGCACTGCCCGCCCGGCCACAGCGGCCCGCCGAGCGCCTCGGTCAGCCCTGTTCGTTCACGGTGGGCGCGGCCGAGGTGGACCGCCGCCGTCGCCGGCGCGTCCGCACCTGCGGGATCAGGTCCTGCTTCGACGTTTCCGGGCGTTCGACGCGGGTGGGGTTACCGCGTACGAGCTCATCATGGACACGCCACCGGGCGGCGGTGACGGCGCGCTCCGCCGCCTCGTCGCCGTGCTCGATGCGCTCCCGCAGCAACCGCATGGCGATCCGGCGATTGAGGCTGAACTGCCGCTCGGTGTCGACCACGACGACGATCCCCGTGGGCCGGTGGGTCGCCCGTACGGCCGTGCTGGCCTTGTTGCGATGTTGACCACCGGGTCCGCCGGTCCGGCAGGCGACGATGTCGACGTCTGCTTCCGCGAACGTCGTGCGCGGGGCGTCGACCCGGCACGGTTGGGCGATGACGTACCAGTTCTTCCGGCCGGTGCCGGCCCGGTACGGGCTGGGGGCCTGCCAGCACAGGGTTCCGGTCCACGAGGCGGCGAATGCCTCGGCGCCGTCTCCTGCGATCCGGATGAGGACCGATCGGTAGGTGCCAGGCCGGTCACCGGGGACAGTATGGGTCCGACGGGTCTCCAGGTTCTGCCGGGTGGCGTCGGCTTCCAGGCGGTGCAGCAGCTGAGCCAGTGCCCAGGCGCATTCCTGCGGGCCGCGCCCGGCCGACAGGAGCAGGTGGACGCTCACGGCCGGGCTCGCTTGCGGCGGCGGTCCCTCTGAGGTGTGGACCCGAGGTCGGGCGTCTTGTAGGTGACCAGAGGGATCGTGGTGGCCACGGGGGTGGCCAGGTCATGCTCGACGAGGTCGGCGATCACCTGCTCGATGCGCTTGTACGCCGTCGGCGCCTCCTCGAAGAGCAGTTGCCGGTCGCCGCACACCACCAGCGACCCCACTGGCGTACGGCGCAGTTCCTCGACCGTGTGCTTGGCCCGGCCTCGGCGCAGGGCGTCGGCACGCGACATCTTGCGGCCCGCGCCGTGCGCCACGGAATGGCCGGCGTCCGGCCCGGCGTGGGCGGCAACGAGGTAGGACGGGGTGCCGCGCGTACCGGCGATGAGCACGTCGCGGCCGTCACCCGGCGCCGCCCCCTTGCGGTGCAGGTAGATCCCGTCCCTGACCTCGACCAGGTTGTGGCACTGGTCGACGATCGGCTCGGTGGGCTCGGCCCCCAGGGCATGGGCGACCCGGGCGGCCAGCAGCCGCCGGTTGAGCGATCCCCAGCGTACGGCGTCGTCATGCATCGCCAGGTAGGCACCGGGATCAGGGGCCGGACCCGCGCCGTGGACCTCGGTGTGCGCGCGCAGGATCCGCTCGCCCAGCCCTCGCGAACCGCTGTGAACGACGAGAACCAGGTCACCGGCGGCGAGTCCAAGACGGCTCGCGTGCCCCGGCTCGAAGACGGTCCCGATTCGCGCCAGCTCGACGAAGTGGTTGCCCCGGCCGACCGTCCCGAGCCCCTCGACGTGACCGGCGGGAATATCACCCTTCACCACGGCCCAGGCGGGATCGTCGGCATCCTGCTCAGGGTCCAGCGCGCGATCGAGATCGGGGAACCGGGCGGCGAGCTTCTCGGGTACGGCGCGCTTGAGCTTGATGGGGAACACGGCGATGCCGCAGCCGATGTCGGAGCCCACCAGGAACGGGTACAAGACGGTCGACGCCATGGCGGCGCCGATGGGGGCGCCCTTGCCGGGGTGCAGGTCAGGCATGGCGGCGACGTGCATCATGCCGTCGAGTGCGGCCACCTGGTGGCACTGCGCGACGGCATCGGACTCGATCCAGCTTGTGGGGGAGGCGAACACGGTGACGGTGGCCGACCCCATGGCCGGCGTGGACGGCGGCGAAAGCTCCTGCCGGGAGTGTTGCTGAGACAAAAACGCTCTCTTCGCAGAACAGGGAATGGGCGGGCGGCATCACGGCGCGAGTCGGCGCCGTGGTATTTCGCAGTAATGGGGTGCTGTCCGTCAGAGCATCATGGACACCACGTTCCCTGAGCCCCGTCATGCGAGGCAAGCGATTTTCGGCCGTACGGGCTTGCACGCCTGCACACCCTCACGCAACGACGTGCGGGTGCGTTGCGGTCGAAATTCGGCCGCCCGCGCCGATCGGAGGCCCCTCAGCGAAGTCGGCTGTGTTGGAGCGCCAACAGAATGCAACTATGCGACAACTTTGTGTAACGGCAAGCCGTCTCACAATGCGTCACACCTTCCACTCCCGGAGGACCTCCCCATGGACCCGCTTCGCCTGACGCTCCCAGCCTGCGCCACCCTCCTGGCTGCCCTATGTCTCGCAGCGTGTGGCGGCTCATCTCCAAGTGCACCCGTCGAACACACCGTCACCGCGACCGTGCCAGCTCCCACCGCCACAGTCACAGAGACCGCCGAGCCGGCCACGCAGAGACCGGGCTCGGCAGCCATGAAGGTGCCGAACGTCGTCGGGATGAACCTCCAAGTAGGCCAAGACACGCTGCAGGCCGCAGGCTTCTATGTGCTCGACGACCAGGACGCCACAGGTCAAGGCCGCCTCCAGATCTACGATCGGAATTGGGTCGTCACGAAACAATCCCCAGCCTCCGGCAGCAAGGTGACCACGGACACGCTGATCACCCTCTACGCCAAGAAGATCGGTGAATAGCGGCACGCGACTCCGTCACAGGCGTACAGACGAAAGCGAGCGCCGCCCACGCGGTGCTCGTTTGCAGCCGGTTACGACAGGAGCCGGCGTTCACTGGCGAGGACCAGGCTGAAGCGATGCTTTGAGCCTCAGCCGAGATCTCAATCGCATCAACCGGGTCGGCTGAAATCTGAGAAGAGTTAGTCAGTCAGTAATACGCCTGGTTGTTTTTGATCGGCGGGGCTCCCTGAGGACGTGTCGCCGGACGGGCGGTGGCGCGTGGCGTGGCGGTATCCGCGCTACGAGACGCCGCTGCACAAGATCACGCTGATCGACCGTAGATCCGATCGGCGGGTGACACTCCGCCTGCCGGGCGGTACGGGGGCTCCGAGCTGGTCGCCGGACAGCAGATCGCTGCTCTTCATGGCGTACAAGCCGTCACTCCTGCCGTGGTTCCGGCGCAGATCGACCGCTATGGCTGGTTCAGCTGGACGCCCGACGGGAGGAGGGTGCTGGCGAACCCGGATCCCGGGAAGCCCCCCGGCGCTCTACGATCTGAGGGTAGCCCGCCGGCGCGTCTACCAGGACGTCGGCGAGCCGGCCTACGGCAATAGCCCGGCACCCTTTCCACCGTCCGGCAAGCTGTTCGTCACCAGGACCCGGAAGCCTTGCGGCGGCGAGGAAAGCATCCGTGTCGTCCACGCCGGGACCGGCGCAGTCTTCTTCCACAAGGCCGGTGCCACCTTGATCAAGGAACAGGGACCCGTGCTCTACGGGACGCACATCCTGCGTCTCCACCTGACCCGGAGGTGACGCAGGATCAGCGGCCCTGATGAGGTGGCCGACCTCGACCGGGAGCGCACCATCCACGACCGGCACCGCAACCTGCTGGTTGCCGCGACCGGCACGGGCAAGACCGTGGTAGCCGCGTTCGACTACCGCAACCTGCAGCAGCGGCTGGGCCGGCAGCCGACGTTGCTGTTCGTGGCGCATCGGCGAGAGATCCTGGCTCAGGCGATGCGCACGTATCGGCAGGTGCTGGCCGTACCGGACTTCGGTGAGCTGCATGTGGGGGAGGAGAAGTCGCGGCACTGGCGACATGTGTTCGCCAGCGTGCAGTCGCTCACCCGCCGGATCCTGGAGTTCGACCCCGAGCACTTCGACGTCGTGGTGATCGACGAGTTCCACCACGCCGCCGCGCCGACCTATCGGCAGATCATCAACCATCTCGAGCCGAAAGAGCTGCTCGGCCTGACCGCGACGCCGGAGCGGTCCGATGGCACGTGGGTGCAGGATGAGTTCTTCGACCGGAGGATCGCCTCCGAGCTGCGGCTGTGGGATGCGCTGGATGCCGATCTGCTGTGCCCGTTCCACTACTTCGGGATCAACGACGGGACCGACCTGTCCGGGGTGAGGTGGACGCGGGGCTCCTACGACGTCTCCGCTCTCGACAACGTCTTCACCGGCGACGATGCACGTGCCCGGCTGGTGTTCAACGCGGTGCGCGACAAGGTGAGCAACCTGGAGACCCTACGCGGGCTGGGATTCTGTGTTTCGGTGCGGCATGCACACTACATGGCTGAGTTCTTCACTCAGCATGGGCTGCCTTCGCTGGCGGTGGATGGATCGACGGAGGACGGCACTCGGAAGGCGGCACTTCGGGCGCTCGCGGATGGGAAGATCAGGTTCTTGTTCGCGGTGGACCTGTTCAACGAGGGTCTGGACGTGCCCGACGTCGACACCCTGCTCATGCTGCGGCCCACCGAGAGCGCCACGATCTTCCTGCAGCAGCTTGGGCGCGGACTCCGCCGTACGCCGGAGAAGGACGTGCTGACCGTGCTCGACTTTGTCGGGCAGCACCGTAAGGAGTACCGGTTTGCCAACCGGTTCCAGGCGCTGACCGGGTTCTCCCGAGGGCGGCTGGACAAGCAGGTCAAGGACGACTTCCCGCTGCTGCCGTCGGGGAGCCAGATCGTGTTGGACCGGGTGACCAAGGAGCGGCTGCTGGCCGATCTCAAGGTTCAGCTCGGGGCGACGGTAAATACGCTGTCGCAGGAAATCCGCTCTCTCGCGGAGCTGTCGCTCATGAGATATCTGGAGGAGAGCGGGCGCGATATCAGCGACCTGTACCGCAATCGTCGCTATTGGACCTCGCTGCTGCGCCGTACAGGACTGTTGTCCGGGGAAGGCTCGGCACTGGAGCACGAACTGGGGCGACGTGTCCGCGCGTTGCTGCACGTGGACGACCGGACGCGCGGCGAAGCCTACGCTCGGCTGCTGCAGCCAGATGGCCCCCGCTACGCGTCGCTGTCCCCAGCTGATCAGGCCTTCGCTCGGATGCTGTTCTTCTCGTTCTGGCGTGATGGGGGTGGGTTCGCCTCTTATGACGAGGCGCTGGACCAGCTGCGTGGCGAGACGGCGCTGTGCGACGAGATCAGGCAGGTGCTCACTTACGGCATCGACCGGCCGCGGTACGTGGCTAAGCCGGTGGAGCTGGATGGCGTGCCGCTGGCGGTCAACGCCCGCTACTCCACCGACGAGGTGCTCGCGGCGATCGGCTGGGCCTCGGTGGGTGGGCTGGTGCCCTCCACCATGCGTGAAGGGGTTGCCTGGAGCCCCGCGGCCCAGTGCGACGCGCTCCTCGTCACCTTGCAGAAGAACGAGAAGGAATTCTCACCGCAGACGATGTACCGCGACTACGCCCTGACCTCGCGCCTGTTCCACTGGGAATCCCAGAATCGGACCAGCGCTACCTCGGCCACTGGTCGCCGCTACCAGAACCATGTGACGGAGGGCAGCCACGTGCTGCTGTTCACCCGCGAGCGTAAGGAGAACGAGCTCGGCCACCCCGAGGCCTTCGTCTTTCACGGCATGGTCCGCTACGTAGAGCATCGAGGCGAGCGGCCGATGGGCATCACCTGGCGGCTGGATGACGATATGCCTGCAGACTTGTTCCGCCGCGCGGCGATTGCCGGATAAACGGTGTGAGGTGGACCTCGCACCCACGATGAGCAGGAGATTCCAGGCTTCTCGCAGTCCGCCGCAACGTGCTCATCCGAGGTATGAACTGGTCGACCAGCCGGCCAGGGTGAATGAGCTGGCTTGGCCGTCCTGGCGAGGCTTGGCGTCTACTGTGACCCGGCGCGCCGTCGTGTCACCCAGCTGAGCGCGCGATGCTGCGGTCGGCCCAGGCGCGAGCGTTCGCCAAACTGGGTGTGCTTGAACGGCGCGTAACCGGTCTCCGCAATCTCGTCCACCTCTTCGAGTTCTCTTGCGGCACTACAACCCTGGCTCCAGCCGCCCCGAACCACATCCCCAAGGCATGTAGTGCACCGAGCACAAAAGATCTCGACAGGCATGGGTTTCGCCCCTCCGGCGCCGGAAAGCGCTCGATTGGAGGGGCGAGATGCGGGGACGCGAACGGGAATGGCGCCAGGTCGAGGGGCTATTTCGTACGCTGCGACAAGGCGGGACCGGCACGCTACTCGTAGACGGTGAACCCGGGGCGGGCAAGAGCAGGCTGCTGAACGAAGCAGCCGATGCCGCTCCCCACCACGGCATCGGCGTGATCCGCGGCAGCGTGGAGGAACTCGGCGAACTCGTTTCGTGCGGCTTCCTGCTGGAAGCCCTTGACCTCCCGTTCGAGGCAGAGTCCGTCGGCTCACCGGCGCACCTGCTGGACCGCCTGACGAAGGGCTTCGAAGAGCGGGCCGGAGCGCCGGTGCTGGCCGTCTTCGACGACCTGCACCGGGCCGAACCAGCGACGCTGAAGACCGTCCGTGTCCTACACGACCGGCTGACGACCCAGCCCGTCGGCTGGTTGCTGAGCGGCTCGACCGCCGAGAACGACGGCCGGGCCGCCTGCCTGTTCGGCCTCCTGGAGCGGAACGGCGCCGCGCGGATGACGCTCTCGCCGCTCTCGCCGGAAGCCGTCGCGGAGCTGGCAGCGGACATGCTCGGGAGGCCGCCCGATCCGACGACGCGTGCGCTGGTGGCCGGTGCCGGGGGCAATCCTCTGCTGATCATCGAATTGCTTGCCGGCCTGCGTGACGAAGGCCGCCTCGATGCGTCCTGCGATGCCATGTCACGTGCCCATATGCCCGCCCGGCTGCGAACGGTGGTGCGACGCTGGACCGGTGCCCTGGGCGGGGAGGCCAGAAGCCTGGTGGAGACGGTCGCCGTGCTCGGCGGGTCGCTGCCGATCGAGCAGGCCGCGTCGCTGCTCGGCACCACACCGGCCGGCTTGCTCTCCGCCATCGAGGAAGCCACGGCGGCGGGCATTCTCGATGTCACCGGGCGTGGGCTCGCCTTCCGCTACGAGCTGGTCGGGACCGTCACCGCCACATGGGTTCCTCCGCCAGTACGGGATGCACTGCTGAGCCAGTCCGGCGCTCTCACAGACCTCGAACCGGCGGGCGCCCCTTTCACCGCTTCGGCCGCTGCCGTCCACGCGGCGGTCGCCGATGGACGGCTGGAGGAGGCCGAGAACATGGTCCAGGAACGTCTCGCCGGCAATCTCTCCGCGCAACACGTGGCGGAACTACGATGCCTGCTGTCGGACATCATGTACCAGACTGGCAGGGACGACGAGGCGATCCACGAGGCCGACAGCGTGCTGGCCCTTCCGGCCGGCTGGCGTCACGTGCGCGACCGCGCGGCCGTCGTGAGGCTGTACGCCATGACACGCCTGCGTGACGACCACGTACGCGCGTACGCGGATCGGATCATCAAGGGCGAATCCGGGCACGGCCCAACGGTCACGGCCGCCGCGCTGACCGCCCTCGCTGCGATCGAGCGGGACGAAGGCAGGCTTTCGAACGCCTTTGCACTGGCCGAGGATGCCTGGCGGCTGGCCGGTATGGACCGGCCGGACGAACGCCGCTACGAGGCCTGTCTCATCATCGCGGCGATGCTCATCGATGTGGGCCACCTCGACGAGGCGCGGGCGATGCTCCAGCAGGCACGCACGGACATGCTCGCCCATGACCATCTGGCCTGGGCGGCGGATGTCGCGGCATTGGGGGCTCGCGCCGAGTTCGCCGCCGGCCGGTTCGACCGTGCGGTCACCGAGGCGAGGAGAGCCCTGAGCCTCGCAGCCGCTCACAACACGCCGCTGGCCGCCGAGGTGGCCAGCGTCGTGCTTGCCGCCGTCGCTCTCCGGCGGGGCGATCTGCGAGAAGCGACGCGACGTGTCGCGGGCCCCGCTGAGGGATCGAGCGAAGCACGTGCGCGGCACGCCCTGCTGGCAGCCCAGGTCACCGAGGCGCGCGACGGCCCCCGGAGCGCGATGATCTTGCTCGCGGATCTCTCCGGCCCGCTCCAGCAGCCGTCTTCGCTGCTCGCCATGGATCCGACGGTGAGCGCGTGGATGGTCCGGGTCGCCATGGGAGCGGGAGACCGTTCAACGGCCGAGTCCATCGTCACCATGGCGGAGGCCCGCAGTCACGCCAGCTTGGGGTTCCCGATGTTGGCCGCGTACGCCGCGCACGCCCGGGGCCTGCTCGATGGCGATCGCGAGGCTCTCGCCCTTGCTGCCGAACATATCGAGGACATATGGGCGCAGGCCTCGGCCGAGGAGGATCTTGGCGTGGTGCTGAAGGCCGTCGGCGAGCCACAGGAGGCGGTCACCAGTTTGGATCGGGCCTTGGCGATCTACCATGACATCGGAGCCACCAGGGACGCGGCACGCATCCGCCGGAGGTTGCGCGGCATGGGGGTGCGCCGCTCCCACTGGCACTATACCCAGCGGCCCGTTTCTGGCTGGGACAGCCTCACGGAAACCGAGCATGCCGTCGCGCTGCTCGCCGTCGACGGATGGACCAACCGGCAGATCGCCGAGCAGATGTTCCTTAGCGTCCATACGGTCGCGTTCCATCTGCGGCATGTCTACCGCAAGCTGAGCATCGGTTCCCGCGTCGAGCTCACACGCCTCGTGGTGGCGCAGGGACGTGTCGGTCCCGACCGGTCGCACGATGAGAGGCCGAACTGAGCCGCCGAAACTACACGCGTGGGGGATGTGCCCGCGCAGCGCGCCGACAAGGGTCAGAACTGTAAGTACCGGACCCGCACCCCATCCCAGGAGGGGGACCGATGGCACTGCTGGCAATGCGCCGCACGGGCGGCCAGACATACCCGATACGCGAGTTCGAGGACGTCTACGACCGGCTGGGGCAGCTGATGAATGCAGCCCTGGGAGAGGCCGCCGAGCAGGGGCCCACAGGCGTGTGGACTCCCATGGCTGACATCTCGGAGACCGAGGACTCGTATGTCGTGGAGGTCGACGTCCCCGGTGTGAAGAAGGATCAGATAGACGTCCAGTTCTCCGAGCGCGAACTGATCGTCACCGGGCAGATCGAGGAGCGCGAGCGTCAGAGGCGGCACCGCAAGACGCGCAGGACCGGCAGCTTCGAGCTGCGCACGCTGCTCCCGGGAGAGGTCGACGCTGAACGGGTCGAGGCGCGCCTGGCCGACGGCGTGCTGACCATCACCGTTCCGAAGGCGGCGGCCGCCAAGCCCCGTCACATCGAGGTGACCGCCTGAGGCGGGAGGAGGAGCCGTGTCCGTCACGCCGACCGGTCCCATCACGGCCAACAGGGAACTGCTCGCCAGTTACCGCACGTATCAAGAGGCGCAGAAGACCGTCGACTACCTGTCGGATCACGGGTTCCCCGTGCACGGAACGCTGATCGTGGGCGTGGGGCTGCGCTCGGTGGAGCATGTCCTCGCGCGTATGACGTACCTTCGCGCGGCCGGCTGGGGCGCGCTGAGCGGAGCCTGGTTCGGCCTGCTCGTCGGCCTGTTCTTCGGGATCTTTGCGGCCACGGCCGCGTCCCTGGCCGCCCTGGTCCTGTGGGGGCTGCTGGGGGGCGCGGTCGCCGGGGCGATCTTCGGCCTGATCGCGCACGCGGCGCACGGCGGACGGCGTGACTTCGTCTCCGAGACCGGCCTGGTGGCGGACAAGTACGAGGTCCTCGTCGACTCCGAGCACGCGGCGAGAGCCCATGAGCTTCTCGGGAAGGCGAACGAACAATGGCGAAAGCAGTAGGAATCGATCTTGGAACTACGAACTCGGTGATCGCCGCCACGGAGGATGGTCACCCCACGGTGCTCCCCAACGCGGAAGGCTCGCGCACGACCCCGTCCGTGGTGGCGTTCACCACCGAGGGTGAGCGCCTGGTGGGTCAGCTCGCGCGGCGCCAGGCGATACTGAACCCGAAGGGAACGATCTACTCATCCAAACGTTTCATCGGCCGTCGCTACGACGAGGTCGAGAGCGAGATCCACGCTGTGTCGTTCGACGTCGTCGAAGGGCCGCAGGGAGCCGTCCGCTTCCAGGTCGGCGACAAGCAGTATGCGCCGGAGGAGGTCTCCGCGCTGGTCCTGCGCAAGCTGGCCGCCGACGCGGCGAAGTACCTCGGCGAGAAGGTGACCGAGGCGGTCATCACCGTGCCGGCGTACTTCAACGACGCCCAGCGCCAGGCCACCAAGGACGCGGGGCGCATCGCCGGCCTCGAGGTGCTGCGGATCATCAACGAGCCGACCGCCGCGGCCTTGGCGTACGGGCTCGACAAGAAGTCCAACGAGACCGTGCTGGTCTTCGACCTCGGCGGCGGCACGTTCGACGTGAGCATCCTGGACATCGGTGAAGGGGTGGTCGAGGTCCGCGCGACATCCGGCGACGGGCATCTCGGGGGCGACGACTTCGACCGCAGGATCGTCGATCACCTGGCCGACGAGTTCCAGCGGGAGCAGGGCATCGACCTGCGCAAGGACCCGCAGGCACTGCAGCGCCTGTTCGAGGCGGCAGAGAAGGCCAAGGTGGAGCTCTCGTCGGTGACCCAGACCACGGTCAGCCTGCCGTTCATCACAGCGGACGCCTCCGGTCCCAAGCACCTCAACACCACGCTTATGCGGTCCACCTTCGAGAAGATCACCACGGACCTTGTCGAACGCTGCATCCATCCCGTCGAGCAGGCGATGGAGGACGCCAAGCTCAGGCCCGCGGACATCGACGAGGTCATCCTCGTCGGCGGATCCACCCGGATCCCTGCCGTCCAGAACCTCGTCCGCAGACTCACCGGGGGCAAGGACCCTAACATGACGGTGAATCCGGACGAGGTGGTCGCCATCGGAGCGGCGATCCAGGCGAGCATCATCAAGGGTGAGGTGCAGGACGTCGTGCTGCTCGACGTCACGCCGCTCTCGCTCGGTGTCGAGACCCTCGGCGGGCTCATGACCAAGGTCATCGAGCGCAACACCACCATCCCGGCCCGCCGGACCGAGACGTTCTCTACGGCGGAGGACAACCAGAGCGCCGTGGACATCGTGGTCCTGCAGGGCGAGCGCGAGCGTGCCGCCGACAACCGGGTGCTCGGGCGCTTCCGGCTGGAGAACATCCGTCCCGCGCCACGAGGGGTGCCGCAGATCGAGGTCACCTTCGACATCGATGCCAATGGCATACTCAGCGTCTCCGCGCGGGACAAGGACACTGGCGCTGAGCAGCGGATCACCATCAGTGAGAGCTCCAATCTGGACAAGTCGGAGATCGAGCGGATGGTCGCGGACGCCGAGCAGCACCGCACCGAGGACGCCCGGCTCCGGGAGACCATCGACGCGCGCAACGAGCTGGACTCGGTCGCTTACCAGGTGGAGCGTCGGCTGGGGGAGCTCGGCGACGCCGTGCCCGTGCACGAGAAGGCTCGTGCGGAGCAGCTCGTCGGCGACGCCCGCCAGGCGATCAAGGAAGAAGCGCCCATCGACCGGCTGCGCTCGCTCAGCGGGGAGCTCCAGCAGGTGTACCACGGGCTCGGCGCTGCGGTCGGCCAGGCCGAGACGTCAGGCGTGCCGCCACGGGCGAGGACCGAGAGCACCCCAGGCGCCGACGACGACGTGATCGACGCGGAGTTCACCACCTCGGAGCCGCAGTGACATGACCGAGAACGCACCCGAGGCTCAGGCGGAACAACGCGAGGAAGCCGCCGCCGTCCCTCCAGAGGCGAAGCTCGCGGAGCTGGAGGACCGCTGGCTACGCGCCGTCGCAGACCTGGATAATCTCCGCAAGCGGATCGCCCGCGACACTGAGCGGCTCCGGACCGAGGAGCGGGCCAGAGTGGCGGCGGAGTGGCTGCCCGTCCTGGACAACCTGGAACTCGCGCTGAGCCACGCGCCGGAGGGCGGAAACGCGGTTCTCGAAGGGGTGCGGGCGGTGCGCGACCAAGCCGTCGCCGTCCTGTCGAACCTCGGCTTTCCCCGCCGCCAGGAGGTGGGCGTCCCCTTCGACCCCACTCGCCACGAGGCGGTGGCCACCGTCGAACGGCCTGACGTCGAGCCCGGCACCGTCGTGGAGGTGTTGCGTCCCGGCTATGGGGACGCTGAGCGGCAACTCCGGCCCGCGATCGTGGTCGTCGCGAAGAAGGCGGAGTGATGGCCGCGCGGCGGGACTTCTACGAGGTGCTCGGCGTGGACCGGAACGCCGGTGCCGACGAGATCCAGCGGGCCTACCGCAAGCTCGTGCGCGCCTACCATCCGGACGTCAACAAGGATCCAGGAGCTGAAGACAGGTTCAAGGAGATCTCCGAGGCCTACGCCGTGCTCTCCGATCCCGAGACGCGCCGCCGGTACGACGCGTTCGGGCACGACTTCCGTCAGGTGCCGCCCGACGTGGACCCCGCGGAGTACGCTCGCGCCCGCGCGGGTGCCGGCGTCCGGACGGGGGCAGGCGGCGCATGGCGGTCGGCACGGGCCGAGGACGTCGGCTTCGGCGCGGGCATCGACCTGGACGACCTGCTCGGCGGCATGTTCGGTGGCAGGCGGCGCGGGGGTCCTGTGCCCGGCGCAGACCAGGAGGCGCAGCTGACGCTGACAGTGGAGGAGGCGTACCGCGGTGGCCGTCGCGGAATCACGCTGCCCGGAGGCAGGCGGCTGGATGTCACGATCCCGCCCGGGGCCACGAACGGGCAGCGCATCAGGCTCGCCGGGCAGGGCGGGCGCGGAAGCGACGGAGCGCCGGCAGGCGATCTGCACCTGATCGTGCGGATCGCCGACCATCCCCGGTATCGCGTGGAGGGCCGCGACATCCATACCACCCTGCCGCTCGCTCCTTGGGAAGCGGCACTGGGCGCCACGGTGCCCATCGACACACCGGGCGGCGAGGCGAAGCTGAAAGTTCCGCCGGGCACGTCCAGCGGTCGTCGCCTGCGCTTGAGAGGGCGCGGCATGCCCAACCCGCGCGGCCCCGCGGGCGACTTCTTCGCCGAAGTCCGGATCATGGTGCCGCCCACGCTCACCGACACGGAGCGACGCCTGTTCGAGCAGCTCGCCGCCGCATCGCGGTTCGACCCGAGGAGGCGCTCGTGATCTACGCACTGGTACGCCCGGCCCGGCTCGACCTCGATTCCTACGCGCGGGCCACGAGGCTGCACCCGGAGATCGTCCGCCGGCTGGTGACGCTCGGACTGCTGGAGCCGGACAGGGACGCCAGAGGGGAGCTGCGCTTCGCCCCCTCCCAGGTCACGGCGGCCGCCCGCATCCAGCGGCTGCACGAGGGCCTGTCCATCAACTACGCCGCGATCGGCGTGGTGATCGACCTCCTCGACCGGATCGAGGAGCTCGAGACCGCCCTACGCGGCCCTAAGCCACGACGCTAAGGGGACTGGAGTGGACCCGAACAGGATGACGCAGAAGACACAGGAAGCCCTGCACGACGCCCAGACCAAGGCACTGCGGCACGGACACACCGAGGTCGACGGGGAGCACCTCCTGCTGGCCCTGCTTGACCAGCCCGAGGGGCTGGCGCCCCGGCTGCTGCAACAGGCAGGTGCCGACACGCAACGTCTTGGCGGCGACCTGGAGGCGGAGTTGGCGCGCCGACCCAAGGTCAGCGGCCCAGGCGCTGCGCCCGGCCAGGTGTTCCTCACCCAGCGCTTGGCACGGTTGCTCGACGCCGCAGACCGGGAGGCCGGCCGGCTCAAGGATGAGTACGTCTCGGTCGAACACCTGCTGCTGGCCCTGATCGAGGAGGGCTCCGCGACCGCGGCGGGCCGGCTGCTGCACGGCCAGGGCGTGACCAGGGACCGGTTCCTGCAGGCGCTCACCGCCGTCCGGGGCAACCAGCGGGTCACCTCGGCCATGCCCGAGGTCGCCTACGAGGCGCTGGAGAAGTACGGACGCGACCTGGTCGCCGACGCCCGCGCGGACAAGCTCGACCCCGTAATCGGCCGCGACACGGAGATCCGTCGCGTGATCCAGATCCTGTCCCGCAAGACCAAGAACAACCCTGTGCTGATCGGCGACCCCGGCGTCGGGAAGACGGCCGTGGTCGAAGGGCTCGCCCAGCGGATCACCCGCGGCGATGTCCCAGAGGGGCTGCGCGACAAGATCATCTTCAGTATGGACATGGGCGCGCTCGTCGCGGGAGCCAAGTACCGCGGGGAGTTCGAGGAACGCCTCAAGGCCGTGCTGAACGAGGTGAAAGCGGCAGAGGGCCGGATCCTGCTGTTCGTCGACGAGCTTCACACGGTGGTCGGCGCCGGGGCGACCGAGGGTGCCATGGACGCGGGCAACATGCTCAAACCGATGCTCGCGCGCGGCGAGTTGCACATGATCGGCGCGACCACGGTGCAGGAGTATCGCCAGCACATCGAGAAGGACGCCGCTCTAGAGCGGCGGTTCCAGCCGGTGCTGATCGACGAGCCCTCGGTCGAGGACGCCGTGTCGATCCTGCGCGGCCTGCGCGAGCGGCTGGAGGTCTTCCACGGTGTGAAAATCCAGGACGGCGCTCTCGTCGCCGCGGTGACCCTGAGCCACCGCTACATCGCCGACCGGTTCCTGCCGGACAAGGCGATCGACCTGGTCGATGAGGCATGCGCGATGATCCGCACCGAGATCGACTCCATGCCCGCCGAGCTCGACGCGCTGACCAGGAAGGTGATGCGCCTGGAGATCGAGGAGGCGGCGCTGGCCAAGGAGAACGACCCGGCGAGCCGGTCCCGCCTGGAGGAATTGCGCCATGAGCTTTCCGCGTCACGCGCGGAGGCCGAGGCGATGCGGGCGCAGTGGGAGGCCGAGCGGTCGGCCCTGCGCAAGGTGCAGAGCCTGCGGCAGGAGCTGGAGAGTGTGCGGCGGGAGGCCGAACAGGCCGAACGCGCCTACGACCTCAACCGTGCCGCCGAACTGCGCCACGGCAGGCTCCCCGAACTGGAACGCCGGCTTCGCGCGGAGGAGGAGCGGCTCGGCACCCGGCAGAACGGCCACCGGCTGCTGCGCGAGGTCGTCACGGAGGACGAGATCGCATCCATCGTCTCCCGTTGGACCGGCATCCCCGTGACCCGGCTGCAGGAGGCGGAGCGGGACAAACTGCTCCAGCTTGATCAAATCCTGCACGAACGTATCATCGGGCAAGAGGAGGCCGTGCGGCTCGTGGCCGACGCCGTCATCCGCGCTCGCTCCGGCATCAAGGATCCTCGGCGCCCTATCGGATCGTTCCTGTTCCTCGGACCCACCGGCGTCGGCAAGACCGAGCTCGCGAAGTCCCTCGCGGCGGCCCTGTTCGACACCGAGGACAACATGGTGCGCATCGACATGAGCGAGTATCAGGAGCGCCACACGGTCAGTCGGCTCGTCGGTGCTCCTCCGGGCTACATCGGTTATGAGGAGGGCGGTCAGCTCACGGAGGCGGTGCGACGCAAACCGTACTCGGTGGTGCTGTTCGACGAGATCGAGAAGGCCCACACGGACGTGTTCAACACACTGCTACAGGTTATGGACGACGGGCGGCTGACCGACGCGCAGGGCCGCACGGTCGACTTCCGCAACACCGTGGTCATCATGACCTCGAACATCGGCTCCCAGCACCTGCTGGACGGGGTCACCGCCGACGGGGAGATCAAGCCCCAGGCACGCGAGAGCGTGATGGGGGAACTGCGCATGCACTTCCGACCCGAATTCCTCAACCGGGTGGATGACATCGTGCTGTTCAAGCCTCTGACCGAGGCCGAGATCGAACGCATCGTGGACCTGATGTTCACCGAAATCAGAGACCGCCTGGCCAGCCGCCGGCTCACCCTGGAGGTCACCGAGGACGCACGCCGGCTCATCGCCAACCAGGGCTACGACCCCGTCTACGGTGCCCGGCCGCTGCGCCGGTTCATCGCCCGCGAGGTAGAGACCAGGATCGGACGCGCTCTGCTCGCCGGCGACGTGCCCGACGGGTCGACCATCACGGTCGGCGCCGACAAGGGTGAGCTGAACGTCACCTTCTATCCGCCCAGGACCTGACATGCACACCGTGAATTGCGCCAACTGCGGCAGACCCAACAGGGTCCCGGACGCCTACCGAGGCAGGCCCCTGTGCGGGGTCTGCCACCGGCCGCTACCGTGGATCGCCGACGCTGACGACAGCACCTTCGCCGAGGTCGCCGAACGCGCCGACCTTCCCGTCCTCGTCGACTTCTGGGCGCAGTGGTGCGCGCCGTGCCGGACAGTCACCCCGGCACTCGAACAACTCGCCCGCGAGATGGCGGGACGGCTCAAACTCGTCAAAGTCGACGTGGACGGTTCTCCGGCCCTCGCCCGGCGATACACGATCACGGCCGTCCCGACACTCATGGTGCTGCACGAGGGCCGCGTTGTGGCGCAACGTGCAGGCGCGCTGCCCGCGGCGCAGTTGCGCGAGTGGGTCGAAGACACAGTACGGGCACCGTCATGACGGCCTCACCTGCCTGCGCGGTCGAGACGCCTGACCTGTGCGGGGCCTATCCCCGGCTGGACGAGCAGCAGATCGCCGAGCTGTCGCGGCACGGCGAGCGGCGATCCGTATCGGCGGGCGACATCCTGCACCGGGAGGGCGAGCAGGCCCGTGAGTTCATCGTGATCCTGCGGGGCAAGGTGGCCATGGTCGAGGGGGACGGCGCGAAACAGCGGACGATCGCCGTCCACGGCCCCGGACGTTTCCTCGGCGAGCTCGGCCTCCTCACCGGCCAGGCGGGATTCGTGACCGCGGTCGTGCGGGAGCCCGGCGAGGTGCTGGCCGTCCCGGCCGACGAGGTGCGGACACTCGTGGCGGGCGACCCGGCGCTCGGCGACCTCATCCTGCGGGCCTACCTGACCCGCCGCGCCCTGCTGATCGGCCTGGACGCCGGGTTCCGCATCATCGGCTCCCGATACTCACCCGATGCCCGGCGGCTGCGCGAATTCGCCGCTCGTAACAGGATCCCTCACCGGTGGATCGACCTGGAGGAGGACGAAGCCGCGGACGCGCTCCTGCGCGAGCTGCGTATCTCCCCGCACGACACCCCGGTGGTGATCTGGCACGGCGACCGGGTGCTGCGCAACCCGACCACGGCCGAACTGGCGAAAACAATCGGCCTGCCTGTCCCCGCGTCGGGCGACGCCGTATGCGATGTGATCGTCATAGGTGCGGGACCCGCAGGCCTGGCCGCCGGTGTGTACGCGGCCTCTGACGGCCTGACAACCGTCGTGCTCGATGCCGTGGCTGCGGGCGGTCAGGCGGGCACCTCGTCCCGCATAGAGAACTATCTCGGCTTTCCCACGGGCGTCTCGGGCGCCGAGCTCGCCGAGCGTGCCGTCATCCAGGCAGGCAAGTTCGGCGCCCGCCTGACCGTCCCAGCCGAGGCGAGTGGGCTGGAACCGCAGGAGGGCCACTACGGCATCATCGTGGAGGGCGAGTGCGCCGTGAAGGCCCACGCCGTGATCATCGCGACCGGCGCCCGCTATCGGAAGCTTGACGTTCCCCACCTGGAAAAATTCGAAGGATCCGGCGTCTACTATGCGGCGACACCGTTCGAGTTGCGCATGTGCCGACGATCGCCCGTGGTAATCGTCGGCGGCGGGAACTCCGCGGCCCAGGCGGCACTTTACCTGATCAGGAACGCGTCGTCGGTGCGCATGCTCGTGCGCGGCGGCGACGTAAACGCGAGCATGTCCCGCTACCTCGCCGACGAGATCGACCGCACTCCCGGCATCGAAATCATGTACCACACCGAGGTACGCGAACTGCTCGGAGACCACACGCTACGGGCTGTCCGCGCGCAGAACACGCGAACAGGAGAACTGCAGGAGATCCCGACCAGTGCGTTGTTCACCTTCATCGGAGCCGAACCGCACACTGAATGGCTGAAGGGTACCGTCCCGCTGGACGACCGCGGCTTCGTCGTCACGGGTCAGGGTACGTCGCCCTGGGGCTCCCTCCTCCCCCTGGAAACCGGGCACCTGGGCGTATTCGCCGCCGGCGACGTTCGCAGCGGCTCGGTCAAGCGGGTCGCGTCCGCAGTCGGAGAAGGCGCCATGGCGGTACGCCTGGTCCACGAAAGATTCACCACCACAGGCAGTCAAGAGAGAGGACGGTGATCCACATGCCCGTGATCGCAGTTTCCAGGTTCGAGCACTTCTTTCGCGCCGCCGCGGGACTCGACGTGGACAAGGCCGACCTCAAGCGCTACAGCGACTTCGTCAACCGCAAACTGTACGACATGCTCATCGTCGCCGAGGCCGCCGCGAAGTCGAACCGGCGCGACATCATCCAGCCCTGGGACCTGCCCATCACCAAAGGGCTGCAGGAGAGCATGCACGACTTCCGGGACCTGGACGAGGAACTGGACCTGGCATCGGTCCTGGCGGAGCTCGCGGCGCTGCCTCCGCTGGATCTGTCGCTCAGTGAAGAAACCGAGGCCCGGCTGCCGGCCGTGGCGGGTGGGCTCTCCGTGGCGCTCGCAAGGGCGATCAGAGCCATAGAGCCTGATCGCAAGAACCCGGCGAGCAAGGAGTGGACACGCACAATCCGTGTCTTCGACCTGCTGCTATGACGAGGTTTGGCGCGTTGCTGGTGCCTCTGCTCGCCACGCGATCGGATGGCGGCTGCTCGGGCACAGGAAGGCCTGGCCCACCCCACAGGAAGGATGGGCTCGAGCGCGATGGGTAGTAGATGCGTTCGAGGAAGGAGGACGCCATGCGTCACAACGGTTTGCGTACCGCGGCGCTGCTCGGCGCCCTGTCTGCTCTGATCATCCTGGTGGGGTGATGGCTCGGCGGCAGCACCGGAATCCAGATCGCCGTCCTGGTCGCGCTCGTCAGCAACGGCATCGCCTACTTCTTCTCCGACAAGATCGCGCTGTCGGCGATGCATGCCCAGCCCGTTCGCCCCGCTGACTGGCCCGCGCTGCACCAGATGGGTCCGCGAACTGTCGGAGGAGGCGCGACAGCCCATGCCCCGGCTGTATGTTTCGCCGATCCTGCAGCCGAACGCGTTCGCCACCGGGCGCAATCCGCGTCATGCCGCGGTCTGTGTGACCCATGGGATCACCCAGTTGCTGAACGAACGCGAGCTGCGCGCGGTCCTCGGGCACGAACTGCCGCACGTCTACAACCGCGACATCCTGATCTCCTCCGTGGCGGGGCCCTGGCCACGATGGTTACCTACCTGGCCTACATGGCCGGGTTCTTTGGCGGGGGAGACGATGACGAGGTCCCGGCTTCCTCGGGGCCCTCCTGATGATGATCCTCGGGCCGGCCGCGATGATCCAGATGGCCATCTCCAGGGCGCGGGAGTATCAGGCCGACAAGTCCGGCGCCCGGCTGACCCGTGACCCGATCGGGCCGGCCAGTGCGCTACGGAAGATCGATGTGGGCACCCGGCAACTGCCGCTGCCGGAGACTGGCCGGCTCTCCTCGACCTCGCACCTCATGATCGCCAACCCGTTCCGTGGCGGGGGCATCGGGAGGCTCTTCTCCACCCACCCACCGATCGCCGACCGGATCGCACGGTTGGAGGCCATGGCCGTTTACCGCCGCCGATCTGGCTGTGCTCCGGGCCGGCGGGTAATTCCTCGGGGCGAGCGTGCGCTGGACTCGCACGTCGAAGGGGTGGCGTCGGGCCGCCCTGTGACACTCTGGTGCAGGTGAGGGCAGCGTGGGAGCGTCGCGGACGGCGGATACTTTCCTTGCGGCGGGTTTTGATGTGCGCTCTGCTCGGTGCCGTGGCCGGCGCAGGCGTCGCGCTCAGCGGCGCCCCTGAACTGTTCTTCTTCGTCACCTGGGATGTGGCTGTTTCCCTCGTACTGGCGTGGGCGTGGCAGATCAGCTGGTCGCAGGACCACGAGGGGACCAAGCGCATCGCCGAAGAGGAAGGCGGTACGCACACCACCGACACGGGCATCCTGATCGCCGCGGTGGCCAGTCTCGCGGCCGTCGTGGCCGCCTTCCTCCGCCTGGGCAGCGATCAGGACCCGGTCGCCGCGATCGCAGTGATCTTGAGTTTGGTGACCGTGGTCCTGTCCTGGACTTTGACGAACACCGTTTTCGCCCTCAAGTACGCGCGCTTGTACTACGTCGAGGTTGACGGAGGCATCGACTTCCGGCAGGAGGAGCCGCCGAGCTATAGCGACTTCGCTTACACGGCGTTCACCGTAGGGATGGCTTACGGGGTATCAGACAATGTGCTGGCCAGCACCCGCATCCGGAAAGTCGCCTTCGGGCACGCCCTGCTTTCCTATCTTTTCGGCACCGTCGTTATCGCGGTGTCCGTCGGTCTCATCGCCAACCTGGGACAGCGATGAGCCCGTGTCGATGCCTGACGATCTCGAACAGTCCGCCTGGAGCGTCGAGACGGTACTGGCCGGGGCCGATCAACCAGTATCAGCAGAACGGTCTCGCATACGCCCAGGTCAATCCACGAGTCGCAACTCCTGCCTCCCGCAGATTTAACGGACACAGGGCAGGCTATAGGCCTCCGAGGGGGTGGCACGGGGCACGGAGATGGTCATGAGACGAAGAACTCGCGTTGTGGTCGTGGGGGCGGGTTTCGCCGGGCTGGCCGCAGCGCGAACCCTGGCCAAGGCAGGCGCGCTGGTCACGCTGATCGACCACAACCCGTACTCGACCTTCCAGCCCCTGCTCTACCAGGTGGCTACGGCCGGGATGAGCATGTCCGACGTGTCCTACCCCATCAGGACCTACGCCGCCAAGTGGCCGAACGTGCACGCCCGTCGGGGTGCGCTAAGCACGGTGCTGCCCGAGAAGCGGCGCGTGGAGTTGGATGACGGAAGCACGCTGGACTACGACTTTCTCGTGCTGGCCACCGGTGTGACCACCAACTGGTACAACGTGCCAGGCGCGCCGGAGAACGCACAGCCGCTTTATTCGCTCAACGACGCGGCAGCGTTGCGGCGGCGGCTCCAGCACTGTCTGGAGGACGCGGTGGTGGGCCGGCGCGACAGCGTCCACGTCGTGGTGGTGGGCGGGGGCGCGACCGGGGTCGAGATTGCCGGGACGCTGGCCGAGCTGCGGCGGCGCACGCTGCCGCTGACGCATCCCGAGATTCGTCCCGACCAGACGAGCGTGACGCTGGTGGAGCGCTTCGACTTCGTGCTGGCGCCGTACAAGCCGCGGCTGCGAAATGCGGCGGCGGCCGCGCTGCGCAAGCGAGGGGTGCGGCTGCGGCTGGGCGCCACAGTGGCGTCGGTGGAACCGGATGCGGTGGGGATCGTCGACGGGACGCACGTGCCGAGCGACGTGACCGTGTGGGCGCTCGGCGTGACTGCGCCCGCCTACGTGGCGGAATGGGGGCTGCCGCAGATCAAGGGCGGCAGGATCAGGGTTACCGAGGCTTTGAGCGTGCCGAAGCATCCCGAGATCTTCGTGGCCGGCGACCTGGCCGGGCCGCCCAAGCCGCTGCCGCAGCTCGCTCAGCCGGCGATCCAGATGGGAGAGCACGTGGGCAAGCAGATCCTGGCGGCGGCTCAGGGACTGCCGCTGCGGCCGTTCTCGTACCGGGATCCGGGGATCATGGCGACCGTGGGCCGGGCCGAGGCCGTGTTGCAGTTGTCCAACGGATTGACCATGCGTGGGTGGCCGGCGTGGCTGATGTGGATCTTCATTCATGTGGCGTACCTGCTGGGCGGGCGCAACCGGATCACCGTGCTGGTCAACTTCTTCTGGCGGTACGCCGGTCCGCGCCACGCCGCCACCAGCGTCAGCCAGTGAGCGCCGCCGAGCGGCTCGGCGCGCTCGCGGCGCTGGTGGGCGCTCTCGGCACCCTCGTCTCCGGCGACATCCTCGGCAAGATCATGACCGAGACCCAGCCGATGAAGATGGCCGCCGCGGAGGCGCTCTACGAGACTCGGCAGCCCGCAAGAGGTGATAGACGACCCGGAAGCCGCCAGGCGGGGCACCACGTCTGGGGGTGCGATGATGGCACTTTCCGCCGCGAGGCGATGGCTGGACCGGTGGGGTGACCGAGTCCCCGGCTTGGGTCGATGGCGGCGTGGGCTACGCCGCTGGGTGCGGCGTGAGAGGCAGTTGCTGATGCCGACGGTGACGGTTACCGTCGGCTGCCTGGTGGCTTGGTGGATCTCCACCGAACTGATCGGCTCACCTCAGCCGGTGCTCGCTCCCACCGGCGTGCTGCTGTCGGTGACGGCGACCGCCTACAGCACCGTGGTCCAGGCCGTCCAGCAGACCGTCGCGGTGCTGGTCGGACTGGCGGCTGCTATCGGCTTCGTGCAGGTGTTCGGCACCAGCGCCGCCACCATGGCCGTCCTGGTCGCGGTCGCGCTGGTGGTCAGCAGAACAGTCGGCATACCGTGGCGGAACACACAGGCGCCCATCACCGCCCTACTCGTGTTCGCCCTGGGCCGCGAGTACGGCATGGTGCGACTGCTCGACATTGTCATCGGCGCGTTCGTCGGAGCCACGCTCGTACTGATGATCCCGCCCCGTCACGTGGGCCGGGCCGCTAAGGACCTGGCCGACCTGGCCGATGATCTCGCCGACCTTTGCTCCGACCTGGCCGAAGGCGTCAGACAATCCTGGACCGCGCACCAGGCGCAGAAATGGCTGGCCCGCGCCAGACGCATGTCCGTCAGGCTGCGTTCGGCCCACGAGAGCGCTGAACGAGCCACTGAGTCCCTGCGTTTCACCCTACGCCGGGCGCGAACCCGCCAGCGCCTGCGCCGCATCATGCAGGCTGTCCTATGCCTGGAGCACGCCTGTCTTCAACTGCGCGGCGTCGCCCGTGCCCTCGCCGACCTGGCTGCCGGGGTTCGCGGCCTGCCAGGACAGCGCGAGACCGGCAGTTTTCCCCAGGTCTTCGCCGACCTGCTGGATGCGATCGGGAAGGCTTACGCCTGTTTCGAGCACCTGCTGGTCGCACCCGGCGGCGGCGAGGACCTGGTCCGCCTGCGCGCCGCCGTAGCGGAAGGCGAGCGTCTCGAACGCGCTGCTCGCAAGCAGATGGCAGAGATCGATCCGCATTCACCTCTCTGGACGTTGTACGGCGCGCTGCTCGACGACTGCGTCCAACTGCGACATGAGGTCGATCCCGACGACGGGCCACATCGCGAAGCCATCCCCCCACGCGCCCGTGACCAAGCGGCCCGGCTCACGTCACGCCGGCGACACTGACCATCCGCCGTCCAGCAGGTTCACCGGGGTGTTGTCGGCCTGTACGCCGCGGGGCTCTACCTGAGTGATGGATCGTAGTGAGCGAGTCAGCCCATTTCCTCCAGCTTGCGGCCCTTGGTCTCCCTGATCCATCTGGCGACGAAGACGAACGACAGCAGAGCCATGACGGCGTACCCGGCGTAGGTGATCGGCAGATTCCACGCGGCGAGCGCCGGGAACGAGACCGAGATCAGCCAGTTGGCCAGCCACTGGGCCGCAGCGGCGACGCCCAGGGCGGCGGCGCGGATGCGGTTGGGGAACATCTCGCTGAGCAGCACCCAGACCACCACGCCCCACGACAGTGCGAAGAACAGCACGAACGCGTTGGCCGCCGCGACGAGCGCGATCAGTCCCTGCGGGTCCGGGAGCGTAACCCTGCCGTCGGTCACCCTGGCCGCGCTGAACGCCCACGCCGTGGTGGCCAGTGCGATCGCCATCCCCACCGAGCCGATCATTAGCAGTGGCTTGCGGCCGACGTTCGAACTCCTGCAGCGAGATCTGTCGATCGCGAGTTCGGACGGGCGTCATAACGGAATGGCGGCCGCCACGGTGCCTCCGTGGGAAGGCATTGGGAAGGATCATCCGCAAACGATCAGCGACAGCCGTACAGCACCGGACAGATCAAGAAGCCCTTGACTGGCGTTTCCGCTGGTCAAGGGCCTTTTAGCGCTGATCGAAGATGGTGCCCCCGGCAGGATTCGAACCTGCGGCACCCGCTTTAGGAGAGTTGGGGGCTGCCTGGGGTCCAGTATGTCTTGTAACGGGGGATATGTAGCTGCCGCTCGAGTGCGTCTGCTCGTCGATAATGACCCTCCGACGCCCGTCACTTAACTACTGTTTGGCCTGGTCGGGACGATATTCGTGGTGGGAGGTGTGTAAGGCGCCCCCGCTCTTCAGATGCGGGTGCTCTAGCAGAGATGGTGGCTGTTTCATCCTGGACAACAACGAGGGCGGGTCCTGGTCGTAGATGGCCGAATCACCTTTGCCGCATTCGCGCCGATCTGCCTGCCTCGGGGCGTGTGGGCTCATTGGCATGGCGGCCTTGCTGTTCTGACGGCTGTGGCCGACGGTCATTAAGAGATCGTCTACTTTGTTCGACTGTGGCCGGAGCCGCTGGGCTCGACGATGGTCTGCCCGGCCTGGTACACGCCGTCGGACTCGCAGGTGGAGTCGCAGTGGCTGAGCGTTCCCTTGCGGATGACGCCGTAGAGGGTGCCGTCGTGGTAGTGCCAGCCGGTGCTGCCGCCCGGCTCGACCGTGATCTCGCGCAGGATGTAGTCCTGGTCACCCACTGTCCTCTGGAACAGGATCGTTGCGCTGACGCCGCTGCTCGGGGTGGCGTTCGCCGTGCCGGGAAGCAGGGCGAGGCACGCGGCGGCGGCGGCGGTCGCCGCGAGTCCCATGCGATGGAGCTTGTTCATCTCGTCCCTTCTGATGCGTGGCAGCCGTGCGCTTGGGGGCGCGGCCGCGGTTCGTCCCTGTAGACAGGGCAGCTCCCGATCTTGTGACACGGCTTCGCGACGTTACCCGGGGGCGACCACGCGCGGGGAGGGGACGGGTGCCGGTCAGCGCGGGATGGTGTCGCGGTGGGCGGCCAGCCACGTGTCGAACGACTGCAGCCTCGGGTTGAGCTCGCGCAGCAGTTCGAAGTCGATGAGCTCGGCGATGTCCGGGGCGGCCGCGATCAGGTACTGGAGCATGTTGCCGACCTCGCCCGCGCCCGGGAATCCCGCGGCCCGGATCATGTCGGGGCTGACCGCCTGGTAGGTGACGGGCTCGCCGAGCGCCAGGCTCAGCGCGGCGGCGTACTGCTCGCCGGTGAGCAGGGACCCGGCGACGCTCACCCGCCTGCCGGCCATCCCGATCCCGTGGCGGAAGATCCCCAGCGCGGTCCTGCCGACGTCCTCCGCGGCCTGCGCGGCCACCCGCGCCTCGCCGAACCCGAGCGGCAGCACCAGCGCGCCCGTCTCGTCACGCCGGGGCGCGAACATGTCCCGGAACGCCTCGTAGTAGACGTTCGCCTGCAGGAAGGTGGTGGGCACGCCCGACTCCAGGAAGAACCGGTCGGCCTCGGCCTTGCCGTCGGCGTGCGGCACCTTATATGAGCCCTCGAAGCTCGGCGTCCCGTCGCCCGGCCGGAAGTAGCCGCGGGTGTCGGACAGCGTGGACCAGACGAAATGCCGTACGCCGGCCTCCTGCCCCGCCCGCGCCGCGTTGCCGGCCTGCTCCCGCTCCTTGGTGGTCGCGGGCCGCGCCCGCTCCTCCTCGGGCGTGCGAGGCTCCCAGAAGTTGGTCACCACGAAGGCGCCGTGGGCGCCGTCGAACGCCTTGCGCAGGCTGCCCGCGTCGTCGAGATCGGCCCCGACGACCTCGGCCCCGAGCGCGGCCAGCTCCCCGGCCCGCGCCGAACCCGGGTCCCGGGTCAGGGCCCGCGCGGCGAACCGCCCACTGCGGTCGTCGAGGATCGCGCGGACCAGCCCGCCCCCTTGCGCTCCGGTCGCGCCCACCACGGCGATGATCTGCTGCTCGCTCACAGAGACAAACCCCTCACATGCTCAGGTTGATGTATCAACCCGGCCACCATACAACGCCAGGTTGATACGTCAAGCAACGGATAGAGTGGGCGTCATGGGATGGGAACAGGAGCTCGGCGAGGCCGACCGGATGTGGCGCACGTACATCGAAATGGCCAAGCACCTCAACTCGCACCTGCAGCAGCACCTGCAGCGCGAGTGCGACCTGTCCGCGGCCGACTTCGAGGTCCTGGTCCGGCTCACGGAGTCGGAGCGGCGGGAGATGCCCGTCGCGGAGGTGGCCGCCGCGACCCAGTGGGAGAAGAGCCGCCTGTCCCACCAGCTCACCCGGATGGCGCAACGCGGGCTGGTCGAGCGAGTGGACTCCAACGACCGCCGCTACCCCGACGTGCGGCTCACCGACAAGGGCTACGCGGCGATCAACAAGGCCGTCCCCGAGCACACCGAGATGGTTCACGCCCTGTTCGTCGACGTGCTGGGGCCCGAGCGGCTGGCCGGCTTCGCGCAGGCCTGCGCGGACGTGCTCCGCGCACTCGACGAGCACCGGGAGCGGGACTGCTCGTTGTGATCATGCTCCCGCGTCGCGGAAAGCACCCCTAGGGTGTGGCGAAAAGCGGAGATCATTCGTGCCCCGATTACCCCTGCTCCCCTGGGTGGCCACGCTGGCCGCCGCCGCGTATTCGACCTGGGACGTTCATCAGGCCGAGTACGGGGCCTACTGCGTCCCCGGCTGCGTGGGCTGTTCGGCGGATACGGCTTCGGCCTTGCCGAGCTGGCCTCGCCCCTGGTGGGGGACGCCTCCGACCTCGCCGGCCTGGCGGTCCAGTGGGGCGTGCCCGCGATCCTCGTCCTCGCGGGCCGGCCGCCGGCCGCTCGTCTGAGAACTTCGGCAGAGAGCTCCGCCGCACCCACCTGACGCCGTGCGCGGGCGCGAGTTGGAGGCCTGAGACGGTTGGGCGCGCCCGGCCCCCATGAGGGCCGGGCGCGCAACCTCTTTATGTGAACGGTGAGGCCGAGTCAGTACCCGGTTGCCGGTCGGCGGTCAGGCGTCGGACCGACCGTGCCGTGTCTGTCACTGAGTGACTGGATCAAAGGCCCACAGGTCCACCGGGAGATCGGGTGTGCGTGCGCTGAGCGTCAACGGCAGGTTCTCGCCGTGAGCGTCCAGGTACAGGCGCTCGTCGGGGGCCGTGTGGTTGCTCAAGAACATCGCCGTCCCGTTGAACGTCGCACACCACAGGTAGCCGTCGTCGTTGGGGCGGAAGGTGTTCAGCGTGATCTTGTTGCCGTCCTGCGGCAGTGTCTGAGTCGCCGTCGCATTGACATATTTCCCGCCGTAGGCCAGGTAGTAGCAGTGATCATCGCCGGTTTTGTCCGCGTAGATCGTGATGAACCCTTCGTTGCCCGCTTCGGTGTCGTAGCGCACCTCCACCGAGGTGCCCTCCTCAGTGCGGCCGTCCGCGACAGTGACCATCAAAGGCGGTGAACTCTTTGAGAAGGATCTCGGCGCCTCGGTGACGGGGTCTTGGGCTCGATGACCACGACACGTACGCCTGGGTGGTGACCTCCTGCCGCAGCGATTCGGAGAAGGCGGTGATGCCGAACTTCGTCGCAGCGGAGACACCGGCGTTGGCCGACGCGATCCGGCCCGAGGTCGAGGAGTGGCCTGCCGACTTGTGACAACCACCGCGACGATCTGTCACAGATCGCGACGCCGTCCGGTCTTTCTAGGCGAACCGGACGCCGCAAGAGCGACAGGAGCGTGAGCGTGCCCTCAACCAGGACCACCATCCGGATCCGGGTCAGGATGAGCTCGCGGCCCATCGACGAGCCGCATCGCGTGTCGAGCCAGCTCGAGCTCCTCTTCGATCTCACCTTCGTGGTCGCGGTCGCGGCCATCACGGCACAGTTCGCGCACGCCATCGCCGAAGGTCATGGCCTGACCGGGCTGGTCCCGTTCCTTCAGGTGTTCTTCGCGATCTGGTGGGCGTGGATGAACTTCACCTGGTTCGCCTCGTCCTACGACACCGACGACGTCCTCTACCGGCTGCTGACCATGGTGCAGATGGCGGGCGTGCTGGTCCTTGCCGCCGGAGTGCCCGCCGCGGTCGGCCACGCCGACTTCGGGATCATCACGCTGGGGTACCTCATCATGAGGATCGGGCTTGTCGCCCAATGGCTGAGGGCCGCGTTCGAAGACCCGGCGAGCCGCCGTACGGGGCTCCGCTACGCCGCGGGCATAGGTCTGGCCGAGTTGGGCTGGTTGCTCCGGCTCGCTCTCGTGGAGGCGGGCCTCCTGCCGGCGTCACTCCGGCTGCCGTTCTTCGCCTGCCTGGTCGTCCTGGAGCTGGCGGTGCCGTGGTGGGCGGAGCGGGTCAGGGCAACCACCTGGCATCCACACCACATCGCCGAGCGCTACGGCCTGTTCACGATCATCCTGCTGGGCGAAAGTGTCCTGGCCGCGAGCAGAGGGGTGGAAGGGGCGCTCGAAGCGGGTCCCCTCGTCGTCATCGCCGGATCCGGTCTCGTCCTGCTGTTCGCCCTGTGGTGGCTGTACTTCCTGGTCGAGGCAGGGGAGGGGCTCAGCGACCGGCGTCATCGGTCGTACTGGTGGGGGTACGGCCACTTCGGCATCTTCGCCGCGCTGGCGGCTCTTGGCGCCGGGCTCGAGGTGGCTGTGGAGCAGAGCGGGCGCCAGGTGGTGGCATCGCCGATGGCGATCGGCTACGCGGTCGCCATCCCGGTCGGGGTGTATCTCATCCTGCTCTGGGCGGTCCACGCGCTGGTCGACGCGGACTCCGTCATCCCCCGCACTGCCGTGGCAGGGTGCGTCGGCGCCGTCGTGTTGTCGCCGCTCGCGGCGCCATGGATCGGGGTGGCCGCCGTGGTCGCGCTGATCGCGGCCGCCTGCGTCGCGCTGGTCGCCGTCGCCATCTGGGCGGCACGTAGCTGAAGGAGCATCATGCACGCATCAGAGAACAGAATCGCCACGTCCGTCCTGGTCATCGGGACCGGAGGGGCCGGGCTGCGGGCGGCCATCGAACTCGCCGAGCGCGGGGTGGATGTCCTCGCGGTCGGCAAACGGCCGAAGGCGGACGCACACACCTCGCTCGCGGCGGGCGGCATCAACGCGGCCCTCGCCACGATGGACCCCGAGGACACCTGGCAGCAGCACGCGGCCGACACTCTCAAGGAGAGTTACCTGCTGGCCAACCCCGAGACGGTGTGCATCGTCACCGAGGGGGCCGCGCGTGGCATCGAGGACCTCGTGCGGTACGGCATGCCGTTCGCACGCGAGCAGGACGGGCGGATCTCCCAGCGCTTCTTCGGCGCCCACACCTTCCGGCGCACCTCGTACGCGGGGGACTACACCGGACTCGAGATCCAGCGCACGCTGATCAACCGGACGACCCAGCTCGACGTCCGCGTCCTCGACACGGTGTACATCACGCGGCTTCTCGTGCGCGACAACGCGGTCTTCGGCGCGTACGGGTTCGACCTGACCGACGGCAGCCGCTACGTCATCCATGCCGATGCGGTGATCCTGGCCACGGGCGGGCACACCCGGATCTGGCGGCGCACCTCCTCCCGCAGGGACGAGAACACCGGCGACTCCTTCCGCCTGGCCGTCCTGGCCGGCTGCCGCGTCCGCGACCCCGAGCTGGTGCAGTTCCACCCATCTGGCCTCATCGCGCCGGAGAACGCGGCCGGCACGCTCGTCTCCGAGGCGGCACGGGGCGAGGGCGGGATCCTGCGCAACCGGCTCGGCGAGCGGTTCATGTCCCGGTACGACCCTGAGCGGATGGAGTTGTCCACGCGCGACCGGGTCGCGCTGGCCGCCTACACAGAGATCAAGGAAGGTCGCGGCACCCCGGACGGCGGTGTGTGGCTGGACGTGTCGCATCTGCCGCGCGAGACGATCATGACGCGGCTGCCTCGCGTCTACCAGACGCTCCTGGAACTGCAGATGCTCGACATCACCAAGAAGCCGATCGAGGTCGCGCCGACCGCGCACTACTCGATGGGCGGGGTCTGGGTACGCCCCGAGGACCACGGCACGGGCGTCGACGGCCTGTACGCGATCGGTGAGGCGGCCAGCGGCCTGCACGGCGCCAACCGCCTGGGCGGCAACTCCCTCATCGAGCTCCTCGTCTTCGGCCGCATCGTCGGCCAGGCGGCGGCGGAGTATTCCGCGCGCCTCGACGCCCAGCGCCGCTCCGCCGAGGCGCTCGCCGTGGCGCGGGAGGAAGTGGACGAGCTCCTGTCCGCCGACGGCCCGGAGAACGTGCGGTCGCTGCAGCGAGCGCTCCGCGACATCATGACGGAGCACGCCGGAGTGGTACGCGACGAGGGCGGCCTGCGAAAAGGCCTCGCCGAACTGGCCGCGGTCGAGGCGCGCATCAGCGGGATAGGCGTGCACCCGGACATCGCCGGCTTCCAGGACCTGGCTCACGCCTTCGACCTGAAGTCCGCGGCACTCGCCGCGCGCGCGACCATCGAAACCGCGATCGAGCGCCGCGAGACCCGCGGCTGCCACAACCGCTCCGACTACCCGGAACTCGACCCCGCACTGCAGGTCAACCTCGTGTGGTCCGGCCCCGGATCGGTGGAGCGGGAGAGCATCCCGCCGATTCCCGCCGAGATCGCGGCGCTCATGCGCGAGGTCTCGACCGTGGGAAAGCTCGTCGAGTAGCCGGATCTTGTCACAAGTGCCGGGGCTGTCCTGTCTTAGCTGGCGATCAGCCACATCACTGAACGGGGGAAGTTGTTGTGACCGCGTTGGCGATGGTCGCCGAGTTCGACGATGTCGCGGGCTGGACCGCCGACGCCGTCGAGCTGCTCGGGGAGCGGCATGCCGTACCGGCTGCCCGCCAGGGCGAGCGCTTCGCCCGCCTGTTCGCCACCGGCCAGATCGCCGTCCGTCTGATCCACGCGGTCAGCAGGCCGGCCGTACAACCCATGGAGGAGACATGTGCACCCCGAACGGTGAGAACGAGTTCCTGTACGAGCTCCACGTCGAGATCGAGGAGGAGCTGATCATCGCCGAGGCCAGCCACCCGGAGAAGGAGATGGGGCGGCCGGTCACCGAGTGGCTGTACGACCCGACGGACGTCGAGCGCGAGGAGATCGCTCTGCGGGTGCTGCGCGACGCGGTCGAGGTGCTGGAGGACGGCTCGCGGCCGGGTGGCGACGTTGCCTGAGCCACGGATCGACACGCTCGACAGCCTCCGCGAGCACCTGCAGTGGGCGATCGAGCTGGAGCACGCGACGCTGCCGCCGTACCTGACCGCGCTGTACTCCCTCGACCCGGAGCGCAACCCGGCGGCCGTCGAGGTGGTGAGCAGCGTCTTCGTGGAGGAGATGCTGCACCTGGCGCTGGCGGCGAACCTGCTCAACGCCGTCGGCGGCGCCCCGCGGCTCGACACGCCCGAGATGCTGCCGCCGCACCCCCGCAAGCTGCCCCACGGCGACCTCGAGCTGTCGCTGGTGCCGTTCGGCCCGGAAGCGCTGGAGATGTTCCTGCGCCTGGAACAGCCCGCACCGCCCGGCGCCCCGCCGGAGGACGACAACTACGAGACCATCGGGCAGTTCTACGCCGCGATCGAGCAGGGGTTGCGCTACTTGTGCGAAACGCTCGGCGAGAAGGAGGTCTTCTCCGGCGACCCGGCCCGGCAGGTGAGCGGCGGCCACTTCCGCCATACCGGCGGCAGGCTGGTCGCCGTCACCGACCTCGCCTCCGCGCTGGACGCGCTTGAGGAGATCGTCGAACAGGGGGAGGGCACCGCCCGCAGCGAGGTCTGGGACGGTGACCAGGACGAGGTCGCCCATTACTACCGCTTCATGGAGCTGAAGCTCGGCCGCCGCTACCGGCGCGGGGACACCCCCGAGTCCGGGCCCACCGGTGAGAAGCTCTCGGTGGATCTCACCGGGGTGCTCCCCATGACGCCCAACCCCGCGGACCGCGCCGCGCAGGAGGAGTTCAACCACACCTACTGCGCGATCCTGCACCTGCTGGAGGTGGCCTTCAACGGCAGCCCGAGGATGCTCGCCGTCGCTACCGGGGAGATGTACGCGCTCAAGGCCCAGGCGCAGGAGCTGATGCGGCGGGGCGGCCTCACCTTCGAGTACGTCCCGCCCGAGCTGCGCCGCTGGAGCGCGGGCGACCAGCAGCGGGTCGTCGTTCTGCGCGACGGGCCGTACGTCGTGTACGGCCGCGTCCCCCTGCGGCGCAAGCGGAAGATCGTCTCCGCCGAGCAGAAGCACGCGCTCACCTGGAAGACCGGCGAGCCGCTGGAGACCGAGGAGACCTATGCGCTGTGCCGCTGCGGCCATTCGGGCGCCAAGCCGTTCTGCGACGGCACCCACGCCGCGATCGGCTTCGACGGCACCGAGGCCACGCCGATGCGGCCCTACCAGGAGCTGCAGCACGTGCACGACGGCGTCGGCATCTCCGCGCAGCGGGTGGGCGAGCTGTGCATCCACGCCGCCTTCTGCATCGGCCGCGCCAGGCCCATCGCCGAGATGCTCGACGACACCGCCGACAGCGACGTGCGCTCGAACATCATGGGCCGCATCGATCACTGCCCCTCCAGCTCCTACAGCTACGCCCTCGAACGCGGCGGAGAGACGATCGAAGCCGACCTCCCGCGCGCCATCTCGGTGCTGGAGGAGGAGGACGGCCTGGCCAGCGCGCTGTGGGTGACCGGCGGCATACCCATCACCCGGTCGGACGGCCGGCCCCTGGAGACCAGGAACCGGATGACGCTGTGCCGTTGCGGCCACTCCGGCAACAAGCCGCTGTGCGACGGCACCCACCGCGAGATCGGCTTCCACGAGTGAACAACCAGAAAGGCAATCCCATGAACCAACCCGTCGTCCTCCTCGTCCACGGCGCCTTCGCCGAGTCGGCCAGCTGGAACCGCGTCATCCAGCGCCTGCGCAGCAACCAGCTCACCACGGTCGCCGTGGCCAACCCGCTGCGCAGCGTGGAGGGCGACGCCACCTACCTGCGCGACGTGATCAACGGCATCGGCGGCTCTGTCGTCCTGGCCGGCCATTCCTACGGCGGCATGGTGATCAGCCAGGCGGCGGCGGGCAACCCGGCTGTGCGCGCCCTGGTCTACGTCGCCGCCTTCGCCCCCGAGCCCGGCGAGAGCGCGCTGCTGCTGTCGAGCAAGTTCGAGGGCAGCACGCTCGGCCAGGCGCTGCAGGCCTACCCGGTGGCCTCCGGCGGCAACGAGTTCCGCATCGACCCCGCGAAGTTCCACCGCCAGTTCTGCGCCGACCTCGACACCGAGGAGGCCGCGCTGATGGCCGCGACCCAGCGGCCGGTGACCGAGCGCGCCCTGTCCGACGGGCTCGCCGTCGACGAGGCGCCCTGGCGCACCATCCCGTCCTGGTTCGTCCACGGCGACAAGGACCTCAACATCCCGGCGGCCGCATTGCGCTTCATGGCCGAGCGCGCGGACTCGCGCGGCACCCGCGAGGTCGCCGGCGCCTCCCACGCGCTCGCGGCCTCCCAGCCCGACGCTGTGACAGCGACTATCCTCGACGCTGCCGACCACGCGCGAGGCTGACGAACCCTGCCCAGGCCAACGGGCGAATCGATGTGGGGCACATGAACGCGGAATCACCGGAACAGGCGGACGCTCTCGATCGGGCGGCGTCCGCCTTCGTCGAGCTGCGCCCGCGGCTGTTCGGCATCGCCTACCGGATGCTGGGCAGCGCGGCGGAGGCCGAGGACATCGTCCAGGAGGTGTGGCTGCGCTGGCAGGACACCGACCGCGAGACAGTCGAGAACCCGCCGGCCTTCCTCGCGCTGGTCACCACCCGGCTGGCCATCAACCTGGCCCAGTCTGCGCGCGTGCGGCGCGAGTCCTACATCGGCCCCTGGCTGCCGGAACCCGTGGACACCAGTCTGGACCCCACTGTCGGCGCCGAACGCGGCGAAGCGCTGGAGCTGGCCTTCCTGCTGCTGATGGAGAGGCTGAATCCCACCGAGCGCGCCGCTTACGTCCTGCGCGAGGCCTTCGACTACCCCTATCCGCAGATAGCGGAGATCCTGCGGCTCACCACGGTCAATGTCAGGCAGATCGTGAGCCGTGCCCGCAGGCGCCTGACCGCCGTACGCCACGAGCCCATTGACAGGCTCCAGCACCGGCGCCTCCTGGAGACGTTCCTCAACGCCGCCCAGACGGGAAATGTCGGCGCCTTGGAGGAGCTCTTCGCCGCCGACGTCGTCAGCTTCTCCGACGGCGACGGCATCAGGGGATCGGCCAAGTTCCCCGTGCTGGGCAATGAGCGGGTGGCCAGGTTCGTGGCCGCGTTCTCACCGCGGTTCTGGCCGGGCACCGCCATCACGTGGGTCGAGATGAACGGGCTGCCAGGCGTGCTCGTCACCCGGGGCGGCAGCGGCGTCGCCCTGCTCGCCATCGAGGCATCCAGGGAGGGGATCCACCACCTGTTGTGGATCCTCAACCCGGCCAAGATCGAGGCCTTCGAGCGGTCTCGTAGCCGCTTTGTCACAACGTAAGGGGCTATCCGGTCTTATCTGCCAACAACGAAGGAGGCGGCAGACCATGACCGAGGCGGGCGCCGAGTCGCTGGCGGAGATGCTCGACGAACGGCAGCACCTGCTCGAGATCGCCCTGTGGATGTTCGGCTCGGACACCACGGCCGACCACGTCGTCCAGGAGACCTATCGCCGCTGGTACGCCCTCGACCAGGAGGAGCGCGCCGCCATCGCGGTGCCGCGCGCCTGGCTGACGCGGACAGCGGGCAGCATCTGCCTGGAGCTCCTCGCCGACCCCGACCACGTACCCGGCGGCCCGGTGACCCCGGCCCAGCCCGTGCCCGGTCCGACCTCGTACCAGGCCGGATACGGCCAGGCGATGCTCGCCAGGCACGAGCAGGTGGCCCGCAGGTTCGCCGCGGCCTGCCAGGCGGGCGACACCGAGGCGCTGCGGGAAGTCCTGGCCGCCGACACGATCGTCGTCAGCGATGGCGGCGGCAAGGTACGCGTCGCCGTACGGCCGACTTACGGCGCGGAGGCGGTCACACGGGTCGTCACGGCGTTGCTGATCGACCAGCCAGAAACCAAGCTGGCCATCGGGTCGGTGAACGGCAGGACGGGGCTCGTCCTGCGGCGGGCGGGCAAGGTCGTGGCGGTGGTCAGCGTGAGCGTGGCCGGAGCCGAGGTCACGGCGGTATGGATCATCCTCAACCCCGACAAACTCCAGCGTTGGCGCTGAAAGGCATACCAGTGAACGACCAGATCCTCTCCACTGACCACGACTACAACGGGGCGGAATTCAAGCCGCTCTACTCCACGCGCGTCGCCGTGACCGGTGGCAGTTCCTTACACGGACGGGCCAGCGGCCAGGCCAGATCCGCTGACGGCGCCCTCTCCCTAGAGCTGCGGATGCCTGACGAGCTCGGCGGTGACAGCCCCGGGCCGAACCCTGAGCAGCTCTTCGCCGCCGGATACGCCGCCTGCTTCCACGGCGCGCTCAGCCTGCTGGCCAGGCGGCACCTGCTCGACCCGGCCGCGATCTCGGTGGAGGCCACCGTGGCCTTCGGCCGGGATCCCGCCGACGGCGGTTACCAGCTACGGGCGGACCTCGTCGTGAACTGGCCTGGGGTGGCAGCGGCGGCGGCCGCCCCGTTGCTGGAGCAGGCGACGGCGCTGTGCCCGTACGCGAAGATGACCCGGCAGGGCATCCCCGCCACTATCAGCTTCGCCTCCTGACCCTGGCCTCACCCGGGCCGCCGGCTCGCGGGTGGCGCGGACGCGGCGGCGCTCGTCAGGGGTGGTGCCGCGCCTCATCCCCCTCCGGCTCACCTGTTTCCAGGGCCCACCTCAGGCACGGCGCGCGCACCGGGCGGCCCTGACAGATCCACCGGGCGACCGCTGGGCCGAGCAGGCTGCGCGGGCACTTCTTCGGGTCCAGCACGGTCTGCGTGCTCTCGCCCTTGTCCAGCAGGAACGCCGCCACGTACACGAGCGCCTTGACTTTGGAGGCCTGTCGGGCTCACGCTGCCGCCGTAGGAGTGGCCGACCAGGGCGCACGTTCCTGACGACGCTGGCAAGGTAGGCGGCGTCGCCCGACAGGCTGCGCAGCGGGTTGGCGGGCGCGATCACCGGACACCCGCGCCCCGCGCCCTCGTGGACGGCAGGCCGACCACGGGCTGGGACAGCCTGACCGCCTCCGAGCTGCAGATCGTCAGGCTCGTCGCGGGCGGCGTCACCAACAAGCAGGTCGCTGATCGGCTCTACCTGTCGCCGCACACGGTCAGCACGCACCTCTGGCACGCCTTCACCAAGCTCGGGATCAGCTTGCGCGTCGAGCACACGAGGCTGCCTGTCACAACTGAGGGGGGCTGCCTTGTCTTAGCTGACGACGACGGGGCGCACCACAGCGCCCCGAAAGCCAGAAGGGTGCCAACAATGAAAATCGTGGTGATCGGCGGGACCGGGCTCATCGGGTCGAAGCTGGTGAAGAAGCTGGGCGAGCACGGCCACGAGGCCGTGGCCGCGTCGCCGAACACCGGCGTCAACACGCTGACCGGCGAGGGCCTGGCCGAGGTGCTGAAGGGCGCCCAGGTCGTGATCGACGTGTCGAACTCGCCCTCGTTCGAGCGTGAGGCCGTCATGAAGTTCTTCCAGACCTCCACCGGCAACCTGCTGGCGGCCGAGGCGGCCGCGGGTGTGGGCCACCACGTGGCGGTGTCGATCGTGGGGACCGAGCGGATGCCGGAGAACGGCTACTTCGCGGCGAAGATCGCCCAGGAGAAGCTGATCGAGAAGTCGGGCATCCCGTTCTCGCTGGTGCACTCCACCCAGTTCTTCGAGTTCGCCCGCGGCATCGCCGACGAGAGCACGGTCGACGGCAAGGTGCACATCGCGCCGGTGCTGTTCCAGCCGATCGCGGGTGACGACGTGGCCCAGGCGGTCGGCAGGACCGCGGTGGGGACGCCGCTGAACGGCCGGATCGAGATCGCCGGACCGACCCAGTACAAGATGGACGAGTTCTTCCGCAAGGCGCTGGCCGCCTGGGGCGACACCCGCGAGGTTGTCGCCGACCCGCAGGCGCGCTACTTCGGCAGCGTGCTCGGCGAGCGGTCGCTGGTGCCCGGTGAGGGCGCGCAGCTCGGCACCATCACCTACAAGGACTGGCTCGACCAGTCCACCGCGAAGTAGGGCCGGGCGATGGACAAGCCGCGATCGACCGCGTGGCAGACGGCGCTGACCGTGCTGCAGGAGGCGCAGCCTCCGTTCATCCCCGAGGGCGCGCACGCGATGACCGTGGTCATCGAGTACCCGCCCGGAGACCCGGGCGCGCCGCCGCATCGCCACCCGGGTCCCGCCTTCGGCGTCGTCCTCGAGGGCGAGATGCTGATGGAGCTGGAAGGCGAGCCGGAGCGGGTGATCCGCGCCGGCGAGGCGTTCTGGGAGCCGGGTGGCGACGTCATCCACTACCAGGACGGCAACAATCGCGACGATGTCCCGGTACGGTTCACGGTCACCATGCTGTGCGAGCCGGGCAAGCCGATGTTCACGCTGGTGGAAGAGGCCGAGCTGACCCAGCGCAAGGACCGCCGCGCGCCACGCCCGTCCTGAACCCCGGCGAAGTATCCGCAGCGTGACGGCACCGGCTGCCGTCATCGCTGCCTGATCCCAGGATCGAACCAGACCGCCGGCCCACCGGCCGGCGGTCCGATCCGCCATGCCGACAACCCGAGGTATGACACGAATGAACCACGAACGACCGGTTCGGATCGACACGCTCAGCAGCCTCCGCGAGCACCTGCAGTGGGCGATCGAGCTGGAGCACGCGACGCTGCCGCCGTACCTGACGGCGCTGTACTCGCTGGATCCGGAGCGTAACGCGGCGGCGGTGGAGGTGGTGAGCGGCGTCTTCGTGGAGGAGATGCTGCATCTGGCGCTGGCGGCGAACCTGCTCAACGCCGTCGGCGGCACGCCGCGCCTGGACATGCCGGGGATGCTGCCGCCGCACCCGCGCAAGCTGCCGCACAGCGATCTGGAGGTGTCGCTGGTGCCGTTCGGCGCGGAGGCGCTGGAGATGTTCCTGCGCCTGGAGCAGCCGGCGGCACCGAGCGCGCCGCCGGAGGACGAGGGCTACGAGACGATCGGGCAGTTCTACGCGGCGATCGAGCAGGGGTTGCGCTACTTGTGCGACACGCTCGGCGAGAAGGCGGTCTTCTGCGGCGACCCGGCCCGGCAGGTGAGCGGCGCCCGCTTCCGTCACACTGCCGGATCGCTGTTCGCCGTCGAGGATCTGGAGTCCGCGCTCGGCGCGCTGAGGGAGATCGTCGAGCAGGGGGAAGGCAACGCCCGCGGCGAGGTCTGGGACGGTGACCAGGACGTCCTCCACCCCGAGCGGGACGAGGTCGCCCACTACTACCGCTTCCAGGAGCTCAAGCTCGGCCGCCGTTACCAGCGGGGCGACACTCCGAACACCGGCCCGACCGGCGAGGAGGTCGGCGTCGATCCGGACGGCGTGCTCCCGATGACACCCAACCCGCGGCCCGCCGCGCAGGGCAGTGCCGTACGGGCGGCGCAGGATCTGTTCGACATCACCTACAGCACCCTGCTGTCCCTGCTGGAGCAGGCATTCAACGGCGACCCGAAGCGGCTCACGGACGCCACCCGCACCATGTTCACGCTCAGGGCCCAGGCGCAGGCCCTGATGGCGCTGCCCGGCGGTGCCGGCCCCACCTTCGCCTACGTGCCGCGCGAAGCACGTAGCTGATCCATAGCGAAAGAAGGCACATCATGAACAAGCACATCCTCGAGCCCGCCGCCTGGGAGCTGGCGCAGGCCACCTCGAAGCCGCCGTTCCTGTACGAGCTCGGCCCCGAGGGCGCCCGCAAGGTCCTCGACGACCTGCAGGCCGCCCCGATCGCCAAGCCGGACGTGGACGAAAAGTGGATCGTCGTCCCCGCCGGGGTCGGCAACGTGCGGGTGTGGATCGTCAAGCCGGTCGGCTCGACGGGCACGCTCCCCGTCGTCCTGTACGTGCACGGCGGCGGCTGGGTCATCGGCAACGCGGGCACCCACGACCGGCTTGTGCGCGAGCTCGCCGTCGGTGCGAGCGCGGCCGTCGTCTTCGTCGAGTACGACCGCTCGCCCGAGGCCCGCTACCCGGTGGCCCTCGAGCAGGCTTACGCCACCGCACAGTGGATCGTGAAGTCCGGCGCCGAGGAGGGGCTGGACCCCTCCCGGCTGGCCGTCGCGGGCGACTCGGTCGGAGGCAACATGACCGCGGCGCTGACCATCCTGGCCAAGCAGCGCGGTGACGTGCGTTTCGTGCACCAGTCCCTGTACTACCCGGTCACCGACGCCGGCCAGGACACCGACAGCTACCGCGAGTTCGCCGACGGGCCGTACCTGACGGCCAAGGCGATGGCCTGGTTCTGGGACGCCTACACCACCGACCCCGCCCAGCGCGCCGAGATCACCGCCTCGCCGCTGCGCGCCTCCCTGGCCGACCTCGAGGGCCTGCCACCCGCGTTCATCATCGTCGACGAGAACGACGTGCTGCGTGACGAGGGCGAGGCCTACGCCCGCAAGCTGATCGCGGCCGGGGTGCCCACCTCCAGCGTCCGCTACAACGGCACGCTGCACGACTTCATGATGCTCAACCCCGTCCGCGCCACTGAGGCCACCAGCGCCGCCATGGCCCAGGCCATCGACGTCCTCAAGACCGCCTTGAAAGCCGGAGAGTCTCGGTGAGAATCGGCGCCGGTGCTGTCGACTACGTGCTGATCTTGGTCTACTTCGCGGTGGTCCTGCTGGTCGGGGTGGCCGCGCGCAGGAGAGTCTCCAGCAGCCTCGACTTCCTGCTCTCCGGGAGGTCGTTGCCCGCCTGGATCACCGGGCTCGCCTTCATCTCGGCCAACCTCGGCGCCGTTGAGATCATCGGGATGTCGGCCAACGGCGCCGAGTACGGCATGCCGACCATGCACTACTACTGGATCGGCGCGGTCCCCGCGATGCTGTTCCTCGGCGTCGTGATGATGCCGTTCTACTACGGGTCCAAGGTGCGCAGCGTCCCCGAATTCATGCGCCGCAGCTTTGGGCCCGGCGCGCACCTGGTGAACGCGATCAGCTTCGCGCTCGCCCAGGTGCTCATCGCGGGGATCAACCTCTTCCTGCCCGCCACGGTGGTCAACGGCCTGCTCGGCTGGCCGCTGTGGGTGGCGCTGCTGCTCGCGGCGGCCATCGTCCTCAGCTACATCACCCTCGGTGGGCTCTCGGCGGCCATCTACAACGAGGTCCTGCAGTTTTTCGTCATCGTCGCCGCGCTGCTGCCGCTCACCCTCATCGGGCTGCACCGCGTCGGCGGTGTCAACGGGCTGATCGACAGGGTGCGGACGGCCGTCGGCGGCGGCGCCGAGCAGCTCAACTCCTGGCCGGGCAGCGAGCTGGCGGGATTCAGCAGCTCGGTGCTGTCGGTCGTCGGCATCGTGTTCGGCCTGGGCTTCGTGCTCTCCTTCGGCTACTGGACCACGAACTTCGTCGAGGTGCAGCGGGCGATGGCCACCCGTTCGATGACGCGGCGCGCAGTCTGATCGGGGGACGGAAGGTCGGCGAGAAGTAACAGCACCAAGGGACGTCCGAGAATCACCTAGTGCGATCATGTGATGACGAAATGGCGCTCTCGTGCCCGGTGCCGCCGGCGGTGCCGATCCAGGCCCAGGTGTAGCGGCGCTCGCCCTTGGACCCACTGCCACAGGAGTCGATGATCCAGTCGGAGGCGATCAGTGTCTTGGAGGACGCTGTCGGCGCGGGGCAGCGGTGAGGGTGATGTCGCGATGCCCAGCACGTACCGGTGTTGACCTCGCTGCTCTCCAGTCAAGCCCGCAGGCGCGGGTCGCGGCCGTCGCATCGTCGACGGGAGATCGGTCGACGATGCGGCCTGGGGTGATGCCCGGCGGGGCAAGGCCTTCGGGCGGCCTGTCCATGGGCGACATGGTTGGGCGTCGATTCTGCGGGCCTAGCAGCCTCCCGGGCCTATCGCGGGTAGGGGGCGGCGGAGAGCGTCGCAAGCGGTGAACCGTTACGGTGTGATCGCGTCAGCGGCCGGGGCCGCCGGCTTCAACAGTCGCCATCCCAAGGGCGCCAGGGCCAGCCACATGCACAGGACCGCGAACGGCATGAGGGCCTGGCGGCCAGGTCCGTCCAGCACTTCGTAGCCGATGAACAGGGCCAGGGTGGCCAGGACGAGTGTCAGGGTCGTCGTGCTGATTCGCTTCAGGACGGCCAACTGAATGAGCAGAGCCAGGAACCCAAGGTAGACAAGCTGGGTGCCGAATCCATACAGGATCGGCTCGGCTCCCGGGATGCTTCGGATCTGCTGGTCCAGGGCCTTCAACTGCGCGTGATTGTCGGTGGCGGATAGGACATACAGGTCGACGAGCATCTCGGCGATCGAGGCGGTGACGCTGATCAGCGCCACCGCCAGGCTCACCCTGGCGAGGATCTGTCCGGCGCCGCGGCTTCGGACCCGGCGAAACAGTTCGACGCAGGCGATGGCCAGCAACACGAAACCGATGAGCCACACCGAATGTGCGATCGTCGACTGTGGCTCGACTCCTTCGTTGCCGCCGAACCTCATGAAGATCCAGCCGCCGATCTGTCCCACCGGCGCCAGGATGAGTGACCACCCGGCGAGGGCTTGCCAGGCGGTCGTCGCCGCCCCGCTCGGGTCGGATGAGCTGCGGCGCAGCAGTTCACGCCCTACCGGCAGGAACGCCAGCCACAGAATCAGCGCCGATCCGGCCTGGGCCAGCCGCAACGGGATCTCCACCAGCAGCTCGGCGCCATTGACGAGTACCGCCACGGTCACCAGGGTCGCGAAGAGTGCGGTGGCCCTGCCCTGTGTCGCGAGGTGTATCGCCTGCACGATCAGTGCCAGGAACAGCAGCACCGGCCCGACGTCGTAGATGGCCAACTGCACCCCGGGCAGGTCGTGGATCTGGCCGCTCAGGGCCCGCATGCCGGTGCGGTTGTCGGTGGAGAAGCCCACCACCAGATCGATCAACATCTGGGCGAGCAGGCAGCCCGCGCCGATGACACCGACGATCAGCGAGCCGGTTGCCAGCATCCGCCCTCCCGGGGCGGTGTCCTTGGCGCGTCGATACAGCTCGACGCAGACGATCGCGTACATGACGCTGTTGACGGCCCAGGCGATGTGGGCCAGAGTCCAGCCGGGTTCCCGGCCACCGGTACCGCCCAGGCGCATCAAAGCCCAGCCGACCAGGACCAGCAGTGGTGCGGCGACGAAGGACAGCCCGGCGATTCGTTTCCAGTTCATGGGCCCCTGACTGTAACGTTGCAGAATTTCTTCTGCAAGTTTTTCTCTGCAGGAAGTTTTCTGCACCTGGTCTCGGGACGGCTAAGCTGGTCAAATGTCAACCGACCCGGTCATGCACACCCCGGCGGCGATGAAGGCACTCGCCAGCCCGCTGCGGCGAGAGATCCTCAGGCACCTCGCCAATCACGGTCCGGCCACCTCCACCACGCTGGCCAAAGCCATGGGCCAGAACACCGGGACGACCAGCTACCACCTGCGGATGCTGTCCGACACCGGTTTCGTGACCGAGCTGCGCGACCGCGCCAAAGGGCGGGAACGCTGGTGGGACGTCGTCAAAGCCGACCGGCGGATGCCCGCCCGCGAAGAACTGACCGACGCCGAACAAGACCTCGCTGAGCGACTGGGCGACTCCAAACTCGCCGAGGATCTACGGCTGCTGTCAGCCTTCGCCCACAACCGGGACGAGGACGGCGACTGGCAGCAGGGCTCCCGCGCCAGCACCTTCATGACCAAGGCACGGCTCAAGGAATTCCATGAGGAGTACCTCAAGCTGGTGCACCGCTTCGGCACCGACCGCGACGCCGCACCCGCCGACGCCCGGATGATCCTGCTGCGCTGGATCGGCTTCCCCGACCCCCGCGGCTCGTGATCCCCTCCACCCCGACGTCTTGGTTCGCGACTTGGGCTGCACCAGCGCCACCTCATCCCGCAAAGCACATCAATGCTTCCACCGCAAGCCTCGAGCGCTGTTACTTCTCAGCGACGTCGCCTTCCAGCGGAAACGATCGCTGTCGCAGTAGACCGGCAAACGCTGTCACATGTCACCGACAAAACCACCCTTGCCTAAGCCGGCGTCCGCTCGGTTCGGTGCGGGCCTGTTCCGGGCTGCCCCATCTTTGAGATCGTCGACGTCGGCGGGCCTGGTCGAGGGTGAAGACCTCGATCACGGGGCGGATGCCGACGATCTCACGACGGCATCGCAACCTCGTGGCGCGAAAGCGGACCATCACGGAGGGGCCCCGGGACGGCCCCGCATCCGCCGGCTGGTCAAGACGTTGGTGGTGCGGATGGCGCGGGAGAATCCGACATGGGTCACAGGAGAATTCAGGGGAGCACCGGTGATCGTTCGGCGTAGGTGCGCGAGTTGAGGTTGTCGTTCGAAGGCACATAAGAGCCGACCATCCAGACCCGGTCTCCGACGATCGTCAGCCCTTCATGAGCAGGCCCCGCCCAGACCGCCGGGTCCGCGCCCGCGATGAGCTGCCACGTGCCGCCCGACAGGCGAGCGAAATTCTCGCCGGTATGGCTAGAGCCGGTCAGCCATACCTCGCCGTCCGGGGCGATGGCGACGTCACTCACGCTGGTGCCCTCGCTGTCGAACGAGGGCACGTTGACGTAGTTCCATTGGCTGCCGTCGTAGCGCATGACCGCGGCCTTGGCGGTCAGGCCGCCTGACCAGGTGCGCCAGCGCCAGGCGCCGGTGGCGTAGACCTGGCCGGACGGGCCGACCGCCACATCGGTCAGCCAGGTGCCGATGGCGCCCCCGTTCGGGGTGTCCACGCGGGTCCATGAGTGGCCGTCGAAGTGCACGGCGTACGGCTCGATCTCGTGGCCAGCGGTGCGGCTGGGCGCGTACCCGACCGCCCATACATCGTCGGAACTCCGCGCGGCCACCCCCGATAGCACGCTGTGACCTGCTCCCGGGGAGGGCAGCGGCGCCGGCGTCCACGAGCGGCCGTCCCAGCGCTGGGCGATGGGCCTGCTCACGGCGTTCTGGTGGGCATAGCCGACCGCCCACACGTCGTCCGGCCCGGCGGCGGCGACCGCAGTCAGATGGTCGGGCGTGTTCTCGTCGCCCACGTTCGGGCTCGGGACGATCTTCCAGGAAGCGCCGTCCCAGTGGGCGATCAGGGTGGTGATGCGCAGGTCGCTCGTGGTGCCGGCCTATGATCAGGGGACATATGCGGGATGATCTTGGCGACGTTTCCCCAGGCCAGACCCCCGTCGGCTGCCTATCAAGGTCCACCGAGCAAAAGACCTGCGGCCGTGAAACCGCAGGTCGGTGGCTGAAATGCCTGTTCAGGTGAGTGCCCCCGGGGATTCGAACCTGCGGCACCCGCTTTAGGAGAGCGCGGGCAGTATTGGTTCTCCGTTAGGGATGACCAGCAAGAACACGCTAAGCGGCCCTCGCCGGTCGCATGATCATCCCGTGCATGTCCCGCGTCACCGCCAGCTGCGGACAACACAAGCCGCTGCAAGAGGCGATGCCTACAAGTGTGATGCTCCCGTTCTAGCGGCGGGAGCATCACTGCTGTTCAGAGCACACATAGCATGCGATCACCAACGGAGAGTTGACTCTTGCCCCAGCGCAAGCGTAGCATACCAATACCGGGTATAGGTATAGATCTTGGAGGGAATATGAATAATCGGACCCGTCAGGAGTTAATTAGTTCGTTCGGTACTTGGATAGATACCCTTCGCCGCGACGAGGTCCTAGGCGGACTTCCCGTTTGGGTTTCCGGAACCCGAGGCTCACCTGCCCGCTACCACGCCGCTCCTGGCTACCGCTGCAACCTGCTGCGCCGAGCTGACCTTGCGATTGAGATGACCGTTGATGAGGCCCGAGCCCGGCATCTGGGGCCGTGTCCGGCTTGTCAGTTCTCTCGCTACACACGCTTTGCGTTGAGAAGGGCAGGGCTCGATCCCGATAGGCGGGGCTCGCTCATGTGGTGACGTGGTCGTTGGTGTTGTCCCCTACGCAAATGCCCCGAGGCATTGACAGCTTCGGGGCGTTTGCGTAGGTGAACTGTGGTGGCCGCGGACAAGAGCGGGCTGCTGATCTTCCACGTGGCGGTCGTAGCGCTCAATGCTCTCCACGGTGCCGAGCTTGCCCGGCTGTACCACCTGATGCTCATCCAGCAGGAAGACCGGCACCTGTGCTGCGGACATCAGTTGGTCGAGCTTCTGGCGCGCGGTCCGCTTGGCGGCGTAGGTCGCGAGCTGACTTGCTCGGTGCCACCCTGTTATGGGGAGGCGATCGGCCCACGTCCGCATCAAATTAATCATCAAGGCGTTCGTGCAGGTAGCGGGCCCCGTGACATGTGTAGGTACTAAGCACCGTATACGGCATCCGGCCTATCCAAGTCAGTTAGTCTTTGATTCAAGGTCGGTCAGTCATGCATTCGCAGTACCGGCGCACCTGCTTTGCCGGTTCAGCGTCGCACGGGGAGCGCCCCTTTGCTGCGGCCTGGGGATCTCAGATCGGCTGGACGTTCATGCTTGTCGCTGTGGTGCGGCCGTTCGTCTGCAACGCGGTCGATGAGGATGTCGATTCCGTCGAGTGGTGTAGATCAGCCGGCGTTCTCTACGACGGCGTATACGTCGTCGCCAGGGTGCTGAGGAGATTGACGGCTTGGCAGATGTAGCGCCAGGCCCCGGTGGTGCCAATCACTGGCAAAGTCGCCCACCATACGTGCGTAGGTGTGGCAGCTGCTCATGTCGGCCAGGACAAGCGGCGCTTGCCGGGCCCAGTCCAAGATCTGCCACCGGGAGCTGAGCGGTGACCGGTGCTGAGCGAGCGTGTGGTTCATGCCCGCGGTCATGTCTGGACTGTGCGCCCGGGCCGCATGACTTCCTCGACGATGCGATCTGCTGCTTCCGACGGATCCTCGTGCTCCCATATACGAATGACCCGCCACCCTGCCTGATTCAGGTGCTCGTTCGTGGCAACGTCTCGGGCGATATTCTTCGCCAGCTTCTCTGCCCACCATGTGTCGTTCGCAGCAGGACGTGTGGCGTGCTCAGGGCAGGAGTGCCAGAAACACCCGTCTATGAACACCGCGACCTTCGCCCGTGTGAAAGCTATGTCGACCGTTCGGCGCTTCATGCCAGGTATTGGCCAGGCCACTCGGTACCGCAGCCCACGGGCGTGCAGTAGCTTCCGCACGGAGGTCTCAGGCGCGGTGTCCCTGCGACGCTGCTTGCTCATCCGCGCCGACACGCCGGCCGAACTGGGAGAAGGCATGGAGGCCACGGGACAACGGTATCTCCCGTCCGCAACCCCTGACGCCACTGATGCCCTCGGCGACCGAGACTCGGCGTCTTCGGAGCAGTGCCGGGAGCGGAGCCTTCAAGCTGGTCAGGTTCAGAGTGCGCCGTCTCTGCCCCTCATACTGTCGGGGGCCGCCAGTACGCTGTGTGCGCATCGGCCAGCTTGCTGCCTCTGGTGCCAACCGACCATGGCACCTGTGGCAGCATCGTCCCGCACGACACACCCTTGGAGACCAAGTGCACCCTGTCAAGATTGTTGACTTGTTCGCCGGTCCTGGTGGGCTCGACGTGGCAGCGGAGAAGCTTGGTGTCACGACGGTGGGTGTGGAATGGGACGCCTCGGCTTGTAAGACGCGCCGGGCTGCCGGCTTGGACACGGTGGAAGGCGACGTGCGTGGCTACGGCCCTTCCGACTTCCCTGAAGCGGACGTACTGGCGGGGGGCCCACCGTGTCAGACCTTCACTGTCGCCGGCACCGGAGCCGGCCGCCGGGCACTCGATGAAGTACTGCGCTTTGTCAAGCGTATGGTCGCCCGGGAAGATCGGGAAGAGATCGATCGAGATCTCGCCAAGCTGGAGGACGAGCGCACCGGCCTGGTCCTGGAACCTCTCCGCTGGGCACTTGAAGCGATCGACGACAAGAACACTCCTTATCGGGCGATCGTTCTCGAGCAGGTTCCGGCCGTGCTCCCGGTATGGGAAGCCTATGCAGCGGCCTTGCAGGGCGAAGGTTATTCCGTGGACTGCGGCATCCTGCGTACGGAGGAATTCGGCGTTCCACAGACGCGTAAGAGGGCAGTACTGATCGCGCGCAAGGGCGATGAAGAGGTGACTCTGCCCCGGCCTACGCATCGGCCATACCGCAAGGGAGTTCCGCGCGAGGCCGGGGATCAGAAACTTCTCCCATGGAGGACCATGGGAGAGGTGCTTGATCGACAGCAGAAGTTCCAAGTGATCTCTAACTATGGCACTGGCGGTGACCCTAAAGCTCGCGGTCGACGCGCCTCCTGGGAGCCCTCGGCCACGGTAACTGGAAAAATCTCCCGCAACCGTGTCGTCTCCTTGGACGGTGCTGAACTGGAACGCTTCTCCCTCGCAGAAGCTGGCTGTCTTCAGACCTTCCCCGTCGACTATCCGTGGTCCGGCGGGGACGTGAGCCAGCAGATCGGAAATGCTGTCCCTCCTCGATTGGCCATGCACATCCTTTGTGCTGCATTCGGTTGGAATCCCCCAGGCGATGACCTGCTGCAGAGCCTCAGGACCTGGAGGTCTGCAGAAGCTTCTGAGTCGAAGGGCATCGACAGCGCCGCCCTGGCGGAAGTGGAATATGCCTGACTTATGGGGTGTACTTTGACAATTGCTGCCTCTCAATACGGTTGAAGCCGACAGGATCGAGGCGGCTCTGCCAGCGCACGTAGCACTGTCTTGAGCTCAGACACATGTGGAGGAACGCTATGGTCGGCGGGCGAATGCGTGTGGGGCAGGTGTTCCGGTACGCCAGCGGCAAGAACCCCGTACCAGCAGTGTTGGACGACTACGACAATTTTCACCATGTTACCCATTCGCCTGGTTTACCGCGTGCATTGCTGGAAGCGGGCATCAACGGGATGGCCAAGGTCGTCGGGCCTGACAGAACACGGAGGCCCGCAATCTTGATTCGGTCAAGCCCGTGGAAGGCAGGCTCTACGGAGACTCCCTGGCATGACGTGTTCGACATGGACCATGGGCACGTCCGATACTTCGGCGATCAGAAAGCAGGGCAGAAGGCCGCTCCCGGAACAACTACAGGCAACGCTGCGCTACTGGAAGCGTTCAACGGTCATCAGGCTGCGACGCCGGCAGAGCGCGCAGCGGCAACACCGCTGTTGTTGTTCCGGGCTGTGTCGCGCAACGGCCGGCCAAAGGGATATGTGGAGTTCTGCGGGCTCGGTCTGGTGGAGCGCGCAGAGCGAGTGGTGCAGTGGGGAGGGCCGAAGCACACGACCTTCACCAACTACGTCTACGACATCGCGCTGATCGATCTCACGGACGAGGGCGATGCGGTGTCCTGGGACTGGATACACGCCCGGCGAGACGCATCGCTGACTGCAGCTCAGGTCCTTACGGCAGCTCCACGTGCATGGCGGGCGTGGGTCAAGGACGGCAACTCAGCGCTACCGCGACTCCGACGCCGCGTTGCCAAGGCTCGGATCATCAAGGTCAAGGATCAGAGGCCAGTCGCGGGCAGCCCGGAGGCTACAGACCTCGAGGCGGTCTGCAAGCGCTTCGACGGCAACAAACATGATTTCGAAGCCGTGGCAGCCACCGTGGCTGCTCGTGTACTACGAGGTTCTGGCCAGCGCTACACCGACGGCTGGCTCACCCGTCGATCTGGCGACGGTGGCGCCGATTTCGTCGGTCGCCTCGACCTGGGCAGCGGACTCGCCGGCACCAGCTTGGTTGTGCTTGGGCAGGCCAAATGCATCAAACCCGACAGCCTGGTCTCTGCAGAACAGATTGCCAGAGTGGTGGCAAGACTGCGCCGCGGCTGGATCGGCGTCTACGTCACCACAGGCTCGTATTCTGAACCCGCCCAAGTGGAGATGGTCGAAGACCAATACCCGATCGTCCTGATCAACGGCATGGATTTGATCAGGGAACTGCGTGCCATCGCCCGCGACGACCACGGTGGTGACCTGCTGGCATGCCTCGACCACATCATGGCGAGCACAGCCACAACGATCACCAATCGACGTCCTGAGGAGATCCTCCTCGAGTGAACGTCGCTGGCGGTGTGCTGTACTTCCGTGCAGCCACATCGATCTGGGGCGTCATGCTTCGATCCATGGAAGGGAGCCTGCCTCGAGTCCTCGCCTTGGATACTGAGGGAGGAGCGACGATCGGCCGGCCCTTGAGCGGACAAGACGCGCTCCACTGAACGGTGAATTGTCTGTTCGAGACCGTGGAGATCAGGTCTACAGAGCTTCTGAGAAAACCCCTAGACTCCGCCTGTGGCCGACACTCTTGATCTCCAGTTCCCAGAGCCCAAGCCTGCGCGAGGAGAAGCCGCAGCCGGCGCTGGGGACGACCAGGCACTTGACGCGGTGGAGTCTTGGTTCCGCAGCCAGTCGAAGATGGAGGAGCGCTTCGGTCAGATCTTCCGTCAAGCGATCGACGAAGTCCTCGACGGGCAGCGCACTGCGCGGTTCGACATCTACGCCGACGGCGTGGTGGCGAAGACGGAAAGAACGTATTTGGGCACCAAAGTTGAGATCATCTGTCAGGACGAGTTTCACCTCGACCGTGGGCGGAAGATGGACTATTCCGTCGCTGGATATGACGTGGATGCCAAATTTTCGATGCGCTCGCTCTTGGGGCAGGAGATTCCTCGCGAGGCGGTAGGTCACATCTGTTTACTCATGCACGCCTCCGACAAGACAGCAGAATTTTCGGTCGGACTCGTACATGTGACGCCGGAGATTCTCAATGCGTCGTCGAACCAGGACGGCAAGAAGACCATCAGCGCGATCGGCCGTTCTCGTGTTCGATGGTTGGTGCGCAAGGGAAAGCTTCCGGAGAATCAGCTGCTGCGGCTGCCGTCGACCGTCCTGCGCGCGATCTTCGATCCCGCCCTGTCCAAGCAGGAACGTGTCAATCAGCTTTTCCGTCTCGTGCAGGGCAGAATCATCTACAGGCGCACTGTGACGACGGTAGCGCAACAGCACGACGGCCCGAAACGCGTACGCGATGCGAGACTGGCGCTGGCCGACCAGGGAATCATCATTCTCGGCTACCGCGACGGCCATCCCGCGATTGCACGCGCTCTCGAACTTGCGATTCCCCGACAGAGCGAGTGGATCAGTGTGCGCGTAGTGCCTCGCCCGCTTGAGGACACCCGCCCTGCGGCTCTGATTCAGGGCGGCTATTACGTTCAGGCGCGCCATGACGAGGCTTCTTTCCCCGTCACGCCTCGCTATGGCGTCGGGGAGTGATTCCTGCTGACAGAGCTGTACGCCTTGGGATTTTTGGCAGGGATTGTTGGGCGGAAATGCTGCCTGCGGTTGCGGAATGATGTCCACGGGAGCGCCCCCGCCATTGCCGTCCGTCGCTTGATTGTCCGTAAGACGAGTCGCGTGAGCTGCAGTGAAGGCATGTTTCTTGATCCTACTTGCTGCCTTCGGCGCAATATAAGCAGAATCAACAATGCCTTCGGAAGTATTGCAGCGTGCAGGCTAATGAGGCAATGCATGACAACCGGCGATTGATTTGATCTCCGCTCAGTCAGGGCCTGGCTGTTTTGTGTACATCTGAGAGTCGGCATCAGTGGCGCAGGGCTGCCCGCGAAGGGCGGCAATGTGGGGTCGTCTGTGAAGTTTTGCCCTGGATCGCTTCTGTAAGCATCCCGCTTGCCCTTTGCATCCTGCCCTGAGCAAGCATCGGCCTTGGTCGGTAGCGCGGGGGCTGTGCCCAAAGCAGTCAGGAGGTTCACGCGGCCGATGGGCGTAGGTGCACCGAGAACCCCGGAGATAGGCGTCGTCGACAGTAGTGGGCGGCGTGCGCCTAGGACGCCTGATTGCTGGCACCAGAACGGGAGGATTTTTCGTGTTTGCCAGCACAGAGGTAGTCGGGTCTATCATTGCGCCGGTGATGTCGGTGACACCCCCTCGCGGTCATAGGTCTGATCTGACCGCTTTATGTGCGATGCGGCGCAAATGCGGCAGTGGGTGTGCCAAGCGTATTTGGTGATGCCGCGGGTGGCGGCAGCCTTTCAAGGCCAGGCGAGAGAGGCATGAGGTCGTAATGGCGAGGCGGCAGGACTGGACACCGGATGTCGGACTCATACAAGAAGTCGAGAAACAGTTCGATCGAGCGATCGCGTCGTACCAGGCAAATCCCAACCTCATCACCGAGCATGCGAACCACGAAGAGTCGATCCGGGTCGGTGGGTACGCCAACCGCACGCTCCTTGAGCTGGTGCAGAACGCGGCGGACGCAATGTCCGGCGGGTCTTCGGATCATTTCGGTGCAGGGCGGGTGGAGATCGTCCTCGACATGCGATCCGCCACGCTGTACTGCGCCAATGCCGGACGTCCGTTCTCGAAGAGCGGCTTGACGTCAATCGCACACGCTCACCTCAGCGGCAAGCGCGGTGACGAGATCGGGCGCTTCGGTCTGGGCTTCAAGTCGGTCCTGGCGGTGACTGATGCTCCCCAGGTATACAGCCGATCGGTGTCCTTCGAGTTCAACTCGGACAAGGCAAAGGCGGCGATCAATGCTGTCCGAGCGCCTGTGACGAGGCTCCCTGCGCTGCGGACCGCCACTCTGATCGATGCTGAGGCGGCGTTCGAGGAAGACCCCGTGCTCGCCGAGTTGGCCGAGTGGGCGACCACGGTTGTCAAGCTGCCACGAGCTGTCAACTTGGAACGTTTAAATGATGAGATCCGCAAGTTCCGGTCGGAGTTCCTCCTGTTCGTCACCGAGGTACGCGAAGTGCGGCTTCGTGTCATCGGGTCCGAGGAGGAGTCCTACAGCACTAGCCACATGTCGAGAGACCTCGGCGACGGTAGCTTCAGGATTGAGCGCCCGGACGGGTCCGGCGACGAGTGGGTCGTGGAGCATCTGATGCACTCTCCGTCCCATGAGGCTCGGATCGAGGTCGGAGGGGCGGTTTCACGGGATCAGGTCAAGGTCACGGTCGCGATGCCGTCCCGCCAGGCTCGGCTCAAGACCGGCGAGTTCTGGTCATACTTCCCTTTGCAGGACAAGACCACTGCCTCGGCGCTGTTCAATGCTCCTTGGAGCGTCAACGACGACCGGACGACGCTGCTCGAGAACACCTACAACCGAGAGATCCTGAAGACTCTCTCCGAGATGTTCGTAGAGATGCTTCCCAAGGTTGCGTCGAGTGACGACCCTGCCGCCCACCTTGAGTACATGCCTGCGCGTGGTCGTGAGGCGCTTTCGTTCGGTGACGACATTCTCTCCGCGCATGTGCCGAGAATCGCGGCGCAGCGCGAGATCGTTCCAGACGCGACAGGCAGGCTGAGGATCGCTGGAGAGCTTCGCCCGCTCGACTTCATGGTCAGCGGTGTCTCGGAGCAGGACCATAGGAACTGGATCAATTCCCCGAACACGGGCGACGACGTCCCGCATTGGCGCTGCTATGCCATCCAGCAGAGAATCGCCCGTCTACGGCAGCTCTGCGTCTTCAGCGTTGCCGAGAAGTTGGAGATCAACGCTCGGGACGAGAAGCGAGCTCTTGAGGCAATGCCGAAGCGCGGCATTCTCACGTGGTTGCGCGAGTGGGCCGAGGGCACGGATCCCGGTTCGGCAGCGAGAGCCTTCACCTTTGTCGTCGATCACCTGGCCATCGAGGGGATTCGGACCGCACGGGTGATCCCGACCACGGATGGTTTGTGCGCCTTGGAGGACCGGAGCAACGTCTTCCTGAGGCGGGTCGACGACGTCGACATCGAGGGCGCACGGTTCGTTGCCGAAGACTTTCTCGCAATTCCGAAGATCGACGAGCGTCTACGCGGTCAGGGGTTCCGCGACCTGGATCCCCTCGCCATCCTGCGAGCACGTCTCAACAAGCTCTCTGTGGACTCCGATGACGAGGCCCTGACCAGGTTCTGGGATGCGGTCCTCAACGTTTCGCCGTCAGAGGCCGCGAGGATGTTGTCGAAGGACACGTCGGGGCACATCAAGGTACCTACCCTTGACGGTAAGTGGTCGTGGCCGAGCCAGGTAGTGGACATGGACGGACTCGGGGATGAGTTCGGCGGGCGCCTGCTGGACCGATCCCGATGCGTCCCACAGGTGGCTCACGCAGTCGGCGTCGTCCACGATCCAGTAAAGGAGTATCCCACCGAGGACGAGGTCTTCTTCGGGGACTACTGCCGGTGGGTGAGGGACTTCCTCAACACCAGGCGGGGGCCGGGTGAACGAGAGATCGAGCGCATCGAGTTCGTCGAGCACGCGGGCCCTGGTCCGTTCTCGGTCCTTTTCATGCTCCGGGACGCAGCCGCGCCCGATCAGCTGCGAGAGAGATGGACGACGCAGCTGTTGGGGTTCGAGGATGAATCCTGGACCGTCGAGGACCTCGATTCCCGTCAGACCTACCGGGTGACCTCACCGCTTCGATGGGCGGTCGACCGAGCAGGCGTGCTTCCCTCGACCCGGGGCCGCAGATCTCCACAGAAGATCGTGTCGGCAGCCATGGTCGAGTACGAGGACCTGCTGCCGCTGTACCGAGGGCCCCGAAATGTCGAGCACAAGCTGAACCTGCCTCGTGAGCTGGCTCAGGTGCCGTCGGATGTGCTGCGGGAAGCTCTGGAGGCGGAGCTCTTCCCGCCACGCGTCAAGGACCGCACCTTGACGACGTTCGTCATCGCCGCGAGCAGACTCGTGTTCTCGCAAGGGCATCCGTCACGGATCCCGGCCCGTATCGGGCAGGGGGTCGAATCACGGCGGCCGGACACGGTCTACATCGCGACCACCGACGAGGAGCAGCGCTTCCTGGCGTCTCGGCAGAAGCCCTACCTGAGGGCGAACAGTGACGAGGTCGCCGCTCTGGTCGAGGTCGTGGGATGCCGTAGGTTCGAGGACAGCTTCTCCTTCTCCATGTTGATCGAGGGGCAACAGGACGGCGAACGCATCATTGACCTGTACACCGGACTTCGCTCGACCTACACGGCGGACAAGGTCTTGAGCGCCACGGTGGCGAGGGCTGTGCACATAGCCAAGCGCGTGACCACCGAGGACGGTGTGGAGGACCAGTCGCTCGACAGGTATCTCGACGGACATGCGTTGATCGTGCGGGCAGACCTCGGAGAGCGGGAAGTCCTGGAGGTCATCAACCAGGCATTCGGTCTGGGGTTGGACAACGCCCAGCTGAGCGAAGTACTCAAAGCAGGGCTGGACCAGCGTCTTGAGGAGCAGCGCCAAGCCGCCAAGGCGGCCCTCACCGACGAGGAGCGTCTGGAGGTGTTCTTCGGGGACGACACCCTCCGGGAGGCGTTGCCCAAGGGCCTCTGGTCGGCACTTGAGAGACAAGGCCTGGTGAACAACGCGACGTCTGTCGCGGAACTCTTTCTCACTGTCTACAGAAGCGATTCGATCCGATTGCTCGCCGACCAGTTCCGCGGCGAGGGATACACGGACGTTCCCACGACGTGGGCCGGCGGGGCGCCGACTATCACGTGGCTTCGGAAGATGGGGTTCGGTGCCGAGTACGCCGGTCAACGGAACGAGCGTCAGGATGACGAGTTCGTCATTCCTGGAGCCGTCAAGCTGAACCCCCTGCACGATTTCCAGCAAGACCTCAGTACCCGCCTGAGGGACGTCCTGATCCTCAAGGAGCCGAACGGCAACTCGCTCAAGGCCATGGTCGAGCTCCCTACAGGTGCAGGGAAGACTCGCGTGGCGACAGAGACGGTGCTGCGGCTGTTCATCGACGGTGCCCTGAGCGGACCCGTGCTCTGGATCGCGCAGTCCGCCGAGCTCTGCGAGCAGGCGGTGCAGACGTTCAGCATGGTGTGGCGCGGCCTGGCTGACGAACGCCCGCTGACGGTCGGTCGGCTTTGGGAGAACAATTCGGTGCATGAGCCCGACACGCAGTTCGGTGTCGTCGTCGCCACGGATGCGAAGCTGGTCAAGGTCATCGATCGCCCGGAATATGCGTGGCTGAGCAACGCGTCCGCGGTGATCGTCGACGAGGCCCATCGAGCGGGGAGCTCTTCCAGATACACGAAAATCCTCAGATGGCTGGGTGTGGACGGGCGCAGTTGGGAGCGGCCTCTCGTCGGCCTCTCCGCGACGCCGTTCAAAGGTTCCATGGGAAACGACGCTCAGACGAAGGAGTTGGCTGCGCGCTTCGGACGTCGCATGATCAAGGCCTTTGAAGGGGGCGAGGCCTACCGGAAACTGTCCCGGATGGGTGTGCTTGCTCGCGTCCGGCACGAGGTGCTTCCGGGGATCGACATCGTTCTGGACCCCGGCGAGGAGGCCAACGTCCGGACTCAGCGCAAGCTCGAACCACAGGTCCTCGATCGCATCGGTCGAGACCAAGCACGTATGGCGGTCCTCGTGGACCACATCATGCAGCAGGATCCGGAATGGCCGATCCTCGTCTTCACCCCGAACGTGCTGTCGGCCCAGGTGCTCGCGGCGACCCTGCGTTACCGCAAGGTCGAGGCCGCCGCAGTGAGCGGACAGACCGGTCGGCAGGAACGTCGGGATGTCATCGAGCAGTTCAAATCGGGAGAGATCCGCGTGCTCGCGAACTGCGACCTGTTGATCCAGGGATTCGACGCTCCTGGTGTCCGTGCTCTTTACATCGCGCGCCCGACGTTCAGCCCGAGCGCCTACATCCAGATGGCCGGTCGTGGTCTTCGCGGTCCGGAGAACGGCGGCAAGGAGGAGTGCCTGATCGTGGACATCGCCGACAACTTCGGTGCAGTCAACGACTTCCTCGGCTACCGGGAGTACGAACAACTCTGGCGGGAGCACCGCGCATGATTCTTGTTCCGGACCTCGCGGACATCGAGGCGACAGCGACGAGCAGTGCCGAACGCCGGGTCGCACGTGTGCTGAATGCGATCGAGGGACCAGAAGGAGCCGTCGCATTCCACTCGGTGTCGCTCCGAACCCACGGGACCAAGCAACAGGCGGAGGCTGACTTCGTCGTCCTGTGGGAGAACGTCGTCATCCTGGTCGAGGTCAAGGGCGGAGGCGTGAGCAAGCACGACGGCCTCTGGTACACCGTCGACCGACGAGGCGACTGGAAGAGGCTCCGTGAATCCCCGATGCGGCAGGCCCAGTCGGCCATGCACGCGCTACGAGCGATCTTCAACGAAGATGGCATCGGTTGGTACGCGAGCGAGGCAGTCGTCATCACGCCTGACATCGACGCCCCTCCTCCGACGGTCGAGTGGAAGGGCAGCCACTGGTGGGCCAAGGAGGAGATGAGCGTCGCTGCCATGACCGCAGCCCTCAAGGCCGTTGCCGACGGGACGAGAACGCCGCCGCATGGGGTGAAGATCGCGCGTACAGATCTCTTACGGGCACGTCTCTTCGGTGAGTTCACCCGGATGCCGGTCGTCGATGCTCAGCGCGGGGCTGTGATCGAGGAGCAGAACCGCGCGACGGACGACCAGGCGCGTGTGCTGGCCGCACTCTCACGCAATCAGCGAATGATGGTGGTCGGAGGCGCCGGTACCGGGAAGTCCCTCGTGCTTGCCGAAGCCGCGAAACAAGAGGCCGGCGAGGGCAGATCCGTTCTGATCACCTTCCACTCGCCGGCGTTGGTCGGCTTCTTCTCGCCGCGGATCACAGGCCGTGAGATCGACCTACGTCCCTTCTCCGAACTCGACGGAGAGAAGAAGTACGACGTCGTTCTCGTCGACGAGGCACAAGACCTCATGAACGCCAAGGGAATGGACGCGCTGGACGCCGTCATCAAGGGAGGGCGGGCGAAAGGTCGGTGGCGGATGTTCCTCGACCCCAACAACCAGGCACACGTGGACGGCTCCTTCGACCAGGACGTCTACGAACTCGTGTCCGACGAGGCGTTGCTCCTCGACCTCAACCGCAATGTCCGCAACACGAAGGCGATCGTCCACGTGGTCCAGGAGTACCTGGGGGCCGACATCGGAGACCCGGGGATCGTCAATGGTGAGCGAGTGCACTGGAGATGGGCCGACGCGGAGGCCGATGTAGCCGCCGCGGAGAGCGTTGCACGTCAGCTCGTCGACGACGGTGTCCGTCGCGAAAGCATCTGGATCATCAGAGCCACGTCCGACGCTGCTCCCGTTGCGAGCGCCGCAGGTTTCACCGTGACCAGCCCGCGCTTCGCGAAGGGGTTGGAGGCGGAGCATGTGATCGTCTGCGACCTGCCCGAGGATTATGACGAGCTCGGGCTCGCCGGGTTCTACGTCGCCGTCACCAGACCACGGGTCACGCTTCATGTCGTCGCGTCCAAGGGCGACAAGCAGCGGCTCCAGGAACTCGTCCGGAAGCAGGTCGGGAAGTGAACCTCACCGAGGCACAGCGTGCCGCGCTGCGGCACCTGCGTGACACCTACGTCGGCCCGGACGCGGGACCGGAAGAAGTGACACGCAACCTCCCGCATCGGCAGTACGCCGTCGGGATGCTGTTCCCGGCCGCGCCGGAGGCCGACGGGCAGGCTCAGACCGAACCCCAGGACGAGATCTCGGCGGACGTACCCGAGGGAGATCTCGAGGAGGACGGGGCGGCTGTTCCACTGGCCGAGGACTGGCGTCCCTCGTCAGTAGCGATATCCTTCGTCACCGACGGTGCTTCCGTGGAAGCAAGCCTCTCGTGCGGTACATACTCGCAGGAGTCGGTCGAAGGGCCGCCCAAGTGGCGTCGTAGGCCGTTCGCCTCGGACAAGATCTCACTGGCCAAGGGCCGGCGCCCGGAACTTCTCACAGTGGGCGACGTGCCTGTCGAGATCGGGTCACGCTGGCGCGACTTCAGAGGGAACTTCCTGGTCACCGTGCACGTCAGGGTGCTGTCGGAGTCCACCGGAGACGAGCGTCTCGACATCCCTCAAATGCTCTTCCAGGTTGGGCTGTCCGTCAGTCCGGCCGCGGGCGCCCAGTTCATGGAGTACGACACCACCCGGCTGTCCGGCGGCGATCAGGAGACCGCCGAGCTTCGGCTCAGGTACCGCAACCGCAAGGTCTACGCCGTCGGTCACGGGATGGCCGCGGACTGGGAGGTCGCTGACGGTTGCTGTACAAGGGTGGGCCTCGAACCGGTGCCGGCGTTCGTCGTGCCTGCCGTCGAGACCACGGGTTTCCCGGAGAACACCCCCGAAGCGCAGTCCCTGGAACTCGCACACCTCATGAGGATGGACTCGGACCCCGAGCCGGTGCTGCAGTCTCTGGATGCGTTCACGGATGCGTTCGCCGAATGGGTGGACGAACAGATGTGGCGGGCCGAAGGATTCGGTGACGAGGTGGAGGTCGCTCGACGAATTGCCGGCCGCTCCCAGGATGCGCTCGAACGAATGCGGGCCGGCGTGGCGCTGCTTCGTGATCCGGCTCAGGGACGCCTCCGTACGGCATTCGCTCTGGGCATGGCGGCGATGCGTCTGCAGATGCGTCAGTCCTCGATCAACAGGGGTGGGCCTGAGGCCGGATCGAAGGAACCACAGTGGAGGCCTTTCCAGCTCGGGTTCCTCCTCGTCTCGCTCGCCTCCACAGTCGACGAGAAGCACGGCGACCGTGACCTCGTCGATCTCATCTGGTTCCCGACCGGCGGTGGCAAGACCGAGGCATACCTGGGCCTCGCAGCGATCGAGATCTTCCACCGGCGACTGCTTCACGGCACGGCGGGGGGCGGCACCGCTGTGATCACCAGGTACACCCTCCGGCTCCTGACGTCTCAACAGTTCCAGCGAGCAGCAGCGCTCGTCTGTGCAATGGAGCTGTTGCGTCGTACGGATCCTCGGGTGATGGGCATGACACCCTTCACGATCGGCCTGTGGGTGGGCAAGGACGTCACCCCGAACAACCGCCTCGCGGCGAAGGCGGCGCTGGATCGACTGATGAAGGCGGCGCGACCTGAAGAGGCCAACGAGTTCCAGGTGGAGAGCTGCCCGTGGTGCCTGACACCGATGGTGCCCAAGTCCAGGAGCGCACGGCCGAAGGACTACGGCATGCGTCTGCTCGGCAAGGACGTCGTACTGCATTGTGTCGACACCTCGTGTCGATTCAGCGACGAACTGCCGCTCGCCGTCGTCGACGAGGTCCTGTACGACGAGCCGCCCACGATCCTCCTGGCGACGGTCGACAAGTTCGCCCGGCTCCAGTTCAAACCTGCAGCGGGAAGGCTTCTGGGCCTCGGGACCCCGTTCAAGCAGCCCTCCCTGGTCATCCAGGACGAGCTGCATCTTCTGTCCGGGCCGCTGGGTACCACCGTCGCCGTGTTCGACGCCGTGATCCAGGTTCTGCTGAGCCGAATGGGGACCAGCCCTAAGATCGTCGCTTCCACCGCGACCATCCGCGCCTCGGACGAACAGGTGCAAGGGCTGTACGGACGAAAGGTGGCGCTCTATCCGCCATCTGGACTCGACGACGACCGGACCTTCTTCTCCCGACCCGTCGAGAACGGCGAAGGACGGCTCTACGTCGGGCTCATGCCTCAGTCGGTGTCCCAGCCCTCGGCAGTCATCTCCGCGGTCACTCCGCTCATCGAGATACCCGATGTCCTCTCCAGCCGTGGGGAGGACATCGTTCCCAGGGACGCCTACTGGACTCTGGTTATGTACCACAACTCCCTCCGCGAGCTCGGACGTACCGGAACGCTCGTCGTCGACGACGTACGGGCCCGACTCGAGCCTCGTGCAGAACGTCTGGGCCTGCCGCCGAGGACGGTCAGAGCGGAGCGTGTGCTGGAGCTGACGAGCCGGCGGGGAGCGGAGCAGCTTCCGAGCGATCTGCGGGCCCTTCGGGTGCGGGTGGACGAGTCCCCGACGGCGATCGACGTGGTCCTGTCGTCGAACATGCTCTCCGTCGGCATCGACATTCCCCGGCTCGCCCTGATGCTCATGGTCGGGCAGCCGAAGACGACCGCCGAGTACATCCAGGCCACGAGCCGCGTCGGGCGCGGCGACACCAGGGGCATCGTGGTGACCCTCTTCAGATCGAGTCGTGCCCGGGACCGGTCGCACTTCGAAACCTTCCGCGGATACCACGAGGCGCTCTACCGCAGCGTCGAACCCACGAGCGTCACACCATGGTCGTTGGCGTCGAGGGACCGCTCACTGGCCGGAGCACTGGTGGCACTGGTGCGGCAATCGTTCAACCAGCTGGCCGAGAACGACACAGCAGGCAGGTTCGACCTCGACGACATGGCGCTCAGTGACGCAGTGACGGGTCTTCTCGATCGTTTCCTCACATACGTGGCACGAGCCGACGACCTCGAGGTGGAGGAGACACGACGGGCCGCCTGGAGCCTCTTGCGCGACTGGGACCGCCGAGCGCACTCGGCCCGCGACGCAGACGAGACGTTGGGCTACGAGCGGCTGGGGAAGATCGACACCGCGCTGCTCAAGAGGTTCGGGCAGATGGGGGAAGGGTGGCTCGTCGGTGACTCGATGAGGTCGGTGGAACCGAGTGTGGCCGTGAACGTCCAGGAACCCCAGGAGGAGGCACACCGTGGAGAAGATTAGGCATGACCTGCGGTTGTCGGAGACGATCACACCCTTCGGGGTCGGAGCGATCGTGGACATCCGAGGTGAGTCCCTGATCGCTCCCGACACCTCCTGGTGGGACAAGAAGTACTCTCCGGAGATCAGCTGTGAGCGACTTCTCGCCAGGCTCGGTCCGGGTACCCTCAGGCAGCCACCGACCCATGCCGGCCATGCGGGCAAGGACACAGCCTCGTTGCTCTACTGGCGCTTTCCCGCCTGGCGATTCTGCGAGAGGTGCTCGAAGCTGTCAAAGATGACCGGCAAGAGGAACGGCAAGTGGAGCAACACCTGTGAGTGTGGAGGGCTTCTTGTCCCGATGCGCTACATCGCGATCTGTGAACAGGGCAGCCACGCCCAGGATGTCCCATGGTTCCAGTGGGCGCACAGGGGCCGCGAGGCGGCTCTCGATGATGCCGTTCGCTTCTGTCAGTCCTACAAGGAGCTCCGTTTTGAGAGGTTGTCCGGTCAGGGGGAGGGCCTGGCTTCCCTCCGGGTCAAGTGTTACGGGTGCGGACACGCCAGATCACTGGCAGAGCTCGTGACGAAAGACGCCCTGCAGCGCGACGGCCTCCACTGTGCGGGCCGGCAGCCCTGGGAGCCGAAAGATCCGGCGAAGAAGCCGTGCAACCATCGTCTTGTCGCGGTCCAGAGAGGAGCGACGGGAAACTACATCGCCGAGCGGATCTCTGCGCTCGACATCCCTGAGGAACGGCCTCAGTCAGCGGAGTTCGCCGACAAAGTACGCGGTCATGTCTTCTTCGAGAGACTTGTCGCGGACAACGGTGGCCCTCAGGCGGAGATGATCGCGGGATGGATTGCCGGCGAGCTCGGAGTCGCTCCGGAGACCGTGCTCGAGATCGCGGCAGGGGGTGATGTTCCGGACGACGACGACGTGCTCCTCGACCTCAAGGACGGGGAGTGGGCCGCCTTCCTGAAGAAGCTCGACAGTGGACGAGACCGTACCGGTGGCGACTTTGTCGTCGATGGATGGAGCTTGGAGACGACCTCGGGCCCTGAGAGTCTCGTCAGCCGGATCGCCGGTGTCGGACAGGTACATCGGGTACGCGAGGTGACTGCTCTCCGCGGGTTCAGGCGCTACAGCGCGGAGGCCGATCTCATCACAGCCGACCTCGGAGCCAACCGCCGAAGGTCCCCCACCTATCCCGCCATGGAGATGTTCGGCGAAGGAATCTTCCTGAAGTTCGATGAGGACAAACTCACACAATGGGAGACGCAACCCGGCGTACAGGCACGCGCAGGCATCCTCCTGAAGCGCCGAGCGGGCATCGCATGGGCGGACCGCCTCGACGTTCCCGAGCCGCGCTACATCGCCTTGCACACGTTGTCGCACCTGCTCATCCGTCGGCTTGCATACGCCAGTGGCTATGCGTCAGCCTCCCTTCAGGAACGGATCTACGCGAACTCCGATCGGAAGGACAAGACCGCCGGGATACTGATCTTCACGGCGGCAGGAGATGCTCAGGGGACTCTTGGAGGACTCGTTCGGCTGGGACGGCCCGAGAAGCTGATCCCGCTACTTGTCTCAGCGCTCGACGACGCGGATGTCTGCTCGAACGACCCGGTATGCATCGAGAGAGACAAGCAGGGCTCGTCTCAACTCAACCTGTCCGCATGCCACGGTTGCTCCCTTGTGAGCGAGACTTCGTGCGAGACCGGCAACAGGTTGCTCGACCGTCAGCTGGTGCTTGGAGGAGGAAGCGTCGTCGGTTTCTTGGACGGAGTTTTGGCAGAGGTGCGTCAGGCGACCGTCACAGGATGACCAGAATAAGAACCGTGCAGGGATGGCGATTGCGTAATCAGCCCTTCGCGATGTGCTAGCCGAGCGCGCGTAGGGGTGAATCGGCGGTCGACACCGTGGGGCATGCGAGCGCTCCGCCACTCAGGTCGACCTCGCAATTGCCGACGAAATGCCAGCAAGATGGTGATAATCAGGAATGTCTGCGTCCCTGCGTTTCCATGGTGGGAGAGCGGGACGAAGCCTAATGTCGCTTCTGGTCTGCACACTAGGGACGCCCCGAGCCTTTCCCGCGGTCCCTTGTCAGCGGATTGGCTACCACACGTACAGTCGTAGGGATGAAGAGAGGGCACAGGTGGCCACTGTCCAGCTGCTGGGTTAAGTAAACGTGCTTGGTAAGGGAGTCGCGCTTCTAGCCGGCGACGGGGCTCGCTCCGTAGAGGCCGCGATCACAACGACGGTGTGATTTGCTCGCTTAAGTCAGGATCACATCGTGCAGATCGCCTTCGGTGGACGGATTGGCAGGAGTAGCCCATGCCTTGAAACTCGGGACCCAAGCTAGACCGTCTACTTAGGAAGCTACCAACGATCCTCGTCCTCGTCCTGCTGAGAGATCATCTCTATGTAATCATCTTCGGGATGATGCGGATCCTGGGGATCAAACTGGCGCTCATATTCAAAATTTGGGTCGTCGAAGTAAGGAATGAAATCTCTGCGGTCGACGTAATCGTTAGATTCCAAGTCTGAGACTTGCGCCTCAGCATAGGGGACCTTCTTCGCGATGCCTGCGTGTTCAATCTCCAACGATCCTTGTAGCGTGAGCTGGCATGATCGACAGATCAGCGTGTGTCCGTGGAGTGTGTAGCTGATTGTGTGTGTACGGCTTGGATCAAGTGCCGCTTCCACATTTCCAATATAGGTTGCGGCCTTTCGTCCGCACGCCGGACAGGTAGTGGTGATGGCACCGAAGCCGCCGTACAGGTTGCGAACCTTGGTGATGGCCTGCAGGATGCTGACCTTCTCTTCCAGGGAGAGGAAGGTTTCCGAAACGTGTCTGGACTGCGCGATGGCTATCTTCCTCTCGACCGATTTCCTTATTGCTTCAAGGGAGGTGCGAACTAGGGCGTTGACGAGATCTGCGTGTCGACCCCAAATATTGTTAGGGTCAACCCCCACCAGCGGGTAGAGGTTGTTACAGGTGTGTAGATATGCGGAAAACACACTGATATTGAGGGTGGGTTCGGAATATCCAGCGTGCACTACGCTATCTCGTGCATGAAAGAGCTGTTCGATCAGGTCGGAGGGCATAGAAATTTGGTTGTTGAGGCGCCGGACAGTATGAATGGCGTCTCTTGCCCCTATGGTTCGTACCTTGTAGTCGTCCCCTGGACGGCCATGTCCCGTGAAGTAAATTAGCGTATCGGTATGCTCTTTTCCTCGAGAGTTTGGATCCACAAGGAAGGCTGGATCCATTTGGTATAGATATGCCTTGCATAGATGCTCAAGGCTGATCGCCGAAAACATGAGGACGACGCGACTGTCGTTCGCAATGTAAGCATCGAGAGCGCGTTTGGTGAAGTCCCGGGCAGAGAACAGCAGCTGATCGCGGTCAATATCCGGCATGTTGGGACTATAGCGATCTAGGCTAGCTGATGCGACCCTATTGGTGCATCGGCCATCAGCCGCTCATCCGGCAAAGTATCAGCAGGTACGTCATGCTAGATTCGGGCTGGACGCAACATAGAGAGTCGCGGGCCTGCGTGTTTGTGGTTCGTGGAGAGGGCCTCCACTGGCATGGCGTCAGGAATCCGGGGGTCAGTGCCCTAGATCGCCACACCCATCAGCTCCAAGCGCCTCAGCGCGGCCAAGCCGGTGCCGATGGCCGGCACGCGACCACGAATCGCATCGAGTGCCGCCGCCAGATCTTTGCCCCGTAGCCCGGTCGCGCCGTCGATGTGTTCCAACGCCCACGTAGCACCGGGCTCAGAATCCAGACGATTACCGCAGCCAGCACCACGCTGATCACGAATACCGCGATGGAGAGGAGCCTCACTCAATGAAGATGACCCGGATCTCGACTCGCGACTAGCCCAGCCAAGGATATGAGTCTCCACGATCGTGGCCTGGACCGCCACCTTCAACCAGCGACACTCAGGGCGATTGCGGTTAGTTTGAGCTCGTTGGAGAGCGAGGTTCGGGCGGCGTGGAGCATTGCTCGAAATGATCGCTGGCGGCTCATCGCCGTCACGAGCTACTGGATGTCAATCGACACTGGGCTCGGAGCTCACCAGACTGCGGGTGCTTCGGAAGCCTTTCAACGCGCACGGCCGAGGTCTGTACGGGGGAGAAGGCGGTGGGCGGCGACCCTCGTACCAACTCTGACGCGAGGAACGGTGTCTATCAGCCCAGTGAGGTATCCGCTGTAGGAGAGCGAGGGTAGAGCGCTGTGGAAACATGCTCTGCACTGGTGGAAGCCTCTGTGTGGCTCGTATCGATGTCTTGATCATCCCGGGTATGTCTCGCGCAGCGTCATGACTGTCTGCATGAGAAGGGAGCCGGTTACGACTCGTAGAGTCATGCGCCCTGTCCAGGTGCATGATGGTGGGCGTCAAAATCGAGTGCCGCGCGGCCCTGTTGCTGTACTCCTCTGCTATACAGCAACCCATTCATCACGGACCTCGTCTCTCACCTCTACGTGCTGGCGCCAGCGATCCGCATACACGCCAGGTTGTACAAGGGCGGAACACGACGGTGCGTCTCTCTGCGCAAGAGACGCCCCACACTGCTTGATTCGGGGCTCACTCCGTAGCAAGGTCACGGGCTTTCTACAGGGGAACCTGATTGGCCGAGCACGGTGGCGATCGTCAGTGTGGCACCGGCTACGACGTTCCGTCTACCAGTTTGGGCGCCTGAGATGCGCGCTCACGATCTGCTGCGACGCAGGTATGCCGAATACGGTGCTTCCTCGTGGAGGTTTGCGAGTTCCCATGATTCACCGCCCTGATGGGCACGTGCTCGCGCCCGGTGTGCATGTCGGCGCTGGTGACGACGGTTCTGTCAGGTCGGCGACGATGTGCAGTAGCGACTGGAAGCAGGTCGGACAGGTCTCCACCTGCGCGGGGGTGACGGGACAGCCTGAACCGATCGAACTTGCGGGGCGATGAAACGCGCTAGGATTATTAGACGTTTGCCTGGAAGATCGCGTGGTGACGCGGCCGAGGCGGTAGTGCCGGCTTCATCACTTTCACCCAGTGCGGCGCAGGTGTAACGGCTGAAGCACGCACGTGCCCAGCTCGATGCTTGCTGAGGGGAGACGATGGCCGCTGTTTCGGGGCTACCCGAATTCTGGAAGGAGTTCAGTTCTCTCGGGCATGAAGTTGACTACTTTGTGACTGCCCGACTGTTCGACGGAATACCTGCGGTGTGGCCTCAAGAACTCGACTACATCAAATGGCGACATCTTGTTGCAGCCGAGCTAGGCGTGGATCCGATGGCTGTCCAGCTGGTCGGAAGCGCCCGTCTGGGCTACTCCATGAACCCGAAGAAGAATTTCAGGAGATTCCACGAAGGCTCGGACTTGGACATCGCGGTGATCTCGCCGGAGTTCTTCGAAAAGGCGTGGGCTGAACTCCGAGAGATGATTGAGGACGAGTTCTTTTTTAGAAATAGGCGCTATCTCCGCAAGCTGGTTTTCGAGGAGTGCATCGCTCTCGATATCGTACTGCCGCGACTGTCCTTTGGCGAGCAGTGGTCACGGTCCAGAGATCTCTTTATCCAGGATCTCGGTGACGCCTTCAGGAACTGCGAGGTCAATTACCGGTTATACCGCAACCATGCGTCGCTCAGAAGCTATCAGGTGAAATCTGTCAACATCGCGCGCGACCGCGCGATCGAGGAGGGCGTACACCATGGCTGATCATGGACTCAAGTTCGAGATCGAGTCGAAAACGGTGGCGGAGTTCCGGTCGCTGGACAAGTCCGGCGAGCTGATCCTCCAGCCTGAGTACCAGCGCAAGGCCGTCTGGCCCGAACGCGCCAAGGTGTCCTTGATGGAGACCATACTCCTCGGGTATCCGATCCCGGAAATCTACCTCGCGTATGAGACGTCGCCGGAAGGGGAGCAGACAGCGTCCGTTGTCGACGGTCAACAGCGACTCACCTCCTTGCTTGATTTTATCAAAAACAAGTATCCGCTGGACGGGCTGGAGGATGAGGAGCTATGCGAGAAGTACGAGGGGAAGCTCTTCAAAGAACTGCCCGATGATGTACGTCAAGAGTTCTTCCAATATCGTTTCCCGATTCGACGCCTGTCTAACCTTGCCGATGAGTTTGTGCGCGCAGTTTTCGCGCGTGTCAACAGAGTCAACATGGTGCTGACGGAACAAGAACTTCGAAACGCTTTGCTGCCTGGCCCGTTCAACGACTTCCTCAAAGACTGTGCGGCTCACCCGATAAGCGAACTCTCCGGTGTCTTCAGTGGCGAACGACGTAAACGAGGCGGTGATCTGGAGTTCTACGCCGAGGTTTTCGGCACCTGCATATTCGGGCTATCCAACAAAAAGACCGAACTTAACGAACGCTACGACAAGATCTCCGCAGATTTCGAGGACTATCAGGATCGTTCGGTGGAATTTCTCAAACTGCTGACAGTCCTCAGTGATACCCTCAAATGGGTTGGCCGAACCAGATGGTCGAATATCGTCGACATGTTCACGCTGCTACATGTCTCCTGGGGACTGCGTGAGAAGCTAAGCAACGCCAGCCCGGCTCTGACAACGCAAGTTCGAAACCTTCTGGACCTGTTCCAGCGTGCAGTCTCTGCTAGGAAGCGCAGTGGCGAAAACGAAGAAACAACCGGTCTTTTGGCATCCCTGGCAGCTATGGTCAACATGGCGGCCGAGGAAGTCGATGAGATCGTCGATAAGTATACGTCGGGCATCCGGAATTCATCCGACCTGGGCTCACGGCGAATTCGCTCGCAGCAGCTGACGTTGCTTCTTTCGAAGAAGCTTCAGAGCTAACCTAATCAAATTTGTCTTTGAGGTCAGACCAAGCTGTGTCCGAGATAACGTAGGCGGCGCGAGGGCAAGCGCCCTGCTTACTGTGTGCCCGACTGTACCAAGTATGCGGTTTCGACCTCGCAGCGTACCGGCGGTCGGGCGTTCATCAAGCCAGAGGAAAAGGTAAGAGAGGTTCATCTCCGTTCCTCGTCAGCTCGTGGATCGCCTGAGGATGCACGAGGAAGCACAGGAGTAGGAGTATCGAAAGGCTGGCGACTCATGAGCGGATTGGGATATCGTCTGGTGCGGAACTGAACGGCACCCATCGATGCTCGCGATTGGGCCGCCAAATGGATAAGTCCAGAGAAGTCACTGGCTTCCAGCCAGCTTCTCAGGCTAACGCTCCGTTATGGACGGGTGCCCAGGATACGCCATCTCACTATGGACTGCGTCAAACCCCGGGATGTCCGGTGGCGAGGCCTGACGAAGGAGGGCCACGGCAGTTCGCTCTGACGCGCGTAGATGCTTGGTCCTGCCTTACCATCAAAAAAGGTTGACCTTTGGCCTGCACACCGAGCACGAACCGGACCACTTGGCGTCCCTGACGCTCGCGCACGTGGGACCTAACCAGGCAAGATCTGTCGAACGAAGGTCTGCTGCGGTATCCCGCTGAACAACCGCGGTTCCTGGTCACCGGAATAGCAGATGTAAAGCTCTCCACGCGTCCTCGTGGCGAGCACGTAGTAGAGCATCTTCAGATCGACGCTGGATGGATGGCCCGCGTCCAGATGAGCGTCCGGGACAATGACGGTGTCAAATTCCAGGCCCTTGACACTCGCTCGGTTCACCAGCCGTAGACCAGGACGATCTGCGTCGACGTTCTTGTACCGCTTGTCTTCGGCAGCGCCGATGTAGATCTGTGGTTGTAGGCCGGGGCGCACCCGCTCGATCTCCCTTAGCAGCTCTACCTGCTCATGGCTGCGTTTGACCACAACTCCGATCTTGAGCTTTCGGTGGTCATCGACGTAGCGGGCGAGCCAGCGCGCGAATGGACGTCGGGCTTCCGGGCGTCGCAGCAGCACCGGAACCCGTCCGTCCCGGTGCGGCAGCGGCGGGTGGTACAGGCCGGGGTAGAAGTGACGGGCAAGTTCCGCGACTGGGCGTGGGTTCCTCAAGTTGGTGCTGATTTCGAGTCGACCGCAGCCGCCAAGAGCTTTTTCGATCTCGTCGAGAGTGGATTGGGTACTGGTGATCCGCTGGTACTCGTCGGCAAAGGCGATCACGTCCATACCGAGGACTCTGCATAGGCTGAAGAACTCCTGCGGGAGGTCCTGAGCTTCGTCGACGACGAGAATATGCCCTCGTCGTCCGGTGTCATGAAGCGCCGCGGACATCAACCGCGGCCAGTCGAAGGAGCCGTTCCTCGCTCCGAGTGGCGAGCCGGTGGTCTCCCGGTACCAGCCGTGCACCCAACCATGGAAGGTCATGATGGGCAACGACGCGCCAAGTCGCATGCCATCGGCGTCTTCTCAGCGCAACCGAGGAGCTCGGTCTGGGCATCCTGCTACGCGGCGGCGTCGACCGCGTGGACGTCGAGCCGACCGACGAGGAGCTTTCGGCATTGCCCGCCGACGACATCCGCAGGGTTGCCCGCGACACCTTCGTCCTGCACAACACGCGGCTGGTCTATAGCATCCTCCTGGGCTATTTAGGGCAGGGGCTTGAGGAAGAGGACCTCGCCCAACACGGAACCCTCGGCCTCATCCACGCCGTGCGGAAGTTCGACCCACGGATGGGTCACAAGTTCTCGACATACGCCACCTGGTGGATTAGACAGTCGATCACCAGGGCGATCGCCGACGAGGGCGCGGCCATCCGCGTCCCTGTCCACATGCACGAGAAGATGCGCAAAGTCGCGGCCACAGAATCAGCGCTGCGTCAGGCTGGTAAGTCCGCCACTGCGGTCGATGTGGCGCTGGCCACCGGCCTGGACATCCGTACCGTGGACGAGGTGCGTGCGCTGAGCAAGGTCACCGACTCCCTCGACCGTATCGTGGGGGATGGAGTTCACCTGGGCGAACTCTTGTCCTGGCTCAACCCCACACCGGGCCCGGAGAAGATGCTGGAAGAGATGATCTCTGAGCAGGCCGTCGAGGAGTGGCTGGCCCCTCTCTCGGACAAGGAAGTCGACATTCTCCGCCGGCATCTGGGCCTTGACGGTGACGAACCCCAAACTCTCGACCAGATTGGCCGCCACTACGGCGTGACCCGTGAGCGCATCCGGCAACTGGAAGTGAAGGCTCTGGAGCAGATCCGCAGGGGACTTCCCAAGGAACTGCGCAAGCGACTTGCCCCCCACCTGCGCCTTCCCGCGCACCTTCGCAAGCGTGCGAAGAAGAAGGACCAGCCCGCAACCACGCCGGAGAGTCCAAGTGACCCGCCAGAGCAGGGGGAAGCGGCAGAGCTACCCGACCAAATGGGGCCCTCGTCTGCGTTTCTGACGTGGTGATCCATCGCCATCATCCATTGCCCCTCCGGGCTGGCTGGCCCGATTCGGGATGGCCGATGCCCTCTACTGCTGGGCTTGGTCGATGGTGATGTTCCAGCGGTAGAGCGGGTGAATGTCATGTGGCCCAGCGCTCCAACCGCGGCCGCAGGCATCGCATCGTGGCAGAGCGAGTGTCGCGACTCTCTATGACGTGACATCGATAGGAGTATCGGTCGCCCGAAATGTAAATTACGGGCCGACAAAAAGATCTGTCAGCTTCATCGGACCTATGTGACCGCCCTCCACCCTCGCTGCTCCAAAGTTGCAGTTCACACACACTCCCTCGCTCTGCGGCATGTCTGGAGGAATGTCGGAAACGGGCACCTTGAAGTCACCCCTGCGGAGAGATGCGCCAATGGGATGAGTCGACAGGCATCCGTCAAAAACGTTACCCATACTGCCCTGGAAAGCCTTACCCAGATCCATTGCCATTGCTTTACCATTTGGGCGAACAGATCGGCTTCCGTTCAGCGGCCGGCGAGACACAGCATCGACAGCGGAGTAGGCGCATGCTCATAGGCCGGTGGACCATCGTCACCGAGTCCGAGTTCGACCATGAGCGCCGCGGCCTGGAAGCCATCCGTGTGTTGTTGCCGGACGCTGACCCATGGCGGGCCTGGTCGAACTTCACCTTCACCGCGCACACCGGCCATGTACGTGAGGTTGACCTGCTGGTCGTCACCCCCGGCGGCGTGTGCATGGTCGAGCTCAAGGACTGGCACGGGAGCCTCACCACCGAGAACGGCACCTGGGTGCAGACTGCTCCGAACGGCCGTCGTATCTCCCACGGAAATCCTCTTCACCTGGTCAACAAGAAGGCCAAGGAGTTGGCGGCGCTCCTGGGACGGCATGGAAAGCGCGTGTGGGTGTCGGAGGCGGTCTGCTTCACCGATTCCTCACTGCGGGTGCGCCTGCCCGCCCACGACCAGAACGGCGTCTACACGATCGACACCCTCGTGGAGATGCTGCAGCGACCTGCCCGCGAGGAGCGGCGGCGAATCACCGCAACCGACTCCCGGGAGATCAAGGCCGCGCTGGGCCGGGTGGGTATCCGCCGGAGTGACGCCGAGTACAAGGTCGGCCCCTACCTTCTGGAGCGTAAGGCTTTTGACACCGGCCCTACCTGGGCCGACTACCTGGCGCGCCACAGCGAGCTGCCGGAGCCGGCACGGGTGCGCATCTACCTGCGCGAACGCGGCTCGGATGCCTCAATCCGCGCGTCGGTGGAGAACGCAGCCCGGCGGGAGGCGGCTGTACTGCGCCGGTTCCGGCACCCCGGCGCCGTACAGCTGAAGCAGTACGACCCATCCGGGCACTCGGCCGGGCCGGCGCTGATCTTTGAGCATCACCCGGAGACGTTGCGGCTGGATGAGTATCTGGTCCAGTACGGTGACAAGCTCGACATCCTTGGCCGGATGGCCCTGGTCCGGCAACTTGCCGAAACGATGCGCTCGGCGCACTCCAGTCGTATCCACCACCGCGCTCTTGCGGCGCGCTCGGTGCACGTGATCCCGCAGAATCGGGAGGGCGGCTGGCTCACTCCGCGGCTGCAGATCTCCGACTGGCAGATCGCCGCGCAGCGCAGCGGCAGCGGGCCGTCTCAGGGCATGACGCGGTTCGCACCAACGGCGCTGTCGGCGATCCACCTTGCTGAGGGAGCTGACCCGTACCTTGCTCCAGAGCTGACCGCAGTGAGCCCGGATCCGATCGCCCTGGATGTGTACGGGCTCGGCGTGCTCACCTACCTGCTGGCGACGGGGAAGCCGCCGGCCGCGAGCCAGGCCGAGTTGCTGGCCCGGTTGGAGGCCGGGGAGGGGCTGCGTCCCAGCGCGATCGTGGACGGCCTGTCAGAGGACATCGACGAGCTGGTTCAGGCCGCGACCGCCTACAAGCCGGAGCGGCGGCTGGCCACGGTCGCCGAGTTCCTGGAGATGCTGGAATGCGTTGAGGACTCGCTCACCGCTCCCGCCTCCGCCCCGGCAGATACGAAGGAGAAGGATCCGCTGGAGGCGGTGGCGGGCGACGTGCTGGCCGGTCGCTGGGAGGTGCGGCGCCGCCTGGGCACCGGTTCGACGAGCCGGGCCTTCCTCGTTCGCGATCTGCGGGCCGACCCGGAGGCGCGGGGCGCTCGCGCCCTCGCCGTCCTGAAGATCGCCTTGTCGGACAGCCGTGGCGAGGTCCTCGTTCGCGAGGCCGAAGTCATGGGACGCATCCGAGCGCACTCGGGCGTCATCCGGCTGGTCGAGCCTGAGCCGCTGGTGATCGGTGGCCGTACGATTCTCGTCCTGGAGTACGTCGGCAACGAGCGCGACCTGGACGAGAACGGGGAGGGCTCAAGCGGGACGCGCCGTCGCCAGGAGACCGTGGCCCGGCTGCTGCGCGAGAGCGGTCGGCTCCAGGTCGATCAGTTGGAGGCGTACGGCGACTACCTGTTCGGTGCGGTCGACTTCTTGGAGGGGGAAGGCGTCTGGCATCGCGACATCAAACCGGACAACATTGCTATCCGTGTCCGGCCGAACCGCACTCGTGAGCTGGTGCTGATTGACTTCTCGCTGGCCGGATACCCGGTGCAGGAGACGGAGGCCGGCACCGACGGCTATCTCGATCCGTTCATTGGAACGCTGATCCGCTCGGTGTACGACGCTCACGCCGAGCGGTATGCCCTCGCCGTCACCCTGCACGAGATGGCCTCCGGCGAACTGCCCAAATGGGGCGACGGCAAGGTACTGCCGCGCCAGACCGACCCGGAGGAGTGGCCAGTCCCGGCAATCGCCGCAGAGGCGTTCGACCCCGCGATCCGCGACGGGCTCGTCGCCTTCTTCCAGAAGGCCCTCCACCGGGACGCCGCACGGCGCTTCAGGGACCTCAAGCCGATGCGGGACGCCTGGAAAAAGATCTTCCTGGACATGGCGGAGACGACTCCGTCCAATCCCCGAGCCTCCCGGCATCCGGCGCCCGCCCAGGATGAGGTGGCCCCCGTCATCGCCGACGCCGAGCCGGAGTCCGCCGAGCAGCAGCGTGACCGGCTCGCCGCCGAGGTCAGCCGCGAGACGCACCTGTCGGCCGCCGGCCTGACCCCGGCCGCCGAGTCGTTCCTGTACGGGCTCGGCGTAACCACAGTGGGCGAGCTACTGGACTACAGCCAGCGCACCCTCGTCAACGCCCCCGGCCTGGGTGCCAAGACCCGCAACGAGATCCAGCGCCGCCAGCGCGAATGGGGCGAACGGCTGCGCCAGACACCCGTCTCCCCCCTCACCCCCGAGGGCCGCCGCGCCGCCAAGGAGGAGCTGGAGCGGCTCGGCACCGCGGAGTCCGCCCTGGCCAACGCCCTCGCCGAGGGCGAAGGCGCGGACGACCTCCCGCTGCGCGCCCTGCGCTCGGTCAGCCTCGACACCCTTGCCACGCTGCTGGTGCCGGAGCTGAAGAAGAACGGCGCCAACCGGAACGAGGTCGAGATGGTGCGGCTGCTGCTGCGCCTGCCCGACGAGCAGGGCGAGCTGCCCGACATCGGTGTCTGGCCAAAGCAGCGGGAAGTCGCCGACGCCCTCGGCCTCAGCCGCGGGCGCATCCCCCAGATGTTGAAGACTCAGCGGACCCGGTGGAAGAAGCTCCCGGCGCTACAGGTGCTGCGGGAGGAGATCCTTTCGCTGCTGACCGGGCTCGGCCGGGTCGCCTCGGCTGCTGAGATCGCCGATGCACTGGCCGTACGGCGTGGCACCCGCCTGCAGGAGCGTGAGCAGCGCCGGGCGCTCGCCCTGGCCGCCGTCCGTGCCGTGCTGGAGGTCGAGCAGCTCGTGCCGGAGGACAGCGCCTTTCGGCACGCCGCCAACCGTGAGGCCGCGGACGAGGCAATGGGCGCAGGTCTGCTGGCCCTGGAAGTCGGGGAGGACGACGCCCCCGACACCCCGTCCGCTCCCGGACTGCTCGACTACGCCCACCGCCTGGGCCGGGTCGCCGACCGTCTCGCCAAGCTCGACACGCTGCCCACCGCGATGACCGTACTGGGTGAGCTCAGCGCGATCACCCCGCCGCCGGGCGCGATCGAGTGGGACGAGCGCCGCATGGTCGAGCTGGCCGTCGCCGCCTCTCGCAACGCCGCGGCCACGCCGCGGTTGGAGATCTACCCTCGCGACCTGGCGTTGGTGCGGGCGCTGCGGCTGACGCAGGCTGGTCTGGTACGGCTCATCCCGGGGGTGTCCGAGGAGCGGCAGCCGGGTCTGACCGCCGAGGACGTTCATGAGCGGGTACGCGCCCGCTTTCCCGAATTGACCCACGCCCGGGCCGGCGGGGCCCTGACCAAGGCGCTACGGGATGCCGGTTTCGACCTCACCCTGTCGACCCGCGAAGACACGGGCACCCCGCGCTACCTGCCCACTCGCATGGACATCGCCTCCAGCTACCTGACCGTGCGCGCCTGGCGGCACAGCACGGCCGACGCTGGCCTCACCCGATATGCCGACGATCCACAGCTCGCGGGTGCGGTGCGCGCGGAGGAGAGGTTGGGCGCCTCGGTGCGGCGGGACGGGTTCCGGGTGCTGACGGTACGTGCGGGCCTGACCCGGGAGGCGGTCACCGAGCTTTCCGGTGGCAGGTTCGCGACCGAGACAGTCTCGATGACCGGGTTGTTCCTGGAGGTCATGCACGAACTCGTGCCGCCGGGAACGAAGCCGACCTGGGAGACGATCATTCGGGCGGACGTGGCCGAACCCGGTTCGCGGGCCGCGCTGAAGTTGGCTGAGTACACGCGCACCGCCTGGGGCCGGATCGAGCCGCGGGTGCGTCAGCTGCTGGCGACGGGTGCCGGGCCGGTGCTGCTGACGGATGCCGGGGTGTTCGCCCGCTACGACGCGATGGGCGTGCTGGACCGGCTGGCGGCGGCGTCCAGGCAGGGCTTGCGCGGGCTGTGGCTGTTGTGTCCGCAGGGCGATCCGGCGCGTGAGCCCAGGCTGGGCACGGTCGCGGTGCCGTACCAGGCGGGGTTGGGCGAATGGATCGTGCTGCCAGACGCGTGGGTGAGCAACGAGCACCGGGCCGCGGCCCGACAGGAGGCGAGATGATCGACCGCAAGGCGTTGCTGGAGGACCTGAAGCAGCAGGTCAAGGCGGCCGAGGCCGACCTCGCCAAGCAGGTCAAGGCGCTGCCGGAGACCGGGGAGCAGCTGCGTGCCGAGTACGAGCGGGCGCGCAAGCTGGGTCGAACGGCGGCGACCTGGGCTTCCTGGCTCGACGAGCGTGTCACGCAGGTGGCGGTGGCATGGGTGCTAGGCACGGTCTTCGTCCGCTTCTGCGAGGACAACCGGCTGATCCCGGAGCCGTACCTGACCGCTGCCGACACCGAGCGCCGTGACCTGGCGCAGGCTCGGTACGAGGCGTATGTCGAGGACGATGCCGATCCGACCTATCGAGGCTGGTTGGAACGTGCCTTCGGGGAGTTGGGGAAGGGGCAGGCCGGGCGGCTGCTGTTCGATCGGGCGCACAATCCGCTCTTTCAGATCCCGCTCTCGCATGATGGTGCTCGGGTGTTGGTGGAGTTCTGGCGCGAGCGCGATGGGGTGGGCGCACTTGTCCACGACTTCACCGACCCGCTCAACGACGGTGGCACTCAAGGGTGGGACACCCGCTTCCTCGGTGACCTGTACCAGGACCTGTCGGAGGCGGCGCGCAAGACGTATGCGCTGCTGCAGACGCCGGAGTTCGTGGAGGAGTTCATCCTAGACCGGACGATGGATCCGGCAGTGCGGGAGTTCGGCTTCGAGGAATTGAAAACGATCGACCCGACCTGCGGGTCGGGGCACTTCGTGCTGGGGGCGTTTCGGCGGCTGGTTCGTCTCTGGGGTGAGCGCCGGCCTGATGTCGATCGATACGAGCGGGTTAAGGCTGCGCTGGATTCTGTCCACGGGGTGGACGTGAATCCGTTCGCGGTGGCGATCGCCCGGTTCCGGCTGCTGGTTGCGGCCATGGCGGCGGCGGGCGTGACCACGATGGAGAAAGCGGCTAAGTATGACTGGCCGGTTCATCTGGCGATCGGGGACTCCCTTATCAAGGAGCGGCAGCTTGAGCTGACTTTGGGTGAGGAAGCACCGCGTGATCTGCTCGCGGAGTTCGCATACGCCGTGGAGGACGTGCACGAGCACCCCGGCATCCTGGAGCCAGGCCGCTACCACGTCGTGGTCGGCAATCCGCCATACATCACGGTCAAAGACAAGAAACTGAACGAGCTGTACCGAGGGCTGTACAGCGCCTGCGCGGGTACTTATGCGCTCTCAGTGCCGTTTGCGCAGCGGTTTTTTGAGCTGGCCAAGCGGGATGACACCGGCGACGGGCGTGGCTATGGCATGGTCGGCCAGATAACGGCGAACTCTTTCATGAAGCGGGAGTTCGGCGAAAAGCTGATCGAGGAGTTCTTCGCACACAAGGTTGAATTGACTGAGGTCATCGACACATCGGGAGCGTATATCCCCGGACATGGGACGCCGACAGTCATTCTCATCGGCACACACCGTTCTGGGAGCAAGCGTTCTGAAACCGTTCGGACAGTGCGAAGCGTTCAGGGTGAGCCGGCCGCTCCGGACAACGCTGAATATGGGCTTGTCTGGCGGGCGATCGTGGCGCAGATCGATCAACCGGGTTCGGTCAGTCAGTGGGTTTCAGTAGATGATCTTAACCACAAGCGATATTTCAGTAAGCAGCCATGGATTCTTGTCGATGGCGGCTTGGAGATGATTGAGCAGCTTGATAAAGCTGCAGTCTCTGTGATCAAGGATGTCTCGGTAAGTATTGGTCGCACTACGAATAGTGGAGCCGACGACGCTTATTTCGTCCCTGATATGGCAACGACGAAGAGAATTGGCCTGGAGTCTTGCTTTCGAGATCTAGTTATCGGGGAATATGTTCGCGACTTTGCTATTGCGGCGACCATTAAAGTTGCTTGTCCATATAAAGATTCAAACAATCAAGATCCTTTTGACGATAAACATCCGCTCGTTTCTCGATTCCTTTGGCCTGCACGTGCCGTACTGTCCCAAAGGGTCATTTTCGGCAGAAAAATTACAGAGCGTAACTCTTGGTTCGTGCATCTGGAGAGCTATGCTGCAAAGCTTCGGACACCACTATCGATTGCATTTGCATTCGTGGCAACAAATAATCACTTTGTGCTAGATCGCGGCGGGAAGGTATTCAAGCAATCCGCACCGGTGATTAAATTGCAGGAAGGGGCGGGAGAGGAAGAGTACCTGAGACTGCTCGGGCTGCTCAACAGTTCGACTGCCTGTTTCTGGCTCAAGATGGTGAGTCATGACAAAGGGATTCGTGGCGAAGGAGGTGGCTTCACTAGTGATGACTGGGAACGCTTTTACGAATTCACTGCTACGAAGCTGCAGGAGCTTCCCATTCCTGCACAATGCCCCACTGTCTTCGCTGCTGCTCTCGATGCCATGGCTCAGAAACTCACTGCTGTAAGTCCTTCCTCTATTGTTACGGCTAGGCCGCTCTCTGCTGCCATCCTCCGTCAGAAGAAGGCGAGCTGGCACTTCATTCGAGCTCGGATGATTGCGCTCCAGGAAGAGTTGGACTGGCAGGTCTACTCCTTCTACAACCTTCACCCCGAGGACATCCGCACCCCAGACGAGGCCGACATCCCCGAACTTGCCCTTGGAGAGCGGGCCTTTGAGATCGTGCTTGCTCGAAAAGTGGCCAAGGGTGAGGCGTCTGGCGAGTGGTTCAAACGGCATGGGTCCACGCCGATCACGGAGATTCCGGAGCGGTGGCCTGAGGCGTATAAGCAGACCGTGCAGCGGCGGATCGAGGCGATCGAGTCGTCGCGAGCCCTTGGGATGATCGAGCAGCCCGAGTACAAGCGGCGCTGGGCCACCGAGGGGTGGGACGCGCTGCAAGAGAAGGCGTTGCGGTCCTGGTTGCTGGATCGGATTGAGCGGGGGGAGCACTGGTACGACGAGAACGGGCAGCCCACCATCGTCACGCTGACCCGGTTGGTTGACGGTCTCTCGCGGGATGAGGACTTCGTTTCCGTCGCAGGACTCTACGCTCCTCGCCGGGAGTTGATGGCCGTCGTCGCCGATCTACTGGCCGATGAGCATGTCCCATGCCTGGCCGCGCTGCGCTACAAGCCGTCCGGGCTGAAGAAGCGCGCCGACTGGGAGCATGTCTGGGACCTGCAGCGGCAGGAGGACGCTGCCCCCGACGAGCCGGCCAAGAAGAGGATCCGGGACTCGATTCCGGTGCCGCCGAAGTACACCTCGGCCGACTTCGCCAAGCCGTCCTACTGGCGGGCGAGGGGCAAGCTCGACGTGCCCAAGGAGCGGTTCATCTCCTACTCGGTCCCCGGCCTGTACGGCTGGGCAGGCTGGGACCACCGTGAGCAGGCGCAGGCGCTGGCTACGTACTTCACTAACCAGCCCATGACGACCGAGGACATCACCCCGTTCCTCGCCGGCCTGCTTGAGCTGCAGCCGTGGCTGTGGCAGTGGCACGACGAGCCCGACGCGATGTACAGCGGCTCCCCGGCTGGCTTCTTCACGGGCTACCGGCAGCAGATCCAGGAGGAGCACGGCCTGACCGACGACGCCCTGCGGAACTGGCGGCCGACTGCGTCGGCGCGCGGGCGCCGTACCACCAAGAAGTAGGGAGAGCGAGACAAGGCCATGACAGAGCAGCCCCTCCTGAAGGATGTCATCGACATCAAGGAGTCCATCTCCACTTCGGACTTCGTGCTGAGCCTCGCCGAGGCGGTGACGCCTGAGGGGGCTGAGCACGCCCTGAAGGACTATGTCGTCACCGAGCGACTGCTGGAGAACTTCGAAGAGGCACTTGGACTGATCAAGTCCGCTCTCGATGGGCACACCTCGAAGGCCGCCTACCTGCACGGCTCGTTCGGCTCTGGTAAGTCGCACTTCATGGCTGTGCTGTACGCGCTGCTCAGCGGGAACCAGGCAGCCCGCGCACGGGACGAGTTTGATCACGTGCTGGCCAAGCACGAGTGGCTGGACACCGACGGCAAGCGGTTCCTGCTGGTGCCATACCACATGCTCGGCGCAAAGGCGCTGGAGCAGCGGGTGCTGGGCGGGTATGTCAGCCATGTCAAGCGGCTGCATCCGGAGGCGCCGACCCCGCAGGTGTACCGGACGGATGCCCTGTTCGCCAACATTCGGGCCATCCGGGAGAGCATGGGTGACGCGGCGGTCATCGGTGGGCTCGGGTACAGCGGTGAGGAGGCGGACGAGTACGACGAGTGGGGGGAGTCGTTCGCCTGGACGTCCGCGCTGCTCGACCAAGCGCTGTCCGCCGAGGAGTTGCACGACGGCGGCGCGCCGCTGGATCTTGTGCACCCATCCACCCCGGCCGAGCTGCGGGCCAAGCTTGTGCACGACGCGAGCACCTACCTGTTGCCCGGCTTCGCCATGAACGCCGCCGAGGACGAGCACGGGTTCGTGTCCCTCGATGCAGGCCTGTCTGTCATCGCCGAGCATGCCAAGTCGCTCGGCTACGACGGCCTGATCCTCTTCATGGACGAGCTGATCCTGTGGCTCGCCACGCTCATCCACGACCAGAAGTTCGTGGCCCGCGAAGCCAGCAAGATCACGAACTTCGTGGAGGGCGGGGACGCTCGGCGGGCCATCCCCATCGTGTCGTTTATCGCCCGCCAGCGCGACCTGCGCGAGCTGGTCGGCGAGGAGGTGTCGGGTGCGGCCGAGGCTTCGATCCAGGACACGCTGAATCTCGCCTCGGGCCGGTTCGACAAGATCACGCTGGAGGATCGGAACCTTCCGCAGATCGCGTACGCCCGCCTGCTGAGGCCGAAGGAGGGCAAAAAGGAGCTGGTCGACGCGGCGTTCGAGCGGACGAAGCGGATCGGCCCGCAGGTGTGGGACACGCTGCTTGGCTCGGACAAGGGGACAACCGGGGCGGATGAGGAGTCGTTCCGACTGACGTACCCCTTCTCGCCCGCCTTCATGGACACGCTGGTGCACATCTCCTCGGCGCTGCAGCGCTCGCGCACCGGCCTGAAGCTGATGGGACAGCTATTGGCAGCCCGTCGGGATGACCTGCGGCTGGGGGACCTGGTCCCCGTGGGGGACTTGTATTCATTGATCGCCGACGGCGGTGACAAGCCGTTCGTCGACAGCCTGAAGGTGGTCTTCGACGCGGCCGACAAGCTGTACAGGACCAAGCTGCGGCCGTATCTGCTGACCTCGTACGACGTCAACGAGGACGACGTCGAGCGGTACATGCACCGTCCGGATGGTGTCACCGACCCCGCCCTGACCCAGCGCTGCAGGTCGTTCGTCGGCGACAACCGGCTGATCTGCACACTGCTGCTGTCGGCGCTTGCGCCGAGCGTGCCCGCCCTCAGCGACCTGACGAACCGCCGGCTGGGCGCGCTCAACCACGGCTCGGTGTCGGCGCCGATTCCGGGCAGCGAGGTCGGCATCATCAAGAACAAGGTGGCCGAGTGGGCCGCCCGCTTCCCCGAGATCAAGGAGACCGGCACCGGCGCCAACGCGGGGGTGCGGCTGGAACTGTCCGGCGTCGACGTCGATTCGGTCATCGCCAACGCGACCGTCAACGACAACCCCGGCAACCGGATGTCGCTCGCCAAGCGTCTGCTCGCCGAGGAACTGGGCATGGAGCGCGCCGAGGGGCGGCTCGGCGCTGACGACCTGAACCTCGTCTGGCGTGGATCCGGCCGCACAGTGGAAATCATCTTCGGCAACATCGCCGACGAGGACGAACTGCCCGACCACGAGCTGCAGCCTCAGTTTGAAGGCCGCTGGCGGATCATCGTCGACTTGCCGTTCGACGAGGGAACATATGGTCCTGTCGATGACGTCAACCGCATGCATCGCCTGCGGGAGCGGCAGGGCGAGCCCGCTGCCACGGTCGCGTGGATCCCCGCGCACCTGTCCGCCCAGCGGTTCGCCGATTTCCGCAGGCTCGTCATCATCGACAAGGCGCTCGCCGACGACAACCGGTTCGCCACCCAGTACGCCGCCCATCTCAACGCCGACAACCGGGCACGCGCCAAGGGGTTGCTGGAGACTCAACTCGGGGCCCTGCTCAAGCAGGTGAAGACGGCTTTTAAGCAAGCGTATGGGCTGGCGGACAAGAAGGCCTCCGATGTCGAGTTGGGCTTCGATGACCACCTCGTGGCACTGCCCGACGTCAGCGGGCTGGCCGTCTCCTTTGCCAAGCCCATGCGTGAAGCCATCAGGGACCTCGCGGGTAAACTGCTCGCTCACCAGTTCCCCGCCCACCCCGACCTCGACAAGGATGGCGTCGGCATCGCGGTGAAGCCTGCCGACGCCAGAACGATCTTCGCTCATATAAGAACGGCTGCCGAGGCGCGCGACGGGCGGGTCGAGGTGCCGGAGAAAGATCGCAAGCTGATGCGCCGGGTGGCTGAGCAGCTGGAGCTCGGACAGCAGAAGGAAGCGTACTTCGCGCTGTCCAACCGCTGGGCCGACCACTTCCGGCGGATGGCGCAGACCGACGGCGTCACCGGAGACCTCAGCCTCATCACTCTCCTCGGCTGGACGGATCGGCCGGAGAGGCGCGGGCTGGAGCCGTTCCTCGCCAACCTGGTCGTCGCCGCGTTCGCGGAGATGGATGACCGGGTCTGGGTACGTGGTGGAGTCCCGCTAGACCCGGCGCCCGAGTTGTCCCAGATCAAGCCAGGGGACGCGCTGCGCAGTCAGCCGCTGCCGAGCGAGGACGATTGGGACGAGGCCCGGCGCCGATACGAGACCATTTTCGGGCGCAAGGCGCCGGCGCTGCGGCGGGGCCGCATGGTGAATCAGTTCGCCCGGCAGATCATAGAGAGCGCCCGCGCATCCCAGGAGCAGGTGGCGGAGCTGGTGCGACGGCTGGAGGCGCATGCAGGCTTCCTCGCCCTGGACGAGACGGACGAGAAGGGGCGTCTTGCGCTCGCTCGCCGCTCCCGTGACCTGCTGAAGGCAGTAGCGGCGACGAGCGGGCCGAAGCGGGTCGTCGAGACGCTTGCCCGTTTCAATCTTGGGGACGTGAGCGCCGACCGCTACGGCACCTGCATCAAGCGGGCGCACGATGTCGCGCAGGCGCTGGCCGGGGCGGCCTGGGACACGCTGGAGCTCGCCGAGGGGCAGGGCACCGAGGGGCAGGCGCTGCTGCAGTCCCTGCGTGGGGTGGCTCAGGCTGACCAACTGACGGCTGACCTGGTCAGCGCTCTGGAGCAGACCCGCCGCGAAGTCACCGCACTGGTCAAGCGGAACCAACCTCCTGTCCCGCGCTCGCCCGTGCCGGTGGAGCGCAAAGCGGGAGATATGGATTTGGACACGTCGTCGAGTCATCCACGCGTGCCCGACACACACCGCACCCCCGATTCCAAGGCCGGCATCGGGACAGCAGGAGGGACGAAGCGCACTACAGCGGCCAAGGCTGTCGCCGATCTGGAGGCGGAGCTGGCCGGACTGGTGGCGCAGAATCCCAGCGCCACCATTGAGATCATCTGGCGGATCGTGGACTGATGCCTACGACGATCACGGGCGCGATGCGATTGACTGCCGCGACCATCACCCAGTTCCTGTCCTCTCAGAAGTCCCTCAAGGGTGGCGAACGGCGACGGGTCGTGCTGCTGCGCTCTGCGCCCTACTGGGACGGCCCTGCGGAGCTGTCCTGGGGCGAGGAACAGCAGGCGCGGATCATGGCGGCCCCTTCGCCGCTGGCAGTACATGAGCTGGTGCTCGACCACCTGGCGGCCGACGCTGGTGGGCCGGCGGTCCTGGTGGTGCTGACCGACCGCGAACAGAACGAGCTCGACCCGGCCATCCTGGCTCGTACGCACAAACAGCGCATCGAGATCGTGGACGGCTGGGACGTCGTACGGGAGGCGTTCGGAGCCGAGCAAGTCGACCCGCGACTCAAGGCCGATGGCTGGGCCGCAGAAGCGCTCCTCGACGCCACTCCGCCGGGTGGCTGGCCCCCGCTGGCCGGCGGACTGCTGTCACGCCGTGCCGCACTCTCGGCACTCGCATTGCGTCGCCTGCGCCTGGGCCGCTACGACACCGACGAGCCAAGCCGACTACACGACGGACTCGACACCCACACCCTGCTGCGCTGGTCGCTCACCCCTGGTGGACCGGAGCGGCTGTTGGCTCTACGCGGCCCAGAACGCGCCGGACTGGTGGCGTTCCTCGCCGAGGACGACCAGGGAGGGCTTGCCACCCGGGCTCTCCTTGCGCTGGCGGAGGCCGAGCACGGAGCCGATGCTGTGCCATTCGGGCTGGTATGCGCGACGCTCTGGCTGCACACCGAGACCGATGCGGAAACCTACCGGGTGCGCGGACGGGCGGAACGGTGGTTCGGCGACGAGCCACCCGCCACCGGCGAGGCCTTCGATGCACTGGTGGCCGCATTCGGACGGTCGTGCGAGGAGTACGTGACCGCGCTGCTGGAGGCAGGCCGCAACGGCGGGGATGAGGACACAGCACGCGAAGCACGTCGGATCACCGGCACGGTGCTGGACCGGGCCGAGGCCCTGGCCCGGCAGCTTGGCGCCGATGTGACCTGCAGTCCGGTATTGGCGGGTGGACTGGAGGCCCGGTTCGCGCAGGTCGGGCGAGCGTTGTCGGGAGAGAAACCGGAGGCGGTCACGCAGGCTGTTCAGGCGCTGGACGGCCACCATATGGCGGCCGATCCGGACGTAAGGGTCCGAATCGAACGGGCTCGTATGGGACAGCGGCTCGCCCGCTGGCTTGCGACCGGCCCGGCCGCAGCCGCTGACACGGTCGCATCGGCGATCGAACGTCACCTCGCCGAGATCGGTTGGGTGGACCAGGCCCTGGAGCACATTGAAGCAGGCGGCGACCCCAACTCCGTGCTCAAGATGGCGTACGACTCGCTCGGTGCCCAGGTACGCGACCATCGACGTGAAATCGATCAGGCCTTCGCGCGGACACTCGCCACGTGGACAGCGGCAGGCACTGACCCTGGCTCGATGCTGACTGTGGAGACTTTCCTCGTACGAGTCGTGAAGCCGATCGCCACCGCCAAAGCCAGGCGGCGCCTTCTGCTGCTGGTTCTGGACGGAATGAGTGCGGCGATCGCCACCGAGTTGGGGGAGGAACTGCGCCGGCACTGGGCCGAGTACGATCCAGTACCCGATCTAGCAGACCGTCCGCCGCGACGGCGCGCCATGGCCGCCGCCCTGCCGACACTGACCGCGGTCTCCCGCACGTCGCTGTTCGCTGGGAAACTGGTGAAGGGCACGCAGACCGACGAGAAGCGGATCTTCCCCACGCATCGGTTTTGGGGCGGGGCCCGGGCTGCCGTCTTCCACAAGGACGACCTGCGGGGCGAGAACGCCGGCGACCCGTTCGGACCAGATCTGACCGAGGCCCTCGCTGACGAGCACACCCACGTAGCGGTCGTGCTGAACACCATTGACGACAGGCTCACCAAGGAGCAGAAGCTCGGCGACGGAGCATGGCGCCTTGACCAGATCGGGAAACTGCGAGACCTGCTACGTGTGGCCGCGGCCCAAGGTATGGCAGTGATCCTTACCAGCGATCACGGGCACGTCGTGGACCGCCACGGAGTAAAGGTCGACGGCGATGGCATCGCATCCGCCAGGCACCGCACCCCCGGTAATCCATTGGGCGGGACCGAGATCGAGCTGTCCGGGCCGCGGGTGGTGTGGCCGGAGCCAGGCGCCAACATTGTGGCGTTGTGGGACACGGACTCTCGATACACAGCGCAAAAGGCTGGCTACCATGGCGGCGCCTCACCCGCCGAGGTCACCATCCCCGTCCTGGCTTTCCTGCCCTTCGGAGCAGAGCCGCCCAAGGGATGGCGTGAGCTAGGTGATCAGCGCCCAGCTTGGTGGTTCGCGAAGACGGAGCCTGCCCGCCTCGCCACCCCGGCCCCTGTGCCTGCGACCGAGCCGAAGCGGCGCGCCAAGCCGTCGAAGGCGGCGCGGGCGCAGGCCGAGATGGGGGACGCGCTCTTCGATGTGGTTCTGGCGCCTGGAGGCGACGACGCCCTTCTCTCCCCGCGCCTGACCTCACCCGATGACGTCCTGGTCAACGCCCTGCTGGAATCGGAAATCTTCCAGGCACAGGTAGGGCTGCTGGCTCGCAAGCCTCCCCTGGACAAGATCGGCAAGGCGGTGCTGGTGATGCTCGACACCGGGGCCCTCCCGATCACGGCGTTGGCCCAACGCGTCGGCTACCCGGCAGCCCGAGCCGACGGGTTCGCCGCCGTGCTGCGCCAGCTCCTCAACTATGACGGGGTGCAGGTTCTGGAGACTCTCCCCGATGGACGCACCCTGCGGTTGAACACGGGACTGCTGCGCGACCAGTTCGAGCTGGCATGACGAGCACGATGGGAGACTGGCAGGCGTGAACACCGCTCGGCCGTCCCCTTCCGCTCAGGTCAGTACGGTGCGTCGCCGTGCCGTAATCGACGCGCTGCGGCGCGGTGCCGTACCCGAGAGCGGGCTCGATCTGCTCGCCACCGGCCTCGAGAGGTTCGAATCGGCACTGGACGCCGAACTGGACGGGGTCGCTTCCGGCGGGTCGGTGTTCAAGGCTGTGCGGGGAGAGTACGGAACCGGTAAGACGTTCTTCGCCCGGTGGCTTGGGGAGCGGGCAAAACGCCGGAACTTCGCCGTTTCGGAGATCCAGATATCGGAGGCCGAGACGCCCCTGCACCGGCTGGAGACTGTCTACCGGCGGCTGACGGAACGACTCACCACTGCCAGTTTTCCACCAAGCGCACTGCGGTCGGTGGTGGATGCGTGGTTTTACGCGCTGGAGGAGGACGCCCTCGCCGATGGAGCGGACGAGGGCGACCTAACCGCGGAGGTGGAGAAGCTTCTGGTCGCCCGGCTCACTGAGGTGTCGCGGCATGCGCCGTCGTTCGCCGCGGCGCTGCGCGGTTACCGGGCCGCGCTCGCGGCACGCGATGAAGCGACCGCCGCCGCGGTGCTGGCTTGGCTCGGCGGGCAACCACATGTCGCCGCCGCCGCACGCCGGTTCGCGGGCGTGCGCGGCGACCTCGACCATTTCGGGGCACTCGGCTTCCTGCAGGGGCTCCTGACGGTGCTGCGCGACTCCGGACATCCCGGGCTCCTCGTCGTGCTGGACGAGGTTGAGACCCTACAGCGGGTGCGGGCCGACGCACGTGATAAGGCACTCAACGCGCTGCGGCAGCTTATCGACGAGGTGCATTCAGGCCGCTTCCCCGGGCTGTATCTGCTGATCACCGGTACTCCAGCGTTCTACGACGGGCAACAGGGAGTGCAGCGCCTAGCGCCGTTGGCCCAACGACTGGCGACCGACTTCACCACCGATCCCCGTTTCGACAACCCGCGCGCAGTCCAACTCCGGCTTCCCGGCTTCACCTCAGACTCGCTGGTAGACCTAGGAGTGACGGTCCGCGATCTCTACGCCGCCGGAGCCGATGCTCCCGAAAGGATCAAGGAGTTCGTAACCGACGCGTACATCGCCGACCTGGCGCAGGCGGTCGGCGGGGCGCTGGGCGGCAAGGTCGGTGTGGCTCCTCGGCTGTTCCTGAAAAAGCTCGTCGGCGACGTGCTTGATCGCGTCGATCAGTTCGAGGACTTCGATCCTCGGCGGCACTACAAGCTGACCGTGCGGAGCGACGAGCTCACCGACACCGAACGAAATCTCGCCGCCTCAGCCGACGACGTCGATCTGGACCTGTGATGACGTCCGGCGGCGAGCCTGGTGATTGGCTGGACCGTCTTCACCCAGTCGTTCTGCACCACATCGTGAACACTCTCGGGTGGCCCGATCTACGCTCGCTGCAGCAAGCAGCAATCGCACCCCTCATGGATGGCGAGGACGCCATCCTGCTAGCCCCAACCGCGGGAGGCAAAACCGAGGCAGCCTGTTTCCCGCTGCTGTCAGCAATGGAGCAGCGGCGCTGGACCGGCACATCGGTGCTCTATCTGTGCCCGCTCAAGGCGCTGCTCAACAACCTCCTGCCGCGCATCGACTCCTACGCTCAGTGGCTCGGGCGCCGTGCCGCGCTCTGGCATGGCGACATCCGGGAGTCACAGCGGCGGCGAATCCGCACCGATCCACCCGACATCCTGCTCACCACGCCCGAGTCGCTCGAAGCGATGCTGATCGGCGTGAAGACCGACCACGGAGAACTGCTGGGCCGCGTCCAGGCAGTGGTCGTCGATGAGGTGCACGCCTTCGCCGGCGACGATCGCGGCTGGCACCTGCTGGCCGTGCTGGAACGGCTGGAGCGTGTGACCAGCCATCCCGTTCAGCGGATCGGCTTGTCGGCGACCGTGGGGAATCCGAAGCGGCTGCTCGAATGGCTACAAGGGGCCGACGCTGGCAAGCGGACCGGCCAGGTGGTGGCGCCTGATCTTCCGAGTTCGATCGCGACCAGCTCCGAGACTTCTCTCCTAGACGGCTCCCGCACGATGGGTCTCCACCCAGCGGGTGACGTCGAACTCGACTATGTCGGCTCGCTGGACAACGCCGCGAAACTGATCGCCGCACTGCACCGAGGCGAGAAGCGGTTGGTGTTCTGCGACTCGCGGCGGCAAGTAGAGCAGTTGGGCGCGGCCCTGCGCGCCCGCGAGGTGAATGTCTTCCTGTCCCATGCCTCACTCTCCGCAGAGGAGCGTGCCCGTTCGGAGCGAGCCTTCGCGGAGGCCCGCGACTGCGTCATCGTCTCTACTTCAACGCTCGAACTCGGTATCGACGTCGGTGACCTGGACCGAGTAATCCAGATTGATGCGCCCAGCACCGTTGCATCCTTCCTGCAGCGCATCGGTCGCACTGGCCGGCGGGCTGGCACTGTGCGCAACTGCCTGTTCCTCGCGACGAGGAAAGAGTCGCTGCTCCAGGCCGCCGGACTGCTCCTCTTGTGGGGGCGAGGCTGGGTCGAACCGGTGACCGCGCCGCCGGAACCGCGGCATCTGGTGGCGCAACAACTGCTCGCCGTCACCCTCCAACAGCACCGCATCGGCAACCGGGTGTGGCAGAGGGAGTGGAACGGCCTGGTCCCCTTCGACCGCTCAGCGGCTCCGATCGTACGGCACATGGTCGAGAAAGGGTTCCTTGACGAGGACGACGGGATGCTGTTCATCGGGCCCGAGGCCGAAAAGCGCTTCGGACGGCGCAATTTCATCGAGTTGACCGCCTCCTTCACCGCACCACCGCAGTTCACCGTGCTGACCGGACGCCAGGAGATCGGGCAGACCGACCCCTCGGTACTCACGGAGGAGAGAACGGGACCTCGCCTGCTGCTGCTCGGCGGCCGGAGCTGGCGGGTGACCTTCATTGACTGGGCTCGCAGGCGGGCCTTCGTCGAGCCTGCCGACCGCGGCGGTGTCGCTAAATGGACGAGCGGCGGCATCGCTGGTCTGTCCTACCCGCTTACGCGGGCCATGCGGGAGGTCCTGCTCGGCACGGATCCTACGGTCTCCCTGACCCGGCGAGCTCAGGCAAGACTCACTGAATGGCGGGAGGAGGAGGCGCCCAGCATCGTGCATCCGGCAGGGAATCTGATCAGCCGGGCAGGTGACGACGTGCGATGGTGGACCTGGGCCGGGTACCGCGCCAACGCGACGCTCGCCGCCACGCTGCCGTCGATCGCCGACCCGGTGCAGCGGCCGACGGACTTCTCCGTACGGCTGCGCGAGGACTTGACACCTGAGATGTGGCGAGAGGCTCGTAGCAGCGTAGGCAACGGGGAGATCCTGGTATTGCCGGACGTCGACCGCCGTGCGGTCAGTGGCCTGAAGTTCTCCGCAGTGCTACCGGAACGGCTGGCGATGGCGACAATGGCAGCTCGGATGGCCGATCTCGATGGAGCCCGCGCCGTACTGACCGAGCCGGTCCGCCTGCAGCTTCGGTATCCCACTGACGGTGTCGGCTGAGTAGGCGTGAGGTCGAGGTCTGTAACAGGCTTGCCGTTCGGAACCAACCCTGTCACCTATTGCGAGTTCACCTACCCAACTCTTATATAGGACATTAGAGTCCTGGGTATGTTAAGAGAGATTCCCAAATACGAGCAGATCGCGAACGATCTACGGCAGCGCATCACGTCTGGTGAGCTGTCGCCCGGAGCGCGATTGCCGTCCATCAGCGACCTCGAGCAGTCCTACGGCGTCTCCATGGGGACGGTCGAGCGTGCCCTGGCAATCCTCAGAAGCCAGAAGCTGATCCGTACGCATCAGGGCATCGGTTCGATCGTTCAAGGTGGTGAGCGGAAGGAGGAAACCGTGGTCAGTCTCTCCGGCGGAAGGCAACTCATCATCACCGCCCTCGACACGGGGACCATTCAGATCCGCATCAACCAGGCCCCCTACGTGCTGAGCAATGTCAGCCTCAAGGGTGGCAAGGACGACAGTGTGCTCATCGAGCTCTCACCCGGTAACCAGGGAAGTTCGGCGTACACCGGACGTTCATGACAATCCGCCGGGTGGTCTGGCCAAATGGCTAGGCCACCAGGCAACTCGTTCGGCCACTTGGCATCGGCCAACGCCTCCAGCACCGGGCGACGCCTCCGTCCCAGCGGCTGAGCAACGGCGTCCAGCTCATCAACGCCCCTCGACACCGTTGCCTCCCGCACGCCCGCGGCCTGGGCCGCCGCCCGGATTTCGCCATGGCTCAGCGCGCGAACCTACGCGCCGAGCCGGCGTTGCCGCTCCTCCAGATGCGGCAAGATCGCCTCAAGCTTCGCCGTCAGCATCTCCACAGTCTCTGCCGACACGCTCATACCAGACCATCGACCGCGGAGCCGGAATGCTACGAGTTATTTCCCCGCAGGTCCTTAGCGTCATCAGTACGCACACTGGTTCGAAAGTCCTGTCGTTGAGGATGACGCTTAAATTCTTGCCGCACGCAGCAAGCCGACGAGGCAATCCCGCAGCTCAGGGTTCACTGCGTAGATCACTGTTCCTCGCATTCCTCGTGTAAGTAGGACCTTGTACACATTACGCACGAGTTGATCGAAGTCGCCATCGGGAACGGTTTTCCGGCTTCTGAATGCGGGATCCTTATTCTCGCTGCGGACGGTGGTCAGCTGTCCGTCGCGAACGGTCAGGTCAGGACCCAGGATGACGCCGTTCCAGCCGTACTCGAACCCTTGGGCGGTGTAGACGCAGCCGACCTGCCCGAATCCGTTCGGCTCGCTGGCCCACAGCATGCTGGGTGGGTAGTCGCCGACGGCGCGGTCCTTCTTGACGTTCCAGGGCCGCGCCCAGTCGCCGATGACGACGTCGTTGACGAGGGTGTCGTCGGGGCGTGGGTCGCTCCAGGGCCAGCAGTAGCCGGCGGTCATGCGAGCGGTGCCGGGCTTGGTGCTCAGGAACGCCTCAAGCTTTTGTGGTGAGTCGGCGAGCCGTACCTCGAAGTCCTCGTCCCCGTCCCACTCCATCGGCCCGCCATCGGCGAGGCCGAGCAGGCGGAGGACCCACTGCTCGTACTTGCGGCTGCCGCCGCAGCGGAACTGCTCGTCGAGCGAGACGAAGCGCACGTCGTAGCCCTTGGCGCGGGCGTACTGTTCGATGCCGGCTACGGTGCCGAGCTCGCCGGGCCGCACTACCTGGTGTTGGTCGAGGAGGAAGACCGGAACACGTGCCACGGACAGTAGCTCGTCGAGTTGGCTGCGTCCCGTTCGCTTGGCCGCCGGGGTGAAGCGGTTGGTGGAGGTCTCGCGGATGCGGTGCGCTTCGTCGCAGATCAGTACGTCCATGCCGTTCTGCTCGGCGTCGGTGAAGCTGTTGAAGTACTTGAAGAGGTTCTTGATGCGGGTGCTGCCGCGTCCGGGGTAGCGGCGCATGGTCTGGGTGAAGGACTGCGAGCCGGTGGCGTGCAGCGCCGATCGGCCCTGCCTGAACAGCTCGCCGAGGAGCGACAGGGCGATGACGCTCTTGCCGCTGCCGGGGCCGCCGGTGACGATGACGACCTGCTTGAAGTCCGCCCGCCGGGCTCTGTCGACGGCTCCCATGACCAGCTCGTACGCGACCTGCTGCTCGTCCAGCAACGTGAACTGCTCGCGCTCGCGAATCTCCTTCGAGGCGTAGGCCATGAGTTGCTTGCTGGGCGCGACGGCGCTGGACAGGAGCCGGTCCGCGGCGTCGGCGCCCGGCTTGTCGGACAGCCGCTCGCTCAGGTAGCGGAGGAACTCGCCGCGCCGCTGCTTGGTGAACAGGCGGCTGCGCTCGTCGCGTACCTGCTCCACCAGACCGTCGATGTCCAGGTCCATCGCGTTGTGCAGGTACGCGGCTCCGTACACGACGTGAGGCTTGCCGCTGAGCACGCCGAGGAAGTCGCACATGTACTCGCAGTACCGGCGCACCTGCTCGGCCGGATGGAGTGTCTCGCCACCGCCCATGCCGTCGACGATGACCAGATGCTCGCCCGTCTCGGATGGTTCGGCGCGGCTCCACTGCTTGAGCTCGACCACGACGTACGAGTCCTCGCCGGTCCGCGGATGCACGCCGGCGAGCACCACGTCGGCTCGCCTGCTGGTCAGCGGGAGCTTGTACTCCACGAGCATCTCGACCCTGTGCAGTCCGGCGTCGGCCAGGTCGCGAGCGAGCACGGGCAGGCTGCGCTGCCAAGACCTGACCTCAGACGGAGAGGAACGGCGCCCTGTTGCTGCCCGCACATGGTCGGCGATGGCTTCCCCCAGAGCGGACCCGTCTGGAGAAGCAAGAAGGTTGTCTACAGACAGCCGCAGAGCCGTCACAGATCGTCCCCCAGGCGGCACGATGGATGGGTGTGATGCGGGTCTATCGGCTACGGCTGGAGCCGTCGGACCGCGAAAGCCCACCGGGCCACATCACATGGTCGTCCAGAGAGTAGCGGGGTAAGTGACACGTGGACACATTCACCGCCTGGCGGAATCGCGATCGGTGGAACTCGCACGGGCTTCAGCCCTGCTTGGCGCATGCCTGTGGGATGACGTACGTCTCAAATATCCCTGCAGCGAGGCGCTATCACGCTAGATAAAGGCGGTCATGGAAGTTCAGCCGAGGTGCATGGAGGGGGCGAGAAGAGGTCCCGGGCACGCCGGCTCAAGCAAGAGCGTGATCTTCATCCGCGCCGGCCAGCCGATGGCGGCACTACCGACGGACAGGCTCATAGGGTTGAGGTCCCTGAAGGTCCTCGTCCGTCTGATGGGATTGTCAGTGATCGCCGCTACAGTACGAGGTCGCACCACCCTTCGTCCCCATCCACGCCTGCCGGCACCGTGCCGGTCGTCGTTGCGAAGGAGCGCTTACATGGCGTTGCAGTGCCTCTACCGGGGGAGTGCCAGCGACCTTGCCGCCGCTATCGCGGGCGGCGGCTTCGCCGAGCGTTTGGCCGACCGCTTCAATGAGGTCTTCTGGGAGATGCCGGACCCTCGCGAGGTCGAGTCCTGGGCGAACAGCATCCCAACGGTCGTCGGACTGCTCGTCGATGCGGGGCTTGACGATGTCCAGGTGTTGCTCGAACTCAAGGCGCCCATCACGGACATACGGATGGACATGGTCCTGGTCGGCTCCTACCCGGAGACAGACCTCATGTCGGTCGTGGTGGTCGAGAACAAACAGTGGCGCTGGATCCAACCCGACGGTGAGATGGTGCGGCTCAGCAAGAACGGAGCCCCGCACCTGCACCCGGCCAATCAGACGTGGGGCTACCTGCAGGTGTTGCGCGGCTATGTCTCCATGCTGGTGGACGAGAAGATCTGCGGCATCGTCAACCTGCATAACGCACCCGCTCATCTCGTACACGCCGCGCGGCCGGTGGCGCGGAAGCAGGAAGAGACGCAGGAGCCGGAGAACCCGGTGCCGCGCTGGGTGGCGATGTACGGCGCCGGCGAGCACAGGCAGGAGTTTCGGGACACGCTGCTGCGGAGGCTGTCCGGGGAGCGCGCTGCTGAGCATGCCGACACCCTTTTGCAGGCGCCGGTTCGGCTCGCCGAAGGTCTGATGACCCGGGTCGCCGCGTGTGTGCGCGGGCGCCAGGTCTTCCCCCTTCTGGACGAGCAGCGCGAGGCCTACGACTACGTCCGGCACTTGGTGGCCAAGAGCAAGCAGAGCGGCGGCAAGGAGATCGTCGCCATCGTCGGCGGCCCTGGCACCGGCAAGAGCGTGATTGCCCTCGAGCTGCTGGGCACGCTCTGCCGGCAGAAAGTGCACGCCGTGCATGCCACCGGCAGCCGGTCCTTCACCCGCACCCTGTGGAAGTACGCGGGCCTGCCCAGCAAGGAACGCGGCGCCTTCACCTACTTCAACACCTTCACCGACGCCACTCCCGATGACATCGAGGTGCTGATCGCGGACGAGGCACACCGCATCCGCGAGACCTCGCGCGACCGCACGGACGAGAACGACATGCGTGAGCCGCCACCCCAGATCGACGAGCTGATCCACGCCGCACGCGTACCGGTCTTCCTGCTCGACGATCATCAGATCGTGCGCCGCGGTGAGGTCGGTTCGCTCGACCTCATCCGCGCCAAGGCAAGGGAACTGGGGTACGGCTTGCGCGAGATCACCCTGCGGCACCAGTTCCGCAGTGGCGGCTCACCAGAGTACGTCGACTGGGTGGATCGGCTCCTCATGCTTGCGCCGCCGCAAGGCCGGCCCGTCTGGCGGCCACTGGACGACTTCAGCCTGTACGTCGCCCCCACTCCGCTGGCGATGGAGAAATATCTGAAAGCGCGAGCGGCGGAGGAGCGCAAGGTCCGCATCGCCGCAGGCTTCTGCTGGAAGTGGAACAAACCGAATGACGATGGCACCTTGCCGGACGACGTGACCATCGACGAGTGGCGGCGGCCATGGAACTCCAAGGCGGAGGAGTACCTGGGCGACATCCCGCCGTCGCCGCTCTGGGCTACCGACCCGGCTGGAGTAAATCAGGTCGGCTGCGTCTACAGCGCACAAGGATTCGAGTACGACTACGCCGGCGTCATCATCGGCAAGGACCTGGTGTGGCGGAACGAGTGGCAGACGGAGCGCCGCCACAACAAAGACCGCGACCAAATCAATGCTGAGGACTTCTCCACCGTGGTCCGCAACACGTACCGTGTGCTGGCCACCCGCGGCATGCGTGGCGCCGTTCTATACGCCCATGATGAGGCCACCAACCAGCTGCTGATCGACCTGGGAGTCCCACTCCTCGACCAGCACGGTGTGCCGGTCACGTCCACGTAGCAAGCGAAGAGCTACCCCGCAGCTCACCTCTCAGCCAGGAGCACAATGAGAGCCCGCTATCTATTGGCCGCCTCCGCAGCTCACCTCCGCCAGCGCCTCATCGAGGATCAAGAGGGGCTGGTAGGTGAACTGGTCGCACGGGCGGCGCAGGTCTACAACACCGCCGTCGGCACCTCCGAGAAGGAGACGTGGCGCAGCAGTGTCCGCCACGTCGTCAACCTGCTCGTGGGAGCGAATCTGGGCGACGTCATGGTCATCCTGGAGATGAACAACCTGTCCAGCGACGGCCGCATCGACATGGTGCTGGTGGGATCTCAGCCCGGCACACGCGACCTTTCGGTCGTGCTGGTGGAGAACAAACGGTGGTCGTGGGCGCGCATGAGCCGCGAGCCCGGAGAAGTGATCCATCCGGGCAGTCCGGCGGGCGATCTGCACCCCGTCAAGCAGGTCTGGGCGTACGGCGAATCACTGCTGCAGCACATGTCGCACCTACACTCGGCTCGCATGCACTACGTGGTCAACCTGCACGTTGCCAAGCGCGAAGACGTGGCAGGCATCCTGCCACCAGCCGCGCCGCTGCCCGCCGAATGCGACGGCAGCGTGCACATTTTCGCCGGAGACGAGCGCGACAAGTTCGCCACGTTCCTCACCGGCTCCATCTCGAGTGATCACGCGGTGGAGCATCTACGCGACATCGACGAGGCGCGGGTTCGTCCCAACGAAGACCTGATGCGCGCGGTCGACCAAGCCGTGCGCGAACGCCCCATCTTCGTCCTGCTGGACCAACAGCAACTGGCCGTCGAACGTGTGATCCGAGCCGTCCGGCGGGCAGGCTCGGCCAGCAACAAAGAGGTCTTCATCATCAAAGGCGGCCCGGGTACGGGCAAAAGCGTGCTCGCCCTGGAGCTCCTGGGCCGGCTGAACCGCCTCGGCTTCGCCGCCAAACACGCATCAGGGAGCTCCGCCTTCGCGGGCGCGTTGCGCGAGCACCTCAGCGGTACCCGCAAAGGGGCCGAGAAAGTGTTCACCTACTTCAACCAGCACGGCTGGCGGACCGAGAACGACCTCGACGCCCTGGTCATCGATGAGGGGCACCGGCTTCGCCCGACGTCGAGCAACCATAGGACCAGGGCGGAAGACCGGACGGGCGTACCACAGGCGTGCGAGTTGATCACTGCGGCTCGTGTCCCGGTCTTTCTCCTCGACCCCTACCAGGTGATCCGTGCTGACGAGGTCGGAACGGTGGAGACGATTCGTCAGGCTGCCGACGATTGCGGTGTCGCGCCCGGTAATGTCCATGAGATCGTCTTGGACAGCCAGTTCCGGCACAGCCGCTGCCCGGAATACGTCGACTGGGTTGAGCGGCTGTTCGGCTATCACGGTGGTGCCCCTGGTCCATGGACTCCCCGCGATGAATATGACGTCTTCCTCGCTGCTTCCCCACAAGAGATGGAGAAGTATCTCCGCCTGCGGATGGCGCAGGACGCGACGGCCCGAATCGTTGCCGGCTTCTGGTGGCCGTGGGCCAAGGCCACCGATCGCAAGGGGGACCTGGAGCTGGATATCCGCATCGGGGAGTGGCATCGGGCATGGAACGCGCACAAGAAGTACGTGCGTAAGCGGATCCCCGGTCCCGAAACATGGGCTACCGATCCGGCCGGTTTCGAGCAAGTGGGTTGCATTTACACAGCCCAGAGCTTCGAGTGGGACTACGTCGGTCTAATCATGGGCGAGGACTACGTCTGGCGCGAGGGCCAATGGGCCGCGGTCAAGAACAAGGACCACGCGATGCGCGGTGTTCATGGCGAGCGGCTACACGAAGTGGTGCGCAACACCTACCGAACTCTCGCGACCCGCGGAGCGCGCGGAGCCGTCCTGTTCTCGGCTGACGAGCAGACACAGCTCATGCTGACCAACGCCGGCATCCCGCTTCTGGTGGACGAACTCGACCGACTCAGCTCCAGCGCAGTTGGGCGCGATGCGCTCGCAGCGCCGCATGTTCAGTTCCGCCTGCCGAAACCGACCTCCGACCAACTGTTTTGAGAAGGGCTCAGATTTGAACTCGGTCCACCGTCCCTATCCGTGCCTGCCTCCTGGTTGGGCCGCAACGACGATTGGTGAGATTGCCGAGACCTGTTTGGGTATAAAGTCTGACTACGGAAACGTACATGACAGATGTACGATCCCTTCCATAGGGCGAGATAATGTACGTTGGGGACGGGTCGAAATAGATGACGTTGCGACGATAGAAATTCCTCTAGGAAAACGTGAACTTTTTCGTCTCAAGCCGAATGATCTGCTGATTTGCAAGACTGGCGATATTGGCCGCTGCGGGATCTGGCCAAACTCCGCTGGCTACATTGCTCACAGAGATGACCTGCATCGAGTCCGACCATACAATGGAATAGATGTCAGATACCTTCGCTACTTCATGGAGCACATGAGCCTCTCGGGAGAGCTTGAGATTTACGCCACTGGCGGTCGCGTCAGATACCTGACGCAAAAACAGCTGCGAAGCCTCCGTCTACAACTGCCACCGTACCCCGAGCAACGCCGCATCGCTGCAGCTCTTGAGGATCACGTGGCCCATCTAGATGCTGGGGCCGCGGCAATGGCGCGTGTTTCGGAGCGGGTGGAGCTGCTGGCCAAGCGAATCTTGTTGGAGGCGGTGCCCATGCCGACGCCGTCACATTGGGATTCGGTGACAGTTGCTGAAGCTGGACAGGTCGACGTCGGACGAGCACGGCACCCAAGCCGACATAATGGTCCAGATATGCGCCCCTACCTACGAGTGGCTAACGTATACGAAGATCACATCGACACTTCTGATCTCATGGAGATGAATTTCCCGCCGCTGGACTTCGAGCGCTACCGTCTCGAAGATAAAGATATCCTTCTCAATGAGGGGCAGAGCCCAGAGTATCTTGGCCGCCCCGCTATGTACCGGGGTATCCCTGCGGAAGTGGCTTTCACCAACAGCCTCCTGCGGTTCCGTGCCAAGCCCGGAGTCTTACCGGAGTGGGCGCTCTTGGTGTTCCGTCGGCATCTGCATGCGGGGCGCTTTCGCTGCGAGGCCCGTGGGACAACAACACTCACTCATCTGACTGCAACCCGACTGAACAGAGTCGATTTTCCTCGTCCGCCTCTTGCTGAACAGGAACTGATCGTCGCCGATGTCAAGAAGAAACTTGACGCCATCCAACGTCTTGCGCCCACGATCGTGGCTGCAAAGAAGCGGGCAGCAGAACTGCGGGGATCGCTGTTGGCCGAGGCGTTTGCTGGCCGCTTGGTGAGCCAAGAGCTGGCAGATGAGCCCATATCCGTCGTGCTGGAGCGGATCCGAGCTGAACGAGCATTGCGCCAACGCGTTGGTCGGACACGCCGGGGAAGAGTTAGCCAGACATTCCAGAAAGAGGCATTGTTTTGATGCGTTCGACGGCGTCCGAGCTGGCGGAAAAATTGTGGGAGTCTTTCGGCGCGCTCCGAAACGACGGTGTATCCGCACTCGAGTACCTAGACCAGCTTACATATTTGATGTTTCTCAAGCGTGGGTACGAACTGGCCAATGATGAACTTGTTCCGGACCTGGCGCTGCAACCGTTGAGTGATGCTTGGCAATCTCTGCTGGCAGCGGATGGCCAGGAGCTAAAAGAAGCCTATGATCAAATCCTCCGAGCATTCGCTTCGCGGGAGGACTATTTTGGAGGCATTTTCCGTAGCGCGTATAATTCTATTCAAGATCCAGATAAACTGAAGAAGTTGATTGTTGATGTGGTTGGCCTGAATTCGGGGCAGAGCGGGAGCGTAGCGCCTGTAGGGAAAGTTTATGAAAGCCTGCTCGCTAGGGCTGTAGACGATGACCGGTCTGGACTTGGACAGTACTACACTCCGCAAGTAGTAGTTCAAGCACTGGTTGCCTGTGTCCAGCCTGGCCCGGAGGATACGATTTACGACCCTGCCTGCGGAACGGGCAGCCTTCTGCTGGCTGCACGCAACTATGTTTTGCGGCACCATAGCAAAGACATGACCGCTGGACAGCGCACCCGATTGGATAGCAGCCAGATCTTCGGGACGGAATTGGTCCCGGGTGCATCTCTTCTGGCAAAGATGAATTTGATCCTGCACGGAGTGGACAGCGAGAACATTGATTGGCTCATCGAGGATCGTGATTCGCTGCATAAGATTCTGAGCCTAAACCCGAGTATTATCTTGGCCAATCCGCCCTTCGGGCGCAGGCCCCGCACGAATTTCAGCCCAGGCTTCTGGGTTCTTAGTCGGAATAAAGAGCTCAATTTCTTGCAGTACATCGCGTCGACACTCAGAACTCCTGGAAAGGCGGCTGTCATCGTATCAGATAGCCTATTGTTTGCGGGAGGTGCGGCGGCGCATGAAGTGCGTCGTAAGATGCTCACGGATTTTAATGTCCACACACTACTGCGATTGCCGTCTGGCATCTTTCACTCGACGGCTGTAAAAGCCAATGTGCTTTTCTTTGATAAGAAAGAAAAGCGACTCGATGCGCCGCAGACTTCTGTGCTTTGGGTATATGACTTTCGTACGGATAAGCACTTCAGCTATACGCGAAGAAATCTTGCCCCCGAAGACCTGGATGACTTCGTCACCTGCTACCGGCCGGGTAAATCGTTTGCTAGCCGTGTCGAGACCGAACGTTTCAAGTCCTTCTCTTATGAGGAATTGATGGATCGTGATCAGGTGAATCTCGACATCACCTGGATGAAGGATTCGAGTTGGAAGGAGGGCAACAACGCCTCTGCCTCTGATCTGATCGCGCGGGCGATTGTTGAAGATCTCACCGTCGCTCGTGATGAGTTTTCTGCCATCGCGGATCTGCTCGAGCAAAGCAGGGCCCGTCGGTCTCAGGAATGAACTCCATGGCCGAAAGCGCGATGCGAGCCATGGCTACATGGGCGCAGCGTCTTCGGCGGACGTTGCCTCCTCCAACCACAGCCGCAGAGTGAAGCCGCCTCGCTTCATCCGCGTGTGATGCGCGGTAGCCGAAACCTCTTCGTCGGAGAATCCGAGCGTTGCTGTCAGAGCTGCCAGAACCTCGTGAAGGTCGGCCAGTTCTCTCCGGCGATCGTCATGATCCTGTCCTCCACGGTCCGCGAACACCTGTCGGAAGCGCGGTGCTCGGTGGGCCGGGGCTGAGGAACGAAGCCTCGGACCGTCGATCGCCCCCGGAAGGTACGGCGGCCAGCCATGCAGTGGCGATCGTGGGGCTGCATTTGTGCGGCGGCGTGGCAACCACGGTCGGAGCATTTGGTCAGTGCGGCGCGGCAGGCGTGCGGTGGCTGGCCTGGTGCCCCGCCGCCGTCCGGGACTGGCTCCAGGCCGCGCGCCCGGACGGCGGATGGGCGGCCGGGGTACGGCGCCGCGCCGCCGCTTGATCTCCCATAAGTACAGCTCGGCAAACATGAGGCTACGGTGTCCTCGGCAGTCCGTGCTGAAGCATCAGATTCAGCCGATCGAGGCTTGGCTGCGATATGTCTTTCGACGTTCTAGCTCTTCGCCGTATCGCTGATATCGCGTGGGTGGCGCTGGCCGCGACCGGCCGAAGAGCCGCAGCGCGGCCAGCGTCCGCCCGACGCGTGGCGAGACGCCGCAGGCGGATCGCCTTTAATGACGTGCAGATAAGTTGCTTTCTGATCTTGCTGACAATCTTGCTGACTCTGGCTGAGTTCGACTTGTCTGCTCCCGGCCGCTGATCAGCTCGCCTGCTCGCACAGCTTGGCACTCGCCCATACACGCTCGAAGCTGGCCATGTAGGTCGCTGCCGCCGCTTCCCGTTCGATGGTCCGGAGACGGATCACCGGGGCCTGAGCAGCGGGTGTGCCATATGCGTGGCTGTTGACGAGTAGCTCGGTGTCGGCGCGGTAGATCGAGTTGTAGAGCACCGTTTGGTGGAGGCGGATCTCTGCGTTCTCGATGCGGGCTAGCGGTTGGTACAGAGCAACTGCGTTTCGGACTCGGGCGGCCATGACATCGGGGCCAAGGGCCTCGTCGATCCCTCGCGCGGCCACTGAAGGGGCATCAGGATCGCCGAGCAGGATACGTACTCGTACGCCTGCCTCGGCCTTGTTAGCGAGGAGGCGCATGATGCCGGTGTCCTCGGCGAGGAAGAGGCCACTGTAGGCAAGGATGCCGATCTCGCGAGTGGCCGATTGGAACAGGTGTCGCCACGTGGTTCGTGGGACGGCCCAGCGGTGCGGGTAGACGGCCTGGACCTCGTCGTTGATAGCACGTTGCTGCTGGGCGACCTCAGGCCAGAGCTCGGGTTCCTCAACCTTGAGAAGGTCAGCGATGGCCCAACGATGGCGCGGATAGGGGATGCGGCCCTTGAGCCAGCGGTGCACAGTCTTTGGATCTACGCCGAGGTGCGCGGCGACGTCCGCAGGCTGGAGGCGGGCGTTGATGAGGGCGTGGCGAAGGGTCTCGTTCATGCGCACCTCTCGCGTGACCAGGTGTTCTGTCTGGACGCTAACACGAGACGTCCCTAGACGTCCCTGAGTTGCGGTGTAGAGGTTCCGTCACGCGAGCGAATCTCGAGTTACACACTCCGTGACAGCGAAGGGACGGCTCGGTCATGACGAGCATGAACGAACGACAGTACGCCTATGCGCATCGAGCGCTTACCGTGCTGGGGGATGAGCTTACGAAGCGGGATGTCCCTGCAGTGCTGGTCGCGGCCGAGGATGGTCGGCCCGGCCTGGATGTAACCGACAGCCGACTTCGGGTCCGTCGCGTCTTCGTCCACTCCGGCTTCTGCTGGTTCTACTGGGGAGACCAGAGCGACGAGCGGGTTACCTGCCTGCGCCTGGGCACGGCCGTCGAGCGGATCGCGCAGGCCACACGGGACGGCTGGCGCGAAGGCGAGCAAGGCGAGCTCCGTATCGACTTGCACCGGATCGTCGACGCCTACCGGGTCTGAAGCACTCCAACGGTGAACAGGTGGCTGACCGGTTGGCGGATCTTCACCCAGATCGAGGACCGGCTTCGAGAACGGATCAACATGAGCATGTACCCGGTGGGTTCGATGCTGCCGTCTGAGGCGGCGCTGTGCGCGGAATTCGGAGTCGCGCGCAACACGGTGCGGCGAGCGCTGGCCGTGCTGGAGAACGAGGGACTGATCCTCACCATCCCCGCGAAAGGCCGGCTGGTTCTCGGCGGCGACAAACCGAAGGATGAGCCATACCTGTACCAGGCCATTGCCCGCGAGCTGCGAGGCGAGATCGAGCGCGGCGAGCTGCAGCCTGGGACCACGCTGCCCAGTGAGGCGCAGCTGCGTCGCCAGCACGGCGTCTCCCGGAGCACCGTTCGGCAGGCGCTTGCGGTGCTGGAGCAGGAAGGACTGATCGCGTCGGAGCACGGGCGGGGACGGTTCGTGCGACGGTGAGACGTCCTGGGACGTCCCGGCGGATGCTCTGGATCGAATCCGGCATCATATGCCTATCGTGACAGTGTGGGACAAGCTGAATGGGCTCATGACCTCGCCAAAGGCCTGCTGGAGACGACCTTGCCGCGGCGCTGGGCGCACACCCAGGGGGTAGCCGCTCGCGCCGTGTCGCTGGCGCCCATCCTTGGCGACGAGGCCGACACCCTGACCTCCTCCGCCTACCTGCACGACATCGGGTACGCCCCCGATCTAGTCGCGACCGGCTTCCATCCCCTCGACGGCGCCCGCTACCTCCGCGATGTGCACCAGGCCGACGACACCCTGTGCCGACTGGTCGCTCATCACTCCTGCGCGGTCAACGAGGCTCTCGAACGTTCACTCGTCGTCGAGCTCACTGCGGAGTTCGGCGAGGAGGGGCCGGCGCTGATCCAGGCGCTGACCTACTGCGACATGACCACCGGCCCGGACGGAGTGCATCTCGACGTCGCTGAGCGGCTGGCCGAGATTCACTCGCGGTACGGTCCTGGCCACCTGGTATCCCGATCCATCGCTGCGTCAACGCCCTGCATTCTCGCTGCAGTCCGAGAGATCGAAAGGCGGATGGCCGAGAGGGCTTAGTCCTCTGGATCGCCTGGGACTCCGAATTCCGTCCGGATCTTGGCGGCGCCGTACTGGCCTCTGGGGTTGCAGATTGGGCAGGCGCATGGCGGTGTTCCGTGGGCGCCGGGCATGTAGCGCCAGCCGGTCACCTGGTTCACTCTGCGGATTCGGTGGATCTCACCGGCTCTGATGGGGCGTTGGATGAAGGCTTCGTACCCGCGCGGGTCCGGCTGGGCTGCGATCAGCGCAGCGGCTTCGGCGCTGCCCAGGTGGGCGGGGAAACGGTTGTAGTGGCCGACTTGCACCGGTTCGTTGTCGGCGACTCTGAAGTACACGGCTACGAGCGTCCGCTGCCCGCCTCGCCGCAGCTCGCGTACCCACTGATGCGTGGTCTGATAAGAGGGGAGCACTGTGAGGCAATAGACTCCCGGTTCGTCTTGCCCGCCGCTTACTGCTCGAATGCCGCTGCGCCGTATTGAGCGGATGTTCTTGGCCGCGGTGATGTGCACCAGCATGGTCATCGCGGCGGATCCCTTCGAGGCTTCGGCGGAGGTCAGCCAATGTACGGCAGGGCGGTGCCGGCTAGGTAGTGCTCGATGCGCATCCGCATCGAGCGGTCCATCTGCAGCGCGGTGACCTGCTCGCGGGGCATCCAGCGGACCTCGCGGGACTCGTCGCTCGGCGTCGGCTCCCCGCTGATCGCCCGGGCGGTCAGGACGATCGAGAACTCCTGGCGGGCCTCGCCGTTGGAGGTGTAGAGGATGACGTGCCGGGGGTCGCTGTACGTGCCGACCAAACCCGTGATCTCGCAGACGATTCCGCTCTCTTCGCGCGTTTCCCGGATGGCGGCCTGCGGGATGGACTCGCCGAGATCGATCGCCCCGCCGGGGACGGCCCAGTTGCCGTTGTCGCTTCGCCGGATCATCAGGATCTCGTCTGCGGCGTTGGTGACGATGACGTTCACGGACGGGACCAGGCTGTTGGGCGCTGGGGCGTCGGGGTCGTCGTAGTAGTCGATCCGCTTGGCCATGGCTCAGGAACCTATCTGTCGTGCGCCTTCCCAGACGCGTTCGAAGCTCTCGGCGTAGGTGGCGACCATGTCGCCGCCGATAACTCTGCGTAGATGCAGGACCGGCGCGTTCCCGGCCGGGACACCGTAGACGTGGGTGTTGATGAGGAACTGATCGTCTGCGCGATAGATCGAGTTGTACAGGACCGTGGCGTGCAGCCGGAACTCGATGTTCTCGCGTCCCTGGAGGGGTCGGTACAGGACGAGGACGTTGCGGATCTTGGCGGCCATGCCGTCGTCGATGCCCTCGTCCTTGCCCCGCTGTGCCACCTCGGCGCAGTCCGGATCGCCGAGCAGGATGCGCACCCGTACCCCCGGCGTCGGCCTTCTCGCCGAACATGCGCACCAGACCTGTGTCATCAGCGAGGAACAATCCGCTGTAGACCAGCACGCCGATCTCCTCGGACGCGCTCGCAAACAGACGTCCCCACACGTCCCGGGGAACGGCCCAGCGGTGCGGGTAGACGGTGACGATTTCCGACTCTGATGCCGAGGCCACTTGTTCGCGGGTCAGGGCCTCCGGCCAGAGGTAGGTCTCCTCGGTGTCGAGGTAAGAAGCCACCGCAAATCGGTGCTTTCGGTACGGCGCACGGCCCTTGGTGATCCACCGTTCGACCGTTTTGGGGTCAACCTGGATCGCGTTGGCCAAGTCGGTGATGCTCACGCCCTTTTGTAGGAGGGCGGCACGTAGCCGTTCGTTCGCCATTCCACCTGCTCCGGGGGACGTCCGGGGACCTGGCCATCGTATGCCGGACGTCTTGAACATGTCCTGTCGTGTAGTGATCTCGTCCTCACTCTCCGTCGCATTCTCAGTGTCACAAGGAAACGCCGGAGCAACCGAAAGGACAGGTGATCACTATGAATTACGACATCTACCCGGAGCCGACCTGCCAGTGCGGGGCGCAGCTGGACGAGGGGCAGGCGCACTGCTGCAAGTGTCGGGCTCGGGACCGCTGGCTCAGGAAGCAGGCGGCCAAGCGCAAGGGCGGCAAGCGGCGCGGCGAGACCCGCCGTCCTCCGCGCGCTCCTCGCGGCCTGGCCAAGGCGGGGGTGATCTGGTCATGACGACGGTCCCGCTGATCATCGCCGGGGTCCTCGGCGTCACGCTGCTGGTGGGCTATGCCATGGTCCTGGCCGGCATCCGCCGGGAGGACAAAGCCCTGAGCCTGCACGAACGCCCGGACGGGGCATCGGCGTCGCTGGCGCGGAAGGTTACCGGCTGCTACGTCCGGAAGGGCGTGTCGTGGACGTAGCCAACTGCTCCTCGACACGCGCCAGACGTTCTGACAGGTCGCGAACGGCGGAGCGTAGCTCGGTTACCTCGCTCGTCAGGTCGCCGGTGGGTGCGGCATCGGCGTCTCGAACGAACACTCCCTTGCCCTGCTGCCCGATCACCAGGCCCTCGTTGCGCAGGATGCCGACGGCCATCTTCACCACCGACAGCGAAGCGTCGTACTGCTCGGCGAGTTGGGCGGTGGACGGCAGGGGAGTGCCGGGCGCGAGGGAACCGCCGCGGATCTGCGCACGGAGATCGTCGGCGATCTGGAGGTAGCCGGGTCGCCCGGTTTTCTCGACCATCGCAGTCCATCACACCACGAATTAACAACCAAGCCAACCGAGAGGACGTTGACAACTGAGCCAACTAGGTTAACTATGTTGGCTAGGACGAAGAAGGAGGTCACAGCCCATGCGTTCCGTTCCGATCCCTGTGGATGCCACCAAGCTCGCCATCACCTGCGTCAAGGCCCCGCGTCCGCGGGTGCTCAACCGCGACACCGGCGAGATCAAGACCGACAAGCACGGCAACACCGTCTTCGAGGTCACCGTTTCTGTAGAGGACGAGTTCGGCCGGATCGAGCTCGTCAAGATCGCCACCACCGGAGAGCCGCCCATCGGCGTCGGCGATCAGGTCAACCCGGTCGGCCTGCTCGGCTACGTCTGGGAGATCGCCGGCCGATGGGGGATCAGCTACCGGGCCTCGGCCCTCCTACCCGTGCGGGAGACCGCTGATGCGTGACGCGTTCGCCCTGCTCGCAGTCCTGGCCGCTGTCGCGGCCGGGCTGTGGGCCTGGCGCCGCTGGAACCCCGGCTCTTTCTGGCTGGTGATCGGCTACCCGATCACGGCTCTGTCCGTACTCGCGTCCTGGCGGCGGGTCGCCCTGGGCTGCGGCTTGACCAAGAAGCGGCAACGCTTCTGGTTCACCACCGTGCCGGGCATGGTCGCCTCCACCGGCGTTGTACGGGTCAAGCGTCGGTTCCAGCGCATCGCGGTGGACACCAAGCCGTTCATGTGGCTGCCCATGCCGACCCGGCACGGCTGGCGCGTCACCCTGCACACCCTGGAAGGGCAGACACCCGGCGACTACGCCGATGCCGCCGAACGGCTCGCGCACTCCTGGGGCGTACACGCCATCCGCGCCTCCTCGCCCCGGCCCGGGCGGGTCGTGCTGATGGCCACCATGCGCGACCCGCTGGTCAAGGTCGATCACCTGCCCGCCTCGACGGAACTGCTCAAGGTCACCGTGGGACGGCTGGAGAACGGCAAGCCGTGGACCATCGACTTCCAGACGGTGCCGCACTGGCTGAACGCGGGCGCGACCCAGTCCGGCAAGTCCAACCTCGCCAACGCCCTCATCGTCGGGCTGGCTCCGCAACCCGTCGCCTTGGTCGGCTTCGACCTCAAAGGCGGGGTCGAGTTCACGCCCTACAGCCCGCGCCTGTCCGCCCTGGCCACTTCGCGCGCCGAAACGGTCACTCTGCTGGATGACCTCGTCGGCCTAATGATCGATCGCATGGGGCTGTGCCGCCAGGGAGGCGCCCGGAACATCTGGCAACTCCCGCCCGGCATTCGCCCGACCCCAATCGTGGTCCTGGTCGACGAACTGGCCGAGCTGTACCTGATGGCCGACAAGAGCGAGAAGGACGAGATCGCCAAAACCTCGACTGCGCTGCTGCGCGTGGCACAGCTCGGGCGGGCGTTCGGCATCTACCTGTTCTGCTGCGGCCAGCGCATCGGCTCCGACCTCGGCCCCGGCGTCACCGCACTCCGGGCCCAGTGCTCGGGACGGATCTGCCACCGGGTCAACGACCCCGAGACCGCCACCATGACCCTCGGCGACCTCGACCCGGCTGCCCTGGTCTCCGCCCGCGCCATTCCCGCGGAGACACCCGGCGTCGCCATCGTCGCCGGCCAGGACGGCCAGTGGTACCGCGCCCGCTCCTTCTACGTCACCGAGCAAACCGCCGAACACGCCGCCCGTGCACACGCCCACCTCGCCCCGTCCTGGAACGAGATCACCAGCCACCTACCCGAATCCATCAACGTCTGAGGCTCCGAAGGGAGGGGACGATGCGACGCTTGGCCTGCTGGCTGCTCGACACCGGCCCGGTTCTCGTCCTGGCCATCATCGCGGGCGCCGGATCGTTCACCCACATCCGCGACACCGCCGCCGAGCACGGACAGACCGGCTGGATGTCCTGGGCCATCGCCGTCTGCATCGACCTGACCTGCGTCATGGCCGCCCGCGAACGCCAACGCGACAAGAAGACCGGCCGAGCACCACCCGGCCTGGTCTCCTGGCCCGTCCTGGTCTTGGTCGGTGGCATCGTCCTGTCCCTGGCCGCCAACCTCGCTCAAGCCGCCCCGACCGTCTGGGGCTGGATCACCGCCGCCACCCCGGCCGGCGCCTTCCTGCTCGCCATCTCGATGCTCGAACGCCGCGCCACCCACACCCGTCCGGAACCAAGCGAGGTCCTGGACGTCTCGTCCTCACCCGTCCTGACACCGTCCGCCGTCCCGGAACTCGTCCCCACCGACGAGCAGGACGAGAACGACCGCCAGGACGCCCAGAAGGACTGTCCCGCACCAGCACTCCTCGACTACGCCCGCCGTGTCGCCGACGAGTACCAGGCCAAGCACGGCAAGCCCATCAACGGAGACGCCCTGCGCGCCCGCCTGGGTGTGTCCAACCAACTCGCTTCGGACCTGCTGCGCGCCCTACGCACCGCCTGACCCAGAAAGGAGATCACCCGATGACCCACGCCCACCGCACTGAACTCATCAATGGCCTACTCGACCTGGCCGCCTTCCTGGAGGCACACCCAGAGGTGCCCGCCTCCTCTCACGTCGTCGTACACCACTTCCCGGAACACGACAACGACGCCGACATGTGCGCCGAGATCGACGAGATCGCCGCCCACGTCGGCTCCGGCATCGAGTTCGACAACTCTCCGTATGGCCACTACACAACCTCGGTCTACTTCGGGCCGGTGGAGTATCGCGCCGTGGCTGTCCTGACCGCCGCCCGAGCGCTCCACGCCGCCGAAAGAAGCTACTCCGGCTGCATCCAGTTCGACCCGCCACACGCCACCTGACCAGCAGGAGGAGCGACCATGCGCATTCGCCTTGACGGCACCCGTGCCGAAGTCATCGACGCTCTGTTCCGCCTGCGCCTGAACTTCACCGTCACCGGTGTCTCGCGGCTCTACCCGGACCGCACCAAGCCCTCCCACTGGCGCATCTACCTGACCACGACACCGCGCCAAGGGAGGTGAACAGCCCTTGATCGAAATCATCCACTACCGCTGCTGCACCTGCACCGGAACCGGCCTCGACAGCGACCGCAACCGCTGCCGCGACTGCGACGGCACCGGCATCGACAACCACGGCGCATAACGCGCAGCGCCCCCGGCCTGGCCGCACATCCGCCAAGACGACTGCCAGGTCGGGGGCCATCCCCTCACCCGAACGAGTGAAAGGAGGCTTCCATCTTGCCCGCATGCACCACCAGCCCGCACGTCCTCGCGGGTGTCATTGCCCGACTCAACGCCCCGGATTACGACCGGTGGGCCGCCCAGATCCGCGCCGCTGGTGGGTGCCGCCAGCCCATCCACCTGCGTGGCAAGGTCGAATACCACGACCGCGCCACCGGCCGGCTCCTGCACCGCTACACCACCCGCCACGAGCCCGACGGCGTCCTGCGCCTCCCGTGTAAGACCCGCCGCGCCTCCCGCTGCCCGGCCTGCGCCGAGATCTACCGTGCCGACACCTACCACCTCATCCGCGCGGGCCTGATCGGCGGTAAGGGTGTGCCCGAGAGCGTCACTGCTCATCCCACGCTGTTCATCACTCTCACGGCGCCCAGCTTCGGAACGGTCCACTCACGCTGCGAGAAGAACGGCAAGGTCCTGCCCTGCCATGCCCGCCGCAACGCCGAAACGTGCCCACACGGCCGCGTCATGTCCTGCACGGTCAAACACCGGCCCGACGACCCCCACCTCGGCGAATCGCTGTGCCCCGATTGCTACGACTACACCGGCTCAGTCCTGTTCAACGCCCTGGCGCCACTGCTGTGGAAGCGCTTCGCCGACTCCCTACGCCGCCGTCTGGCCAAGCTCGGCGGTCTGACCCTCAAGGACCTCCGCGAACACCTCACGCTTTCCTTCGCAAAGGTCGCCGAATATCAACGCCGGGGCGTCGTCCACTTCCACGCAGTCATTCGCCTCGACGGCCCGGGCGGTCCCGCCGCGTCGCCTCCGTCCTGGGCCACCACCGACGTCCTAACCCAAGTCGTCCAATACGCGGCCAAGGCCGTCACCGCCACCGTCCCTGCCTATGACGATCAGCCAGAGCGGGTCCTGCGCTGGGGCGAGCAACTCGACACACGGCCCATTACCCTCGACGGCGACCTGACCGACCAAGCCGTCGCCGGCTACATCGCCAAGTACGCCACCAAAGCCGCCGAGTGCGTTGGCACCCTCGACCGTCGCATCAGTCCGCTCGACAACCTCGACGCCTACAACCTCCGTGAACACCCAAAGCGCCTGATCGCAGAATGCCTCCGTCTCGGGGCCATCGGCGACCTGGCCGACCTCCGCCTGGTCAACTGGGCTCACATGCTCGGCTTCCGCGGCCACTTCTCCACTCGATCCCGCCGCTACTCCACCACTCTTGGTGAGCTTCGCGCCGCCCGCGAAAATCACGCCCGCGACCACGAGATCACCACAGGTCGCCTGCCGCTCTTCGAGGAGGACACAGTCCTCGTGGTCAGCGAATGGACCTACGCAGGCAAGGGCTACAGCGTCGGAGATCAGATCATCGCCGCCGCGATAACGGGAACCCGCGTCCCAGGCATGGCGGGTGATACCCGATGAATCGCCGTGACGAGTTGCTGACCGTGCCGCAGGTCTGCGTCGAACTGGGCGGGGTTTCCCGTCGCACCTTCTACCGCTGGCGCGAGCTTGGCCGTGCACCGGTCTGCGTCCAGCTGCCCAACCTCGAACTCCGCGTCTGGCGGAGCGACCTCATGACCTGGCTCGACTCCCGGCGGAAGGCATAGTGAAGACGACCTACGACGTGAAATTCAGCCAGATCCAGCAGCGCTCCAACCGCGGCGTATCCTCCTATGTCGCCCGCTGGAGGGTGGCCGGCAAGGAGAGGTCGAAGAGCTTCCGGACCAAGGGGCTGGCCAACGCCTTCATGTCGGATCTGCGGCAGGCGGCCAAGGCGGGGGAGGAGTTCGACGTTGCCAGCGGTCTGCCGGTGTCGATGTTGGCGCCCGAGTCGGCCGGTCCATCGTTTTTGGAGTTCGGCCAGGCGTACGTGCTTCGGCGCTGGAACACCTTGGCAGCGCGGACCCGCGAGACGGAGGTGTACGCGCTCCTGTCTCTCATCCCTGCCCTGGTTGTCGACGCGCCACGCCGTCCTGCTGCCGAGGAACTGCGGGAGGTCCTCCGAATTCACGCGCTGCTTCCAGAGAAGCGGCGGGTCGAACTGACGACGGCACAAGCCTCGGCTTTGAGCTGGCTGGAGAGGACATCTCTTCCGCTCTCGGCCCTGGGAGAGGCACACGTCCTCCGGATGGCCCTCGACGCCATCTCGGTTACCTTCGCCGGCATGCCTGCGGGGGCGCACACGGTACGACGGAAGCGCGCCGTCCTCCACCACCTGCTGGAGCATGCGGTCGAGCAGAAGGTGTTCAGCAGCAACCCGCTGGACGAGATCAAATGGACAGTGCCCAAGGCCGTGACCGTGGTCGATCCCCGTACGGTGGTCAACCCCGTCCAAGCGCGGCAACTCCTCGACGCGGTCCCCAAGGTGGGGCGCAAGCGCGGTCCTCGCCTAAAGGCGTTGTTCGCCTGCATCTACTACGCCGCGCTCCGACCAGAGGAGGCGGCCGATCTCAGGTTGAGGAACTGCACCTTGCCAGAGTCTGGCTGGGGCCTGATCGTGCTGGAGGGGGCGCGACCCCAGGCAACCAAGCGCTGGACCAACTCCGGCGAGACCCACGAGTCGCGCAGCCTGAAGCACCGCGCGAACAAGGAAACACGAGAGATCCCCATCCCGCCCGTCCTGGTCGCCATGCTTCGCCAGCACATCGCCGAGTTCGGCACAGCCGAGGACGGCAGGATCTTCACCACGGGCACTGGCGGCTCCTACTCGAGCTCGGCACACTCCTCCGTCTGGCAGGAAGCTCGCAAGCTCGCCCTCACTCCGGAACAGGTGGCCTCATCGCTGGCTGCCAGACCGTACGACCTACGCCACGCCGCGGTCTCGCTCTGGCTGAACGCAGGCGTCCCCGCCTCCGAGGTTGCCATGCGAGCCGGTCACAGCGTTGACGTCCTGCTGCGGGTCTACGCCAAGTGCATGGACGGCCAACAAGAGCAGATCAACAACAAGATCAACGACGCCTTGAACGAATAGCTCCCATTCACCCACCTTCGGCCCCGGTCTTACCGGGGCCACTTCACTTCAAGCTGCTCGCCATGCCGCGTCGTTCCCGACAGACGTCGTCACGCTGCGCCACCCTGGCATGAACGGGCGAGAGAGGAGGACCATGCACGGTGATCAGGACCGTCCTGCCCTGACCTCTGAGGAGATGCCTCCTCTGAGGCGGACACCGCACAGCCTGCCACTTCGGGAACGACGTCGACCCCGGGCCATGTCTGACGACACCCTCAGCTGGCGAAGGTACTCGCCTCCAGCCCCACCAAAACGGTCGTTCCTCCGAAGTCGAGATCGGCTTATCCAGTCGGCAGTCGTCGCCGGTTTCCTGGCCTGCGTAGCCGTTGGCATCTGGTCGAGTACGTGGGGCACCCACAGCGCCCCGCTTGGAACGGAGGCCATCTCGATGGCGACGCCTCATCTGAGCGTTGCTGAACGCCCGGTCCTGCCCGCCCCGCCAGTGGCTTCCACGCCCACGCCCCAGCCCTCACCCTCAGCGAGGGCCAGCTCCTCGCCCAAGATGCCGAAGAAGAACAAGGCGATATCGTTGGGGAACCGACATCGATCAGCGGCCTCGGCTGCGTCTCGTCGACATCATGAGAACGTCCCGGAGGCAACGCACAGTAAGACACCGACACGCGTTGACCGTATGGACGAGCGCAGGCGTATCGAACGGAGAGATAGCGGGAAGAAGCGGCTGCAATCGCTGATCGCCGCGAAGTGCGACGAACTGTTCCCACCTTCCCGCCCAGAGTTCCGTGTCCGTAACAGCGCGTGCCATCTGATTTTCGGATAGCAGTAACGCCGTTAACGGAGATCGGGAGAGTGGGCAGAACTGCGGGACGGATGGCCACGGCGGACGGAGTTCAAGCTCGCCAAGATCCCTGACGGGACTGCCCGGACTGTCGGTGGCGGTTTCGTGGATATCCCACACAGATGGGTCGCGATGCCCATTTTGAGCCGTCCGCTACCGCGGCAGTGTAATTCCGGTTGTTTATAGGGATGCGTGGGGCGTTTACCTGGATTGGCCCGTGTGCTTGACTCCTGCCTTGTAACCCACACCCTCGGGGAGGGTCCATGGGGGAGTTCGTCGGGATCGACCCCAGCGGGGCAGAACAGCTGATGCGCCAAATGGCCATGGGCAAGGACGTCCTGGGCCGCACACGGCCAGGGCTCGAGGCGGCCATCGCCGAGGCCGGCGCGTCGTGGACCGGCCCGCAAGGAGTGGCCGCCATGCATCGGTCCTGGGCGTTCTTCGATGACACACAGAGGGATCTCAAGTGGCGGATGGACACGCTCAAGCAGATGGTCCCGAGCTCGGGAAACGGTCTGTTGAGCGGGTCACTCACGTTCAACAACGAAGCGGATGCCGCCCGGCAAGGAAAGGCCGACGCAGCGCCGATCGCCGCAGCCCTCAAGCGGCATGACGTCGAGAACTCGGTGAAGAGCTGGCATGACGTGACGGCTGCCGTGGCCGCGGCGAAAGACAAGTTGAACGATCCCGCCTACGCCGCTTCCTTGCTGGCCGCCCTCGGCCCGGACAGATTTCGCGCGCTGTTCAGACACTGGATGAAGGACAAGGGGCCCGCGGCAATGGACATGGGACTTCCGCCCTCTGTCCTCCAGCAAGGCCGCGAAGATCTGGGTCCGCTGGCAGAGGCTTACGCGAACGCCGAGCGTGCCGGACGGCTAGGGGAGGAATGGCGCGGGAAGTTCATGGATGGGACCGATCCCGGCGTACTGACGGCGCTTGTCGCGATGTCCAAGCCTTCGAGCATGCTTCTCAACCAGGTGGCGCGTCGCGTCCTGAGCCGTCCGCTGAGCGCAGATGCGCCGACGAGCCCGAACTGGAGTCTCAATGTGCTGGTGGAGGCATATGACGCCGACCCGCATGCGCTGCAAACGCTGCTGGCCGAGGACAAGGATGCTGCGGCCTCGCTACTGCATCCGGGTCGGTTCCGACAAACTCGACTTCCCGACTTCGAGAAGCGGTTGGCTGGCGTGCTGGACAAGGCATTGAGACCAGGGGCGGGTGATGATCGCGTACGTGAGCGGGTCTGGCTCAACATCATTAGTGGTGTGGGTGCCGACGGCACTCCCTGGCTCGGCGGCCAATGGATTCAAAGCGCTTTGGTTCTTCCCAAGTTCAAGGACTCGCCGGTCAGCCAAGTGCTGGCCAAGAACGTGGTGCCCTACCTCGACAAGCTTGCGCGTGTCCAGGCAAAGGAATCTTCACCCAAGCTCACTTCACTGTCTCCACCGTCACCGTGGGACAAGCTCAACTCTGGCACGGCATCACGATTCTTTGGCGCCGTGATGCAAGACAAGAAGGCGGCCGATACCTTATTGAAGGCCTGGCAGGAATATACGCGCAGTATGGACATCGGTCGATTCCATCCATTCGACAGCAACGAAAAGATGCGCGCCGGGTTCGTGGCTCACAGCGCCCTGTCGGGTGGAGCGGCGAACCTGCTTTTGGATGGCTCTGCTCATGCAGAGTGGAGCGATGACGAATACGCCGACTGGATCGCCGGCGTCATGCTCATGCCGGTCGATTGGCTCTCCAACAAATACTGGCCCATCGACAACCCCTCAACCGCGACCGCGCGAGACCGAGGGCAGGATGACACCAAAGACGCGCTAAAAGAGATGATCACTAATTACTTCGATGGCAAGACGCCAGATACCGCGGAGGCGGTTGCTGAGAGGATCGTAACAGTACAGACCACCTGGGTGATCGAATCATTGCGCCAGCACAAGCAAGCGCCCTTGACGGACACAGACCAGGACATGGTTGAAAAAGCGTTCCAAGGAAGGCTGCACGACGCACTTGTCGATGCGCTGAAGAGACGGGGAGGCTGAGCATGGCCTTCCCCGACCCGAGCCAACTGCTCAGGCAGGCCGCTGACAAGGAATTGCTTGCGACCACCCTAACTCGATACGCCAAGGCCCTGGAGGAGGTTTTCATCGGCACGCTGGCCAATCCTCAGACCGTTGAGGCGTTCTGGAAGGGGCCCGCCGCAGGCCGGTTCAACACCCAGGCCGCACAATTGCGGCGGGAGATCGAACTCCTCCGGGACACTTGCGCTTCTACTGCCGACCGCCTACGCAAACAGGCCGAACTCATGCGCAAGGAAGCGGCCCAGTTGCCCTGACTGCGCACGGCGTCAGTGGTCGCGAGCGTAGCAACTCGTCTTGCCCACGATCATGATCTGGGGCTTCGGGTCCTTACGTACGGTTAGAATAAAAGTCAGTCTCGTTTTTGAGTTGTGCATAACCGACACACCTAGGCTCGAGTCACGAAGGTCCCGCTGGCCCACTACCGTGTCGTAGCCCATGAGCCCCAGCAGGCCACGCATCAAGCCGGCAGAGTTGTCTGGCATGGATGCGTCCGGTTGACCGGAGAGATCCCCCTGAGCCCGGAAGAATCGCTGCACCTGGCCAGGCGCACAACCTGATTCTGTATTTTTGTCTGCTCGTTCCGTCGCTGTCACTTTTCCGGTGGCGGCTAATTCGCGAGAGGCCAGTAGCTTGTCGCCGTCCGCGATGAGTTGTTTCGTGGCCTCGCCCAAGGTGGACTTGTCGGAGTCTCCTGTGCAGCCCGTTGCAACCGTGAGAGAGGCGAGCACTGCGGCGACAGACAGCCAACGAATATCTGGGCGCACGCCTTGGACACTACCTAACTCCAACTCCTGCGTACACCTCCTATGCCTGCTATGCACCGAAAGACTCGTCCTGCTTGCAAATCTGCAGGTGAAACGCCGGGAGGGTTCGCCTTCCGCAGAGTGCAGCAGCGCACTCTGCGGGGATGGGTCACCTCTTCGGCTGTCGGGTGTACCGCCAGTCGGCGTCCCGCTTGATCAGGATGAGGAAAGCGTCGACCACCATGAACGCATGCCGGGCGTGCTTGGCCTCTCGCCGACCTGCTTCGGGGAGCAAGCTATACAGGCAAGACTCTGCATGTCGAGCTGTCCAGCACGCCGATCCGGGTCAAGGAAGACGGCGAGTGGCGGGTCCATCGACCCTACCCTGATCGAAAAGAACGGCATTTTGCAGCCGAAGGTCAGCCTGGGGGACCTCACTCTGTCTGCTGGCGGCAACACCGATGTCGTGGAGAGCCCTGAGGAATGCTTAGGCCGCCTTGCTTATCTACGTGTCTAGCCGAACATTCCATGCATGTTGTTCGTGAGATCGGCTAACCGGTCTTGCTCGCGCTTTCGTTCATGACTGATCCATTTCTTTCCTTCGGCGGCGACACCTTCGAGAACGTGCAGGGTGTTTCCGAGTCCTGCGGTGTCGAGCGTCACTTGCGACACGGTGCGCGCGTCCTCCTCTACCGCCGACTCGGGATTTGGCGGAGGTCCTGTCACTTCGGCCGTGATCGGGTGGCCGTTCACCAGCGTCAGTTCGAACGTTCTGTGGCCGTCATCGGCTTCTGCGGCCTGGACCGCGGCGACGGCGTCGTAGCGGTAGTTGATTCTTTTCCGGTCGTGGAACGTGGCTTTTTCGAAGTCGAGGTCGACGGTCATCTGCCGGACGCCGTCCGCGGTGAGCAAGAAGACCAGGAGCCTGTATCTGGAATATCGCCAGGGGCCGTTTCGGACGCGTGCCCGTTTGTAGGGAGTCGCGGGGGCTTCGATGAAGGCGTGCGCGATGACGTCGTGTGGTTTCAGCTTGTAGTGCTGCATCGCCTCTTCCGTCAGTGCCTTGCGGTCACAGTCCAGCCAGTGCGCCATCTCTCGATCGTCCGGATTGTCGGAGAGCTTGCGCCTCCACCGGGCGAAGGCAGCCCGACGATCGTCCAGCAGCTGCTCGGCCTCCTCCCGGTCGGCCGTGTACCTCTTGTGCTCCAGGACGATGCGTAACCAACCGCCCCGGGCGAACCAGCCGGCCGCCGCGGCGATTAGTGCGGCGCCGACGACGCTGAACGGCGCGATGTTCAGCCCGCCCCAGGTCAGCCACACCGTACCTGCGCTGAGGGTCACGCTACCGAGGACGCAGCGCGCCTTCATGGACGCGGGCACCCGGAGCCGGTCGCGGTACTCCCACAGCTGGCCCTTCTGCCAGCGATCCTTCACGTCGCTGACGAGGTATCGGATGAGCCACGCGACCCGTTTGGCATCGATCCTGCTCTCCCGATACAGCTCCACGACCTCATCCCGCAGGGCCTGGCGAACGCCGGTCGTCTGCGTCAGCCACGCTCCTCTGTCCGTGTTACGCGGTACGTACCGTGCGAAATAGTCGGCGAACTGCCGGTCGATCCGGCTCGCGAAGCCCTCTGGCACCGGTTGCCGCACGGCTTGTCGTTCGGTGTCCTTGGCCCGCAGGCGTTCGACCCGGAAGCGCCATTCCACACCGCCACGTGCGCACGCGTAGGAGCCGGCGGTGACGAGCAGCAGGGCAAGGGCGGCCGCCGGCCAGGAGTGCTGCCACGCCTGGACGCCGATGTGACCGAGGGCCGCCAGCGAGAGGGCCGTGGTCGTTATGGACAGGATCCAGCCGCCGATCGTGGTGTCGGGCGGACGCGGCAGCCGTACCCGTGGGCCGATCGGCTCTGGCTGGAAGAATTTCCACACCCGTTGCAGACGAGCTCGATCGCATCGGTCCTGCTTGGCCATGTCCAAGGCACGCGCCCACATAGCATCTTGGATGGGGCCGTGCAAGAACATCTCGAGGTGACGGACGATCTCGTTCCGCCTGTCGTCTTTCAGTTCGCTGAGTTGTTTCTCGATGGCGGGGAAAACGACGTCACGCTCCTGAAGGGAGGCCAGGAGGCGGTTGATCACTTTGATCGCGTGGGTCCACTCGTCGTCGCTGCGGCCCATAAGCGCTTTTTTGGCGTAGGCGAGAGGGGCGAGGTCGTCCTTCGGTACCTGCTGAAGCGTGCGGCCGCTCAGCAGGGCGAGCAGCAAGTAGAAACAGGAACGGCTGGTGACGTAGCCCTCCATGACCGCTTGGCTGATGTGCTCTCTCGCCCTTCCTGACATGCCGCCGCTCAGGCAGCGTAGGCCCACCTCGAACCGCTCCTTCGGCGAGGCGCCTGGGGGCACTTGGTACACGTAGACGTTGCCGTGCACGGTCTCGGTCTGGACGCCGACGGTGGCGGAGCCGTCCGCGATGTTAGTCGTGCCGGTGCTGGGATTACTCATGAGAGGCCTCTGATCGCGGTGATGACGGATGTCACCTTCGAGGCCAGCTCGGCCACGTCCATCAGCAGGCCGCGCAGTCTCTTGAGCGCGATCATCGCGCGGTTCTCGCCCTGTTGGGTGTCCGTCGACAAGGACTCGGCGACGATGCCGAGTTCTTCTTCGACCGCGGCGAACGTGTCCTGGTCAACTCTTCCGGCCGTGCGTGCCCGCGTCAGCTCCTCGCGGAGTTCCGCAAGGAGTACCGCCGCGTCAGCGGCGGGCTCGGGTGGCTGTCCCACCGAGACGTTGCCGTAGATGGCCCCGGCTTGTAGGCCCACCCGCGCGTGGCCGCGGGCGATGTTTCGCACACTCTCCGTCATGGGATCGCATTCCGCCTTTCTCGCCGAAGCGGTACGCCGTTTGTGATGTGGTTCCTGGGCAAGTTCTGCGGCGAGAGCGGTAGCGAAGGCCGCGGCGTTGGCCACCGCCCTCGGCTGCCAGCTTGCGCCGTCGGTGATGACCTTGGTGCCGTCGGCCCGGTCGCTGATGCCGCGTACCACGACCATCGGCAGTGACCTGTTGAAGTGGGCGGCCTGTGCCACGCCGGCGGCCTCCATCTCGATCGCCAGCGCGTCGTTGTAGGTCTGGCGAACCCATTGGGCATGTGTGGAGATCGCGGAGTCTTGCACGACCTCGCCGGCCGCGATCGGCCCGAAGCGCACTTTCGGAATGTCCGCGCCTTCGGGAAGGCGCCGAGTCCAGGAACCGCTGCGATCGAGGTGATGCGCTACCTGAGCCGCCTCGTGCGAGATCTCCCAGACGCGAGGGCGTGCCTTGAGCCCGTCGTCCTCGCTGGTGCCCCCGTGATAGGCGTAGACGTGGGTTGCGACCACCACATCGCCCAAGCCGACCTGCGGCCACAGGGCGCCAGCTACCCCGACGAACAGCAAAGCGCGGGGATCGAACTCCGTAATCGCCCGTTCGGCGAGCACGGCGGCGGGGTGGTTGCCCTTGCCCGCTAGCCCCAGGACTACCGGGCATTCGCGGTCCGTCAGGTGGCCCACCTCAAACAACGTGCCGGCGCGGTGGTGATGTGTCCGCAGCCTGGCCAAGTACTTGCGTACGGCCTGATATTCCAGATCCAGTGCGGTGAGGATCACGATGGGGCGCTCGTTCATACGTGCTCGCCTCCTTCGGGCGCGATCTGGGCAGCCTGACGGCCGGGGCCTTGGTGCCCGGTCTGGGCTGAGCGGACCATGGGGGGATATAGCGCCTGGACCGGCCCGGCTTTGAACAGCCGGGCGGGGCGGCCGTTCTGTGCGCGCCGCATGGGGCCGGTCGCGACGATGAAGCCGTGGGCGCTTTGGACCTTGCGGTAGAAGTTTCGAGGATCGAGCCGGACTCCCCACACGGCCTCGTAGACCTGCTGGAGTTCGGAGATGGTGAAGGTCTCGCCGCAGAAGGCGGTCGCGAGTGACGTGTGCTCGAGTTTGGTCCGCGCGCGTTCGACGCCGTCGGCGAGGATCCGCCGATGGTCGAATGCCAGATTTACGTGTGCGGAGGCGGACAGGACGTCCTCCACCGGCGTCCAGCAGGCGCCAGCCGCGTCCGTGCCGGCGATAGGATCCGGCAACTGGGGCGCGATGGCCAGGTAGGCGATCGAGACCACCCGCCCGCGAGGGTCGCGCCCGGGCTCGCCGTACACACCGACCGTCTCCAGATGCACGTCGACCAGGCCGGCCTCCTCCGCCAGCTCGCGGCGTGCAGCCGCTTCGATGGCCTCAACCTCGTCGTGCAGGAAGCCTCCCGGCAGGGCAAAAGCCGCCCGATAGGGCTCGACGCCGCGTTCGATGAGTAGGACGTGCAGGCGGGCGTCGCGCAAAGTCAAGATCACCAGGTCAACCGCGAGCAGAACACTCGGTGGCTCCCACCTATCGTCGGTCATGGAACGACCGTAGTTTTTTGTCAAACTGACAGGAAGTCGCGAAGGGGTGACACTTACAGCGCCATCAATGGATCGCGGCCGATCCGCCCAGGGACAAACAGCATTCGGACATCGATATGCGGCCTGACTTGCCTCGATGCTGAGTCAACCTTCGTCGCGCGAAGTTCGCGTCACCCATGGACAGGCAGGCGTAGTCGTGGCCGGTGCAAGTGCCGCTGACCGGGCCTCGCGCATCGCCGCTGGGCGGGCTCCAGTCCGGGCGGGAAAAGGATCTCTTTGACCGCGGCATCACGCTTCAGCAGCTTGTCCGCCCCCGCCAGACACGTCCCGTGCCGCCGGCCCCGATCACCTCGACCAACCGGTAGCGCTCATTCAGGAAGTCTCCGCCCGTCTTGGTCATGATCGGGACGGCAGCGCAGATTTACGAACAGTCCTTGCCCCGTTCGGCCGAGGCAGGAAATGGTCAGAGCCTGTGCGAAGCGTTCCACGGGCGAGCGACTTCGCCGCGGGTGCGCCATGGAACACGTCCCTGACCTGGAGAGAAGGCTCCAAGATCATCCCGTATATATCCCGTGATCATGGTCCTACGGCTGCATATGGGTGCCCTCGGCGACCTAGGAGGGGTCTGGCAAGCAAAGGACCTGCGGCCAAGAAACCGCAGGTCGGGGAGCAAAATGCCTGGTGGAGAAGAGTGCCCCCGGCAGGATTCGAACCTGCGGCACCCGCTTTAGGAGAGCGGTGCTCTATCCCCTGAGCTACGGAGGCGGACTCTCGTAAGCCTAGCGAAAGTCTGGCACTGCGTGGACCGTAGGGCCGGGGTCAGTTTGGTGGGGTTGGTTATGGGAGCTCTGAGCTGCGGTAAAGGCATGACAAGTGATCAGAATCCGCCGCATCCCGCGTGGATAGCGTCTGCCTGTGACCACGAGGCGATGCAAGCAAGCACGTCGGCGCCCCGTCGTGTTGTTCGGGGCGTTGTTGGCGCCGGCGATTCTGGCCGGGGGGTTGTTGGCCGGGGAGATGCGGGGGTTTGAGCAGGAGAGCGGCGGCCGGGTGGTGTTGGCGGAGGGCGTCGGGAAGTTGGGGTTCGGGCCGGTGTTGATGCGGGCGCCGGCGCATCCGGAACGGGTGTACGAGGGTGGTGTGCCGGGGCCCGTGCGCGACGTGTCGCGGCCGCAGGACGTTGTGGCTCCCCGTCCCGTTGTTACTGAAGGGCCCAGGTATGAGGAGCCCGTTACGCCAGCCCCTGTGCGGACGCAGAATGTCGGGTGTCCCGAGGAGTGGGCGGATACCTGGTTGTGGGATATGTGCCTCGAAAAGGAGCGGCAGGCGGGGATGGAGATCGGGATCCCGGTGCTGGGGCCTGGCGCGCCTGATCCGTGAGGGGTGGTACGTCGGGGGCGCTTATGTGGAGGTAGGGGGACAGGGTGGGTTTTTTGTCTCATAACAGCTCTCCCGAGTTCGGCTCGGGCACTCGGGGGGCTGTAGTAACGTGCGTGCCTGACCAGGGTAACGAGTTTGCAAACGGAGGAGTCGAACGTGCCAGCCCCTCGATCAGCGGGTCTGATCGCGGTTGTTATGGCGGTGGCTTCTCTTCTGGTGCCTTCCGGGCAGGGGCGCGCGCAGGCGCAGGCCGTACGGGTGCAGGAGAAGCCGGATCCCGGCAGCCTCAGCGCGCTGCGGAAAGAGGCCGAGCAGTCGGCCAAGGAGCTCGAGGACGCCACCAAGGCCCTCGAGAAGCGGCGGGCGGACATCGCCGCATCCGACAAACAGCTGAAGGACAAGCTGGCGGCGCTGCAGGAGCTGGAGCGGCGGGTTGCGGTGATGCGGCAACCCGTGTCGCAGATGGCCGAGTTGCTGTACGAGCAGCCGCTCTTGGGGGACGGGATCACGCCGTTCGTGTCCGGGAGCGCGAATGAGAACACGCTGCGGGCGCTCAGCGATGTGACGCAGATCCTTTCCGTACGGCAGCAGGCTGTCGAGCAGACCAGCGCGCTCTACCAGGAGGCGGAGCGGCTGGCCGCGGAGGCGCAGGAGCTCCGCGCCGGGAACCTGCTGGCCGAGGCTCAGGAGTCGGCCGAGGTCGACACGCTGCGGCAGCGGTCGGACAAGATCGTGAAGTCGCTGACGGCGGCGCTCGTGAAGATGGGGATCAAGGTTGACAAGGTCGGGCGGGCGGCGCTGGGGTGCAATCCGCTGCGGGCGGCGACGGCCAACGAATATCCCAATGGTCTGATTCCCAAGGCCATGCTCTGTCCGTTGCAGCAGAAGGGGTTCAGCCTGCGGGCCGATGCCACCATCGCCTTCGTGAGCCTGAACGAGGCGTATCGGAAGCGGTTCGGGAGGAGCATGTGCGTCAGGGACGCCTATCGGAGCCTGGCCGAGCAGCAGTCGATCTACTACCGGCGGCCGGGGTTCGCCGCCGTGCCAGGGCGCAGTAACCACGGGCTCGGCTTGGCCGTGGACCTGTGTGGCGGGGTGGAGAGGTCCGGGTCCACGGAGTTCGTCTGGATGGAGCGGAACTCCAAGAAGTATGGGTGGTTCCATCCCTCCTGGGCCTACACCGGCCCGTTCGAGCCGTGGCACTGGGAGTATGACCCGAAGAGCAATTCGCTGCTCTAGGCGGTGTTTCAAAGGTGCTGGGCTCAGCCTGAGCTGTCGTGGGCATATCGGTGGCCTCAGCTGAGCCCTTTCGCTGTCCAGCGATCGATTAGCTCGGGCGAGAGGGAGCCGGGCTGGTGCAGGACCTCGGACTGGATGAGCTGAGGTGCTCGTTCAAGTGCCGCCGGAGTCCTGCCACCTCATCGCCGAGAGCTGCCAGATCCTGTCTGAGCTCAGCCCGGAACTCGGCGATGTCGGCCATCATCTGAGCGATGCCGACTATCGACGCCATGATGCCGTCACTGATGCGCTCGCCTGATTCGAGTGCCCGCACCCGCGACATCAGGTCGAGGAGGTGTGCTTCTACGTCCACGAATTGCTACCTCCTTTGCGGAATGAGGAAGGGATCCTCCGGAGGGTTGTGATTCACCCGTGGTTCCCTGCGTGAGCACAGTGACAGACAGTCGACTCCCGTGGCGAGCACCCCTCCTGACCAGGGTGAACTTCCTTCATTCCGGTGCCTAGGTTCTTTCTCCTGCGAGGCAGGATCGAGCTTCCGCGATGCAGGACGCGAATGGTCCGTGCCGATGGGAAAGGGGCCAAAGCGATGCAGCCTGTAAGGGGCCGGCGGATCTGACGGATGCGCAATGGGTGGTGCTGGAGCCGTTGCTGCCCGTCGGAGGTACAGCAAGGCGCCCGCCGGTGCACCCTGGCGGGATGTCTCGCAGCGGTACGGGCGCTGGCAGACGATCTATGGGTTGTTTCGTCAAGCGCTACCGGGCGGCCGTCGCCACCCGCTTTGACAAGCTCGCCGTCCGCTACGAAACCACCATCCACATCGCTGTGATCAACTGGTGGCTATGAACCACTTCTGAAAACGGCCTAGTAGCCCTATGCCATCTGCGCGGTGCAGAAGGCGCAGCGGGACGCCGCCTTCGGGATCTTCGACAGGCATTCGGGGCAGTCGCGGGTTCTGGCTCCTATCTTGGCTGCGGTGCGGTCTCTGTGATGTTTGTACGGCCTCACCACCAGGACGTAGATCGCTGTGGAGATCATCAAGAACGAGATGGCCGCGTTGATGAAGTGGCCGTACATGAAGTCGGATCGGCCCACCGTGATCTTGAGTGAGGAGAAGTCGGGCAGGCCTCCGAGTGCCGAGATCAGCGGCGTGAGGACGTCGGTCACGAACGACTGCACGACCGAGGTGAAGGCCGCACCGATGGCGAACGCCGCGGCCAGGTCGATGACGCTTCCCTGCATGAGGAACCTCTTGAGTCCGTTCATGAGGGAATCGTAATCGATCGATTACGTTAAGTTAGGTTTGATGGTGATCGAGAGGTGGCCGGTGGTCTGGGCCGCCGCCAGCTCCGCTGCCTGGGTGGCAGTGGTCGCCAGCACCACCAGGGCGCCGTGGGCCTCGCTCGCAGCCTGGGCCGGCGGTGGGATGGTGATGATCCGCACCTCCTCGGCCACGGGGCGGGCCGGCTGGGCCTCCTCCCATGTGGCCAGGACGGTGATCGTGGCGCCGGGCGAGAGGAGCTTCACGGCCGCCGCGTCGGCTATGCGCACGGGTGTGGCCACCAGGCCGGGCGGGAGGCGGAACGACTGGAGGAGACGGACGTCGGTCAGCGGCTCGCCCTTGCGCATGGGGCTCGCCAGCACCTGGCCCGCCGCGGCCGCGCGTACGGCGCCGGCGGGTGGGTGGTTGAGTGCGGCGGGGACGAGGTCGCCCGGGCTCAGAGGGCCGGGGGACAGGTCGCGGGCCGCCACCAGGACGGTGGGCTCGGGGGCGGGGCGGGTGGCGATGAACGCGGACATGACGGCGAGGGCGGCCAGCGCCGCCGCGATGAGGCGGCGACGGCGGCCGTAGCGGGTCAGCCAGGACTGGATCACGGCAGCTCGAAGGGGAGCTTGATCCCGTCGAGGGCGGTGCCGCAGGGGCACGTGCGCTCCTCGGGCAGGGCCTGCACGGCCTCCGCCACCAGGGTGCGCATGCGCGTGACGTTCTGGGCGAAGAACTCGAGGACCTCATCGTGCGTGACGCCCTGGCCGGCCTCCACCCCGGCGTCGTGGTCGGTCACCAGGGAGAGCGACGTGTAGCAGAGGGCCAGCTCGCGGGCCAGGATCGCCTCGGGGAACCCGGTCATGCCGACGATCGACCAGCCGTTGCCGGCGAACCACTGTGACTCGGCCCGGGTCGAGAAGCGGGGGCCTTCGATGACCACGAGGGTGCCGCCGTCGACGGTCTCCCAGCCGGTGGCGCGGGCGGTCTTCACCGCGGTGGCGCGGCCTGACGGGCAGTAGGGGTCGGCGAAGGAGACGTGGACAGCGCCGTCGATGTCGTAATAGGTCTGTACGCGCCCTGAGGTGCGATCCACGAGCTGGTCAGGGATGACCATGGCGCCGGGGCCGTACTCCGGTCTGAGCGAGCCTACGGCGCTGGGCGCGAGCACCTGGCGGACGCCGAGGGAACGCAGTGCCCAGAGGTTGGCGCGATAGGGGATGCGGTGCGGCGGGAAACGATGATCTCGCCCGTGTCTGGGGATGAACGCGACGGAACGCGAGCCGATGCGTCCGACCGTGACGACATCGCTCGGGGGCCCGTAAGGCGTGGCGAGCTCGATCTCCTCCGCGTCGTCGAGCAGGGAGTAGAAGCCCGATCCGCCGATGACGCCGATGTCTGCGCGAGTGACCATGGCCGAGAGAGTAGCCGGATCGGTGGCGAGCCCGGGCGGCCCGAATCCCGTTCTGTGGATAACTCGCCATAGGTGGCCGCGCTGGGCGGCCACGCACAGGTCAGCTGGAGGCGGCGGCCGGAGCGGCGGCAGGCTTGGACGAGCTCGTGTCGGCGGACTTGCTCTCCGACTTGCTCTCCGAGGTCTTCGACGACGAGGAAGAAGAGGTGGCAGCCGAGGTCGAGGACGAGCGGTTGTCAGTCCGGTAGAAGCCCGAGCCCTTGAACACGATGCCGACAGCGGAGAAGACCTTCCGCAGGTTTCCCTGGCAAGCGGGGCAAACCGTCAGCGCATCGTCGGTGAACTTCTGAACGACCTCGAGCTGCTCACCGCAGTCGTTGCAGGCGTACTGGTAGGTCGGCACGCGCTCCTCCTTCAGTTCTGGCACTCGAGGGATGCGACTGCTAATGCTAACCGATTAGGTCAAACGCCTATTCCAGTCCCCGCTCGCCGTACCAACCGGCCAGCTTGCCGCTGCGGCTCACGGCGCGCAGGCGGCGCTCCACCTGGTCGCGGCAGGAGGCCGTGGTGACCAGCAGGAGCTGGTCGTCCGCCCTGATCCTGGTGTTGCCCGCGGGTACGAACGATTTGCCGTCGCGGACGATCAGGGTCACCTGCGCGCCCGCGGGCAGGCGGAGCTCGAAGATCTCCACGCCGTGCAGTTTGGAGCCGATGGGCACCTTGACCTGCAGCAGGTCCGCCTTGAGCTCCTCCAGCGGCGCCGACTCCACCTCGAGATCGTGCGCCTCCCCAGGCGCGGCCACACCGAGCAGCCGAGCCACGAACGGCAGCGTCGGCCCCTGGAGCAGGGTGAACACGATGACGATCACGAAGACCTCGTTGAAGATCTCCTTGGACCCTTCGACGCCGGACGCCCATGGAATGGTCGCCAGCACGATCGGGATCGCGCCGCGCAGCCCCGCCCACGACAGGAACGCCTGGTCACGCCAGGTCACTCGGCCGACCCGCAGCACCCACGACAGCAGCGAGCTCGCCATGACGGACAGCGGCCGCGCCACCAGCACGAGTACGGTTCCGGCGATCAGGCCGGGCACGATGGCCGACGGCATCTCGCTGGGGCTGGCCAGCAGACCGAGCATGACGAACAGCCCGATCTGCGCGAGCCACGCCGCGCCCTCCGCGAACCCCCTGGTCGCCGCCCGGTGCGGCAGCCGCGAATTGCCCAGGATCAAAGCCGTCAGGTAGACGGCCAGGAATCCCGAGCCGTGCAGCAGCACGGCGCCGCCGTACGAGACGAAGGTGAGCGACAGCACGGCGAGGGGATAGAGGCCGGAGGCGGGGAGGGCGACGCGGCGCAGCGCATACGCGCCTGCCGGGCCGACGGCCAGGCCGACGGCGGCGCCGATGATCAGCTCGAGCGAGGTCTCCAGGAGGAACGTTCCGAGGCTCGGCGACGACTGCGAGGCCCCGCTCAGCAGCACGACCGCGATCACCGTGGGCGCGTCGTTGAAGCCGGACTCCGCCTCCAGCACGCCCGCGAGCCGCGCGGGCAGCGGCAGCCTGCGCAGCACGGAGAAGACGGCGGCGGCGTCCGTGGAGGCCAGGACCGCGCCGAGGATCAGCGCCGACGTTCGGTCTATGCCGAGAAGTCCCTGTACGACCAGCGCCACCACCACGATGCTGACCGCCACGCCCACCGTCGCCAGCACCAGGGCCAAGGGGACGGAACGCCGCACATGGGACCAGCTCGTGGTGAGGCCGCCTTCGGCCAGGATCACCGCCAGCGCCGTGAGCCCGATCTGCTGGGCGAGCTGCGGATTGTCGAAGGGGATCCCGAACCCGGCCTCGCCCAGGACCAGGCCGAATCCGAGGAACACCAGCAGACTGGGCAGGCCGGTGCGGTGCGCGATGCGTACGGACGCGATGGCCGCGATGACGATCGCCGCGCCAAGAAGGAGCCAGACATCCAGCGTCATCTGGCCCCCTCTCGTACCTGCGTTCACATAAGACTAGTGAGTCCTCCTGGTGTCACGGCAAAACGGACGTGCCGGTCATGCGGCTCCGCGGGAAGATCGTCGATCAGTTCCCCGTCGTGGAGCAGCGCGACTGTCGGGACGTTGGGGCCGACTCTGGCCAGGGCGCGGTCGTACGAGCCGCCGCCGCGCCCGAGCCGTACACCTGTCTTCCTGTCCACCGCCAGCGCGGGCACGATCACGAGCGCGGCGGTGCGGATGGCGTCGACGCCGCGGCGGGTGTCGACCGGCTCCATGATCCCGAAGCGGCCCGGGGCCAGCGAGTCGGGCCCGTCGTACACCGCCCAATCCAGGTCATAGTCCTCGCGGAGGACAGGGAGGATAACGGTGGCTCCATGTTTCCACAGAGCGAACACGAGCCCGTGCGTCTCCGGCTCGGACCCCGTTGACCAGTAGCAGGCCACGAGACCGGCCATCTGGACCCACGGTTGGTCGAGCAGCGTTTCGCGGACCCTGATGGCGTTTGCGCGCAGTTGTTCGGGGGAGAGGGAGGCACGCGCGGAGCTCAGCTCCCGACGCAGGTTCAGCTTGTCCACAGGTACCTCCACTAGGGTCTACTCATGGCTGACTTCGACCCTGTGACGAAAGCCGTCGTGCCCGCCGCGGGTCTGGGCACCCGGTTCCTTCCGGCGACCAAGGCGACACCGAAGGAGATGTTGCCCATCGTCGACAAGCCCGCGATCCAGTATGTCGTCGAGGAGGCCGCCTCGGCGGGGCTCCTCGATGTGCTCATGGTCACCGGCAAGAATAAACGGTCCATCGAAGATCATTTCGACCGCGCATTCGAGCTGGAGGAGGCCCTCGAGGCCAAGGGCGACGAGCACCGGCTGTCCCAGGTACGCGAGCCCGCCTCACTGGCGACCCTTCACTACGTACGGCAGGGCGAGCCTAAGGGGCTCGGCCACGCGGTGCTCTGCGCCAAGCAGCACGTCGGCGACCATCCCTTCGCCTGTCTGCTCGGCGACGACCTGATCGACCGCCGCGACCCGCTGCTCAAGCGCATGATCGAGGTGCGTGACACGTTCGGTGGGAGCGTGATCGCGCTGATGGAGGTGCCCAAGGAGCAGGTCTCCCTGTACGGCGTCGCGACCATCGAGGCGACCGCCGAGGACGACGTCGTACGCGTGACCGATCTGGTGGAGAAGCCGCCGGCCGACGAGGCGCCGTCCAACTGGGCGATCATCGGACGTTATGTGATCGATCCGGCGGTGTTCGAGGTGCTGGAGAACACACCGCCGGGGCGTGGCGGCGAGATCCAGCTCACCGACGCGCTGCGCACGCTCGCCGGGCGCGGCTCCTCGGAGGGCGGTCCCGTGCATGGGGTGCTGTTCCGAGGGCGCAGGTACGACACCGGTGACAAGCTCGACTATCTGCGGACGGTGGTGAAGTTCGCGGCGGATCGGGAGGATCTGGCGCCGGAGTTCCTGCCGTGGCTGCGGGAGTTCCTCGATGAAGTCGGTTGATCAGCATCTGGCTGACATCCTGGCCACCGTCCGTCCGCTGGCGCCGATCGAGCTGGAGCTGGAGCAGGCGCTGGGGGCGACGCTGGCCGAGGAGGTCTCGTCGCCGGTGCCGCTGCCGCCGTTCGACAACTCAGCCATGGATGGATATGCCGTACGTGCCGCCGACGTCTCGGACGTCCCCGTCACGCTGCCGGTGATCGACGATGTGGCGGCCGGTTCCATGGAGCTGAGGGCCGTGGGTCCCGGGCATGCCGTACGGATCATGACCGGCGCTCCGATGCCTGCCGGGGCCGATGCCGTGGTGCCGGTGGAGTGGACGGACGGGGGGACGGTCTCCGTACGGATCACCCGTCCGGCGAGCGCCGGCAACGCGATCCGGCGGGCAGGGGAGGACGTAGGGGCCGGCGAGGTCGTGCTCAAACCGGGCACGGTGATCGGGCCGGCCCAGCTCGGGATCATCGCCGGGGTGGGGCGGCGGCGGGTCTGGGCGCGGCCCCGGCCCAGGGTCGTCGTCATCTCGACGGGCGCGGAGCTGGTCGAGCCGGGCGGCCCGCTGGCCCCCGGCCAGATATGGGACTCCAACAGCTTCACGCTGACCGCGGCCGTACGCGAGGCGGGAGGCGAGGGGTTCCGGGCGGGGTCTGTCGGGGATGACCCGGCGGTGCTGCTCGACCGGCTCGACACGCATCTGGTGCGGGCCGATGCGATCATCACCAGCGGCGGGGTGTCCATGGGGGCGTACGAGCCGGTCAAGGAGGCCCTGTCGCCGCTGGGGACGGTCCGGTTCGAGAAGGTGGCGATGCAGCCGGGGATGCCGCAGGGGTTCGGCGTGCTGGGGGAGGACCAGGTGCCGATCTTCGCGCTGCCCGGCAACCCGGTGTCGTCTTTCGTGTCTTTCATGCTGTTCGTACGTCCGGCGCTCGACAGGATGCGCGGGCTTCCCACGGAGGTGCCGGAGGCGGTCACCGCTCGCGTCACCGGGCCGTTGCGGTCACCTGCGGGGCGCCGGTCGTTCCTGCGCGGCGTGCTGGCCGCTGACGGCACGGTGACGCCGGTGCACGGGCAGGGTTCGCACCAGCTCGCCGCCCTGGCCGCGGCGAACGCGCTGATCGTGGTGGCCGAGGACGTGACCGAGGTGCCGGAGGGTTCCACGGTGGAGGTGATTCGGCTGTGAGCGAGCGGAGCGAGCGAACCAGTGAACACAGTGTGTTTCACTCACAGCGCCGACGAAGGAGGCGCTGTGAGTGAGCAGAGTGGGCTGACCCATGTCGATGAGACAGGGGCCGCTCGCATGGTGGACGTGTCCGCCAAGGACGTGTCGGCCCGGACCGCCACAGCCACCGGACGGGTGCTGCTGTCCGGCGAGGTCGTGTCGCTGCTGCGCTCTGGCGAGGTGCCCAAGGGCGACGCGCTGGGGGTGGCGCGGATCGCGGGGATCATGGGTGCGAAACGGACGCCCGACCTGATCCCGCTCTGCCATCCGATCGCGCTGCACGGGGTGAAGGTCACGCTGGACGTCGAGGACTGGGGCGTGGCGATCACCTGCCGGGTGAAGACGGCCGACCGCACCGGGGTGGAGATGGAGGCGTTGACGGCGGTCTCGGTGGCGGCGCTGGCGCTGTTCGACATGGTCAAGGCGGTGGATCCGGGCGCGGTGATCACCGATGTGCGGGTGGAGGAGAAGCTGGGCGGCAAGACCGGTCGCTGGAGCAGGGACGCGACGTGATGCGGGCGCTCGTGATCACCGTGTCGAACCGGGCGTCAGCCGGGATTTATGCCGACAAATCCGGTCCGCTCCTCGCCGACCTGCTCCGTCGTGAGGCGGGCTGCGAGGTCGTGGACGGCCCCCTGGTGGTGCCCGACGGGGAGGCGGTCGAAGGCGCCCTTCGTGACGGGGTGGCGGAGGGGTACGACGTCATCGTGACCACCGGAGGGACCGGGCTGACCCCCATGGACCTGACGCCGGAGATGACGGCCCGGGTAATTTCTCGGGAAATTCCCGGTATAGCGGAGGCCATCCGGCTGGCGAACCGGGACAAGGTTCCTGCCTCCGTGCTGTCCAGAGGTCTCGCAGGGCAGGCGGGTGACACGTTGATCGTGAATTTGCCCGGATCGTCCGGTGGCGTACGCGATGGCGTCGCCGTACTCGCGCCGATTCTCCAGCACGCGGTCGATCAGGTTCGGGGCGGCGATCACCCGCGCTGACCTCGATTCCCTGATCCGTGGCGACATCGTGCCCGATGGGGGGATGATGAGTGGTGTGGATCGACTTCGTGGCTGGCCGGCGACACTGAACGACGGTCCGGTAGGCCTTCGGCCGCTGCGGCTGAGCGATGTGCGCGTGTGGCGAGAGACGCGGCTGCGCAATGCCGACTGGCTACGTCCCTGGGAGCCGAGCAACCCCGAGACTCCGCTGTTCAGGACCGGCCTCGGGCCCTACGTCTCCATGGTCGGCACCCTGCGCCGCGAGGCGAGGCAGGGCCTGGCGATGCCGTGGGTGATCACGTACGGGGGGCGCTTCGCGGGACAGTTGACCGTCGGCGCGATCGTGTGGGGGTCGGCCCGCTCCGCCCAGGTCGGCTACTGGATCGACGGCGCTCTGGCCGGCAAGGGCATCACCCCCACCGCCCTCGCCATGGCCGTCGACCACTGCTTCTTCACCACCGGGCTGCATCGGCTCGAGGCGAACATCCGTCCCGAGAACCAGGCCAGCCGTCGGGTGGTTGAAAAGCTCGGATTTCGGGAAGAAGGCATTCGGCGGCGCCAACTCCACATCGACGGGGCCTGGCGCGACCACATCTGCTACGCGCTGACCGTCGAGGACGTTCCCGGCGGGCTTCTCGTGCAATGGCGTCGCGCCCGTGAGTCAGCCGCTCATGGAGGGTCTCCCGTCGAAGAGGTTTGACGATCTCGCGACACACCGCACCGAATGCTCGTCAATTAGTGACACGCGGTCTTACGGTGCGTGACGTGAGCACATTGAAGGCGCGACGAGCAGACTCGCGTCTTTGTGCTGCCCGGAGGTGGTCGTGAGCAGCGTCCTCCTCTATCTGGCCATCGTCGTGATGTGGCTTTGTGTCCTGATTCCGATGTGGCTGCGCAGAGACAAGACCAACCTCGCCGAGCTGGCCGAGCTCGAAGAGCACTACACCGGCGAGCACCAGCTTCCTGACCTCGACAATCTGGGCCCTTCGGACGCGGACGAGGACGACGGGGCCGAGGTGGAGAAGGTGGACGTCCGCCAGTTCCGGCTCCGGCGCCGCGCCATCATCGTGGCCCGCCGGCGTCGGCTCCTGTTCTTCACGGCCCTGCTCGTTGTGGCCTCGATCGTGACGGCCGCGGTCAAGATGATGCCGTGGTGGGGCGTGGCGCCCTCTGTCCTCATCATGTTCGCGTACGCGGCCTTTCTCCGCATCGCCGTACAAGTGGACCGGGAGCGGCGCGAACGCGCCCGCCGGATGCGCGCGGAACGGCTGCGGCGGGCCCGGGAACAGCGGCGGACAGCGGACGAGGCCGCCCAGGCGGAGGTCATCGATCTCACGACGTTGCATCCGGACGTTCTGTTCGATCAGTACGCTGAGCCGCCCAAGCGGGCAGTGGGTGACTGAAAGGGTGGCGCGAGGACCCTCAGGAGTTTGCTAATCTGGTCGAGTCCTTGGGGATGTAGCGCAGTCCGGTAGCGCACTTCGTTCGCATCGAAGGGGTCAGGGGTTCGAATCCCCTCATCTCCACCAGGAGCCGTTCTTGAAATGGCTGGACTGAAGTTGACGGGATCCCGTCTGATCATCGAGATCGGGCGGGATCTCGTCGTTTGTCCTGTCGCAGCGAAGACTGAGCATTGTCATCGAAGGTTGATCACGACTACGGTGTCTCACCGAAGGTTGAGTGACTGCTGGGGCTCGATGTCCGTTCTCACTGGTCCTTTCAGCGTCTCACTGTGTTGCGCGCAGATCTGGCGAATTCTCAGGCGGCGGCCTAGCTGACGGCCTGGTTCGCCTGGTTTGCGCCAGTCTGGGCTGATGTGAGCGTCATCGGAGTTGGCGTTTCTCATTCATGTCTGCCGAGGCCGAGGCGATCATGACCATGCCCGTCGCACGCACATGCCGAGTTCAGGGTGTTTGCGGGAGCGTGGACGCGATTTCGGTCGTGCCGATGAGTTTTGTGCGGATCCGTGGTCGATACGGCTGGACACACCGACAGCGGTGGGCCTGTGCTGGGAACGTCCAGCGCGGGAGGAAGCACATGGAGGCAGTGATGAGCGTCGACGACTCCAAGCAGGGGCACACCATCCGGACTGGCGAGCAGGGGACGCGGGAGAGCGGTCCCAGGGTGTTGGTGGCGGGGGCGAGCATCACGGGACCCGCGCTGGCCCATTGGCTGCGCCGACGGGGGGCCGAGGTGACCGTGGTGGAGCGGGCTCCTGAGCTGCGTCCCGGCGGGCAGGCGGTGGATGCGCGCGGGGTCGCCAAGGAGGTCATCGGGCGCATGGGGCTGGACGCGGCGGTGCGCGCGGCGTGCACCGACACCGCCGGCGCGCACACCGTGGACGCGGACGGGCAAGTGCTGGAAACCTTCCGTGCCGACGACGACGGTGGCGACGGGTTCATCGCGGACATCGAGATCCTGCGCGGGGACCTGTCCCAGCTGCTCTACGACGACACCCGCGACGGCGTCGAGTACATCTTCGGCGACCGAATCGCGGGGCTCGCCCAGGACGCGGACGGGGTCGACGTGGTTTTCGCGGGCGGCAACCGGCGGCGCTTCGACCTGGTGGTCGGGGCCGACGGGTTGCACTCGGCGCTGCGAGCGATGGTTTTCGGGCCGCATGAGCGGTTCCTCCGCCACCTCGGGCACGTGCTGGCCTTCTACAGTGTGCCCAACGAGTTCGGGCTGGACCGCTGGCTGCTCGAGCACCAGGACCAGGAGTCCGGTCGCTCCGCCATCCTGCGGCCCATCCAGGACGCCACCCGGGCGATGGCCATATTCTCCTTCGCCTCGGCCGACTTCGACGTCGACTACCGTGACGTCGCGGCCCAGAAGGTCCTGCTGCGTGAGCGGATGGCGGGCCTGGGCTGGTTGACCCCGGACATCCTCGCGCACCTGGACGACACCCCGGACTTCTACCTCGACCAGGTCGCCCAGGTGGTGATGGACCGCTGGTCGAGTGGACGGGTGGGGCTGCTCGGGGACGCGGCGTTCAGCTCCTCGCCGATGTCGGGGCAGGGCACCGGGCTGGCGCTGGTCGGCGCCTACCTGCTGGCCGGAGAGCTGGCCGCCGCCGGATGGGACCCCGACGCCGGGTTCGCCCGCTACGAGGCGCGGATGCGCTCGTTCGTCGAGGCCAACCAGGAGATCGGCCGGTTGAACGCCCGCAGCCGCGACGTCCCCGGGCCAGACGCCGAGCCGCTCCCCGATTTCGCCGGCGAATGGTTCACCGAGCTGGTCGGGCGCGCGATCAACGGCGTCGAGCTGCCCGACTACGCGGGGGTGCCGGATTCCGCAGCCCCGGCCGGATCGCCGATCACCTCGTCGGCCAAGCCGTAGGTGTCACATAACGTGTCGAGAGGGACCACGCTTCGGTGGGACACCGCCGGACGACCTCGGGCTCATGCCGCGTAGTGCGCGTTGGAGCGCCCGTTCGGCGGCCACGCCACGTTCCGATCAGGCGGTGTTGACTCGGAAAACTGACAAGATCGATGAGATTTCACCGCGCGGGGTCTCAGCGGTTCTGTCACTTGCCTGGTCGGCGCTCACCGGAACTGACAAGACCATTGGGACATCGACCCTGTGACGTCCAAGCCCATTGATCCACAGCTGGCTTGTAAGTACGGCTCTCGCGCGCCGATGAGCGCGGTGAGTTCTTGCGAATGTGTGCGGATGGTGGCGCCGTCCAGGCCGGTGGTGGCGCGGGCGACCTGTCGGGCATCAGCGGGCAGGCAAGGGAGTCGTCGTGAGCGCGTACGGCATCTGCTCGGGACTGACGCCGAAGAGGTGGAACAGCCAGTAGTACCGATTTTCGGTGCCGTGCTGGCGGCATGTATTTCGTGCCTGCATGCGAGAAGGCCACCCGCGGTGAAAGCGGATGGCCTTCTGGGAGGCAGGAGCTCAGCTGTACGAGTAGGACTGCGCGCTGCAGCCGGTGATGTAGGGCCCGGGGTAAACCTGCTGGGTGGAGCAGCCCCAGGTGGCGTTCAGAGTCGTGGCCCAGGAGGGGATGCTGATCACGGGTCCGTTGGTCCAGCCGACCTGGTCCCACTGGTGACCGCCGCTGCAGATGGCCGACACGCTCACCGCGGTACTGCCGCCGGGCAGGCTGATCGTGAACGACCACGAGTGGTTCGCCGGGTTCGCGACCATCGAGCTGGAGGGCACAGCCACGCCGTATGAAGGAGGCGCGGAGCCGACCGCGACGTATGAGGCGTACCAGTCCCGGGTGTCGCCGGAGTAGTCGACGTTGAGACAGTCCACTGTGCCGTTGAGCGTCAGGGCAGAGGCGGCGGCGGGCTGCTGCATGGTCACGACCATCGCGGCGGTGGTGGCCAGCATCGCGCCGACCGCCAGCGCCCGGCGGATCAGGTTGCCAGCAATCATGGGGTCCCTTTCTACGCGCCGTTGACTGTGGGATTTCACCGGAGTGCCAGCCAGCCATCCGCGAGGGCCGCGCCGCCCTGATCGGGGTGAGTCGGACGCGCAGGCTGGGTCCGAAGACCGGCGGTCATCATCCTCCGCGGCCGCCTCGTAGCGCGGTGACTGCGGACAAGTATGGACAGCCGGCGCCGCAATCCGAGCTAGAAGCATGATCGGCATCGGTCGTTGTGGACGATATACGTCGGTGAGGCCGGTCGAGTGTCGGGCTCAGATGGGGCTCAGGTGCAGGTGATGGCGATCGGCGTGGTGGCGACACGCTGGGAGAAGTCGGGCGCTCCGCCGTCGAGATTGGCGAATCCGTAGCCCATGACGTGGTAGTTGCCGGGCACGCACGACACCATGTTGATCTTATAGGCGTAAGCCACGTTGTTCTGGTAGGTCTCGGCGTAGCCCAGATAGGTACCGTCCCGGTATAAGGAGAGGTATCCGCCGATGAACGAAACTCTCTGGTTGCAGTTGACCTCGACATAAGCGTAAACGGAGGTCGTGTACAACTGGATCGGGTTACTGATGGTGATAGCGCAACTGAGGGCCGCGGCGCTCACGCTGGACGCGGTCGCCGCCTGAGCGGGGGACGCACCGAGCACCAGGGCCGCCGCCGCGCCTAATGTGAGGGCGCGCATTCCATGAAGGGATTTCAAGTAGCCATCTCTCCCCACCGCCGATGGCAATCCGGAGCGCGCGGGCCACGCGCCCGAGACGTCGCAGGATATTTCTTCTCGAGGGGAGGATCACACAATGGCCATGGACCGGACAGGCCTATATGGAGCACCTCCCTCCGAAACAAGCGGTGAATCGCGGTTTCCGCACAGCCCGTAAAGGGGCGGCGACCTCGCCCCGCGGATCGACAGGCTGGTCGCAGGCCATGTGACGCCGTGCGATGTGGCGGTCGCACTCGCGTCATCACAGTCGTCCGCGCGACGGTGTTAGTGAAACTTTCAACACGGGGACGCCTGGCGGCGAGGTCAGAGGACGAGTACGCGCCCGGGCCCCGCGGTAGCTGGCCGACGACCCGCAGGCCTGGGCCCCACGCGAGCATGAACGGCGGACATCGCCGCCGAGCCGGCACATGCGTCCGTCACCTGGCCGAGGCCATCGCCGGTCAGAACCTGAGCCTGCGCCGCCTGGCGACCGCCTCGGCGGTCAACCGGGTCGCCGGGGGCGAGCAGGGCGGCCAAGTGGGCGAAGATCACGGCGGCTGGTCTGGAACGCCTCGTGAGCCCGGACCCCGTCGAAGTGCTCGCCCTCTTCGACGAGGTCCAGCCGTCCTGACCGCTCAGCGGGTCTTCGCCCAGCCGGATCGCTGAGCCGCCACGATCAGTCTCCGGCTCGCGACGAACGCGGCCTTCTTCCTGTCCTCCAGCGCGTCGCCCGGCTCGCCCTGGCGCAGCACCACCCCGAGGATCAGCCGGTCGCGGTCGCCGGAGGTGGGATGGGCGGCCCACAACAGCGCCCCGCCCGCCGGAGTGCTGGTGCCTGTCTTCAGACCGACCACCCCGGGCAGCGCGAGCAGCTTGTTGCTGTTGACGATCTCGCCCTTGACACCTGGGATCGTGGTCCTGGCGGTGGCGACGATGTCGCGCAGCACCGGGTCCTTCATGGCCTGCCTGGCCAGCTTGAGCTGGTCCACCGCCGTGGAGACCGTAGTGGGTTCGTACCCGCTCGCCCCGGTGTAGGTGGTGTTCTTCATGCCCAGTTTGGCGGCGGTCGTGTTCATCCTGCCGACGAAGGCCTCCTCCGAGCCCGCGTCCCAGCGGGCCAGCAGGCGGGCCGCGTTGTTCCCCGAGGGGATCAGCATCAGCTCCAGCAGCTGGCGCTCGGTGAAGCTCTGGCCCTCGGTGATCGCCACCGTGGACTCGTCCCGGTTGCCCGACTCGATCGCGGCCTGCCGGTCCACCCGGATGGACGGCCCGCCGGGCGGGTGGTCGCGGAGGATCACCAGCGCGGTCATCACCTTGGTGACGCTCGCGATCGGGACCGGGCGCTGCTTGCCGTACACACGGAGAGTGCCGGCCTGCCCGGCGACCGCGACCGCCGCCTGCCCGTGCGACGGCCAGGGCAGCGCCGGGGGCCGGCCCAGGGCGATCGGCTCGGGCCTGGCCTGCGGCCACGACGCCGGCTGGACCCGCGCGCCGCCGTACACCAGCGAGGTCCCGGCGGCGAGTACGGCGCACACCGCGGCGGCGAGCAGCCAGGTACGGGGAGAAAGTCGAGACAGCACGGGCGCTACACCCATGCCCGGCTCTGGTTCCGGTCCTGCCAGAACCACGCGTAACCCACGCCGGGATGGGGCCGGCGCCGTGGTGGCGAGCCGCCGCAGTCCGGGCGGTACTCGAAGTGCCACCACTCGTTGTCGTACATGCGGTAGAGGTCGTAGCGGGCGCCGTGCTCCTCGAGCCAGCGCGCGCCCTCGTGCGGGCGGACGTCCAGGGCGATGCCCTTGACGTGGCTGGATTCCGCCGGCGGCAGGACGAGCATGCGTGCCGCGGCCGGGGAGCCGGAGCGGCGTACCTCCTCCTCGAACATCCGCTGCTGGACGAGGGGCTCGCGGTATCCCGAGGTGAGACCGATGAGCTGGCCGTGACGCCACAGCGCCTCGGTGCGCGCCGCGGTGAACGCCGCCAGGGCGCCGTCGGTGAGCCCGGTGAGGTCCTCGGCGGGGAAGCGCAACCATAGCGCCCAGCGGCAGGCCAGCTCGCGGGCGCGGCCGGGACGGCGGACGAACGCCGCGGGCAGCAAGAGCACCGCGAGTACCAGCGTGACCGCGGCGAACAGCCGGTCTCGGGGCCGAGAGGGGATGGTCCGTGGTTCGTTCATGACGACCAACATCGGCGCCGAATGTGCCCGGGTTGTCCGCCGAATGTCACCGTTTCTCGACGGCTGCGCCGCCCCCGGTGGACCGTGACACAACCATGACACGGCGCTGACGTGGCGAGAACACTGCCGGCCGACAGTAGATTCGGTTGGCCGGCGGGCGAGTTACGGAGCGTACGGTGAAACTCCGCGGCGTGTCGCGAGTGTTGTTGATCGAGGATGACCCGGCTGTGCGGGAGGGCCTGGAGTCGGCCCTGAGCCGGCATGGGCACCGGGTGCGCGCGGTGGAGTCCGGCGAGCAGGGGCTGGACCGGCTGCGTGCCGACGACTACGTGGTCAAGCCGGTGCAGCCCAGGGTGCTCGAGCTCTCGGGGACGCCGGGCCGGGTCTACAGCCGCCGGCAGCTGCTGGAGTCGGTGTGGGAGCACGGGTACTTCGGCGACTCGCGGCTGGTGGACGCGTGTGTGCAGCGGTGGCGCGCGAAGATCGAGGACGACTCGGCGGCGCCCGTCTACGTACAGACCGTGCGTGGGTTCGGGCCGGTGTGAGCCGCTGGTGGCACCTCGGCCGAGCCTGGGGCTGCGCGCGCGGCTGCTGTCCGCGTTCGCGCTGCTGAGCGTGCTCACCGCGGCGACGGTGGCCGGCGCCATCTACGTCGCGGCACGCAACGACATCCTGCAGCGAGCCCAGGATGCCGCGGTGCAGGCAACGAAGAGCCAGCTGGAGGGGCTCTTCCCGTTGCGGAGCGCGGAGCCGGGCCCGGACCAACTCCGCGATATCGCCAACAAGATGATCGATGGAAACTTCCGCGCGATGGCCCTCTACCGCGGGGCGTACTCGACGGGCGACCCGGTGCCGGACGGCCCGCCGGGGAACTCGCCGGGGCTGCGCAGGCAGGCGGATTACCCGCCGATCGTGGGTCCCGAGACGATTCCAGCGGCGCTGCGGGGGAAGGTGGCCGCCGGCAATGTCGCCTGGCAGCGCGTGCTGCTGTGGCAGGGCGCGCCGTACCTGATCATCGGCGCGCCGGTGCTGATCGCCGAGCGCGACGGGACGACCCGGATGTCCGGCATCGAGGTCTACGTCCTGCACAGCCTGCAGCCCGAACAGCGCAGCATCGACCGGCTCGCCACCTTCGCCTGGCTCACCGGCGGAGCGGGCCTGGCGTTCGCGGTCGTGCTGGCGTTGCTGGCCACCCGTGGCGTGCTGGGCCCGGTGCGCGAGCTCGGCCGGGCGGCGCGCCTGCTGGGTGAGGGCGAGCTGCGGACCAGGATCGCGGTCACCGGCTCCGACGAGCTGGCCGACGTGGCGCGCACGTTCAACAACACCGCCGCGGAGCTGGAACGGCACGTCGAGCAGCTGCGCGAGATGGAGGCCGACGCCCGCCGGTTCGTGGCCGACGTGTCCCACGAGCTGCGCACCCCGCTGGCCGCGCTCGCCGCGGTCGCCGACGTCCTCGACGAGGAGGCGGC
>NZ_JBFANV010000015.1:0-166401 GCF_040674955.1 Nonomuraea sp. NPDC049695 | reverse complement strand
CGGCCAGCGCCACGATGTCGATGGGCCGGTAGTAGGTGGTGAAGTCGAAGACGTCGAACGCCGGTTCGGTCGAGCCGCTCCGGGACCACCAGTCCGGGATGCCGGAGGTGTGCTGGATCAGTTGCTGGACGGTGATCTCGTCGGCTCGTTCCACCAGCCCGTCGGCGGCCACCTCCGGCAGCAGGTCAGCGAGTTTGGCGTCCAGGCCGAGCTTGCCCTTCTCGACGAGTTGGAGGAGCACGGTGGCCACCATCGCCTTGGTCTGTGAGCCGATGTAGAAGCGGGAGCCGGCCGGGATCGTGCCGCCTTCGCCGTTGAGCAGCCGCGACCCGGCGGTGCCCTGGCCGGCGGCCTTGCCGTCCACGTACGCGCCGCCGATGGCGCCCACGACGCCGGGCGTCTTGGCGAGGTTCTCCATGGCCTGCTGGGCGTCGCCGACCGCGGCGGCTCCAGCGGCGCTGGCGGCCGTCGCGGGCGAGGCGGTGGCCAGCAGCAGGGCTGCCGCGGTCACGGCGGCAACGGACATGCGCTTCAAGACAACAACTCCTTCGAGGGGACGAAAAGGGGTCAACAAGGCGCACGGGCGGATCACGTGATGACCTGTCGTGCCGTCTCACCGATGGACGCCACGGAGGCGTCGGAGATGCCAGGGATCACCATCGACAACACGCGTGACACGCCGCCGGGTCTCGCAGCACGCTCGGCAACTCGCCCGCCTGTCAACCGCAATCCACTGTCGACCAGCCGTGTCGCCATCTTGTCCGCGCCGTGTCATGGCCAAGTCACGGTCGCAGTTGGCGACCAGGCCGAGAGTTGTCTTGCGATGATGCCGCTGGTGTGGGTGGTGTCGCTTCGACCGGTATGACCGGGGTGTACACGTAGGTGGTTGCCCGCGCCTGTGGCGTTGATGCGCACCTGGCCGGCCGCCAGAACGTTCCCCCTGGGTCCCCTCGGCGCACCGTCAGCCGGGCAGGGACCTCTCGACGATCCATCGGCACACCGAACGCGAGCAGCCTCCTTGCCTGACGTGCCTTACAGACCTTCGAGCGGTTGACCTGCTACTTCGCTCAAGAGCACCAGATAACTGACGCGGTCCGTGCAGCCAGAAATGGCGAGGCAGTACCCGCGAAGCCTCATCGCCGGTTGCCGGTCGCCGGTCGCCGGTCGTCGGGTCGTCGGGTCGTCGGTCGTTGGTGGGCGTGGGCGTGGACCGTGGATGGTTGCCGAGGCGAAATGCCTGGTCAAGCTGCTCACTGGCAGCTGGCACGGCCTCAAGCAGCATCGGCCCCGGGAGATCTGGCGCGACGACGCCACCAAGCCCGCGCGCTGGTTGCACCGACGGACGTGTCTGGTCCGCCGGTGGTTGCGCCGACGGACCTGTCTGATCCGCCGGTGGCCAGATCACGAGGTGTGAAGACGGAGGGCTTCCGAGAGGGCGGCCAGGCGTTGGGGAGAGGCCAGGCCGGCGTGGTACAGGTGGAACTCCGTTGCCCCTGCCTTGGCGTACGTGCTGAGTTGGTCGGCCAGCACCGTGGCGTCGGCTGGACGGGGTGGCAGAGTCAGGACGTAGGCGCCTATCCGCTGGCCTGGGGTGGACAGGTCCTTGAGGTGGGCGAGGCGGGCCGCGTCCGTGGCGGGGTCGCCCCAGCAGTTGGCGACCAGTGCGTCCGCGCCGGGTTCGCCTGACGGGAGTGCGGCGAAGGCGCCTGCAGCCCAGGGGTCCGGGTTGGCGTGCAGGGTGATGGGGACGTTGGGCGCGGTCCTTCGGGCAATGGTGATCAGGCGATGGCGTAGGGAGGCGGACAGTTCTACGCGGATGGCGCGGACCTCGTCGGTCAGCCGGCCGAGGGCTTCGTCGATGGTGAGTGGTTGGGCGCCCGTGACCGTCGCGCCAGTTGACGTGGTGGGCGCCGGGTGGCGGTCGATGGCTGCGCGGACCGTGTCTCTGGTGGTTTCGGGGTAGCGGTCGGCGCAGGCCGTACAGAAGCAGAGTGAGAGCAGGTCGGCGTCGACAGGGGTCCAGTCCGCGCCGGAGGTCTTCTCGTGCACGCTCTGGTGGCCGAAGCCCATCGGGCCGCAGGCTTCCAGGATGAGGCCGTCCGGCTCGCCGACCGTGAGGATCTCCTGCACCAGGCGCTCGCAGTAATCGAGGACGTCCTCGTGAGCCGGGCAGAGCGCGTACGGGTACGGGTCGCCGAAGGCGTTGCGTACGACCAGGTCAGGGTTGGCGGCGCCCAGGTGGGAGTTGTGGGTGAGGACGGTCCAGGCGTGCACCTGGAGGCCTGCCGCCTTCAGCGCGTCCCTGGCCTGGAGGTACGCGTCCTCCGAGGTCCAGGTGGGGGCCGCAGGGACGAGTCGGGACCAGGATGACGGGCGGATCGGGAGGTAGAAGGCCGGATAGGGGACGTCCAGCACGCGGTGGGACGGGTGGTAGGGCGTGGCGGCTCTCGTGGAGTGGTAGCTCGCCGCCAGCGCTACCGCCTCCACGCCCAGGCCGGCCAGGCGGTCGGGGGCGGAGGGGTCGCCGACGATGTCCCAGGGATAGACATAGGCCACGTTCACCAGCGCGGTCTCCTCGCGGAAAAGGTGGGTGCGAAGCGTTGCATGTAACTCGTGTCGTCGCGGGCGATGATCCCGCACTTCTCGTACTGCTCGTGCATGACGGCCAGCGCGTCGCGGTCCAGTTCGACACCGAGGCCCGGGGCGGTGGGCACAGGGACGGCGCCGTCCACGAAGCGGAGGGCGCCGGGCGCGACCACGTCCTGTCCGTCCTGCCAGGGCGTGTGCGTGTCGCAGGCGAACGTCAGGTTGGGGGTGGCGGCGGCCAGATGGGTCATGGCGGCCAGGCTGATCCCGAGGTGGGAGTTGGAGTGCATGGACAGCGCCAGGCCGAACGTGTCGCAGAGGGCGGCGACCTGGGCGGAACGTACGAGTCCGCCCCAGTAGTGGTGGTCCAGGAGGAGCACGCCGATCGCGCGGGAAGCGATGGCGGGAGGGAGGTGTTCATGGGTGACGACGCACATGTTCGTGGCGAGAGGCATGGGTACGGCGGCGGCTACTTCCGCCATTCCGGGAATGCCGGACGTGGGGTCCTCCAGGTACTGGAGGGTCCCTTCCAGCTCCCGGCCCACGCGGATCGAGGTCTCGACCGACCAGGCGGCGTTCGGGTCCAGCCGGAGAGGGACTCCGGGGAAGGCCTCGTGGAGGGCGCGGGTCGCGGCTATTTCCTGGTCCGGGGGGAAGACGCCGCCTTTGAGCTTGATGGACTGGAAGCCGTATTCCTTGATGAGGAGGGCCGCTTGTTCGACAACACCTGCTTCGTCCAGGGCCGCGCCGAACCGGTCGGGCTCCTCGCCCGGGTGACCCGCCCACTTGTAGAAGAGGTACGCGCTGTACGGCACCGCGTCCCTGACGCGACCGCCCAAGAGCTCGGCCACCGGCACTCCGGCCGCCTTGCCGCGAATGTCCAGGCAAGCCACCTCAAAGGGGGAGAAGACCCGGTCGACGCTCTTCTCCTTGGTGGCGGCACCCGTCAATCCGTGCAGGTCGGCCACCGTTTCGCCGACTATCGCGCTGATCCGGGCGTACATCGTGTTCGTGGCGTGGACGTCGAGGCCGATCAGGGCTTCCGCGCACTCGCGCACCTTGCCCAGATGCTCGAGGTCCCCATAGGTCTCACCCAACCCGGTCAGACCTTCGTCCGTGACGACCTCGACAATGGTGCGGAGGGCCCACGGTTCGTGGACACCGGAGGCGTTCAGAAGGGGCGGATCCCGGAAGGCTACAGGAGTGACGTCAATCTGCCTGATGATCATTTAGCCTGCCGTCCAGATATGTGAACAATAGCCAGATTTGTGGACAAGTTGCCGCAACTGTAAGAATCAAGCTGAAGAAGTGTCAAGCTCGGAAGGGCCTTTCGATGATCTACGGACACGACCCCAGGACCGGCGAGACCGTTGGCGCCGCACTGTCCGAAACCGACAGCGCCGGGGTCGACACGATCGTTTCCGCCGCGGCCGCCGCCGGCACGGCCTGGCGGGCGACTCCGGCGGCTGAGCGGGCGCTCGCACTCGAGGCCGTCGCCGACGTGCTTGCCGCGCACGTGGACGAGCTGTGGCAGCTCGCCGACCAGGAGACCGCGCTCGGCGAGGTACGGCTGCGCGGTGAGGTCGCGCGTACGGCGGGGCAGTTCCGGCTCTTCGCCCAGGTCCTCAGGGACGGCGGTTATGTCGAGGCCATCATCGATCACGCCGATGCCTCCCTCGCTCCGCCCCGGCCCGACGTGCGGCGGATGAAGCGCGCGCTGCCGGGTGTGGTCGCCGTCTTCGCGGCCAGCAACTTCCCGTTCGCGTTCTCGGTGGCTGGAGGCGACACGGCATCCGCGCTGGCCGCGGGGTGTCCGGTGGTGGTCAAGGCGCATCCCGGGCATCCGAACACCTCCGAGCGGGTGGCGAAGATCGTCCGCGAGGCGCTGCCCAACCCCGACCTGCTGGGTCTGGTGCAGGGCATGCAGGCCGGGGCCGACCTGGTGCAGCACCCCGGGGTGGTCGCGGCCGGGTTCACGGGGTCCGTGGCCGGGGGCAAGGCCATCCAGCGGCTGATCGACGAGCGCGAGGTGCCGATCCCGTTCTTCGGTGAGCTGGGCAGCGTCAACCCCGTCGTCGTGCTGCCGTCCGCGCCGGCCAAGGAGGTGGCCGCGGGGTTCGCCGGGTCGCTGACGCTGGGCGTCGGGCAGTTCTGCACGAACCCCGGGCTCATGTTCGTGCCCGAGGGCGACGAGCTGCGGGACGCCCTCGTCGAGGCGGTCGAGGGCACCAGCGGCGGTCCCATGCTGGCCGAGCGGATCAGGGACGGGTACCTCGGGGGTGTCGAGCGGCTGGGCGAGCTGCGGCTGCTGGCCGAGGGCAAGCCGGGCGAGGGCAGCTGGGCGGTCACGCCCAAGGTGTTCACCGCCGATGTCGACACGTTCGAGGAGAAGCTGCCGCGTATCGCCGAGGAGTGCTTCGGCCCGGCGTCGATCGTGGTGACGTATCGCGAAATTTCTGACTTGCGGCCGGTGCTTGAGCGCCTGGAAGGGTCGCTGACCGCGACCGTCCACGGCACTGACCCGGATGAGGCCGGAGAGGTCGCCGAGGTGCTGGGCAGGAAGGCCGGCCGGCTCATCTGGAACGGGTGGCCGACCGGAGTGGCTGTGTGCTGGGCGATGCATCACGGTGGTCCTTGGCCCGCCGCGACCACGACCTCCACGTCGGTCGGGGCCACGGCGATCGAACGGTGGCTGGCGCCCACGGCGTACCAGGACTGGCCGCAGGCGCTGCTGCCCGACGAGCTGAAGGACGGCAACCCGCTGTCCATTCCGCGGAGGGTGGACGGCCGTCTGGAGGCGTGAACGGGTCCGTCCCGGGGGGCGTCGGCCGTCTGGAGGCGTGAACGGGTCCGCCCCGGGGCTGCTGAGCTCCCGGGGCGGAACCAGTTGCCGAAATGAGGGTCAGGCCCCGGCGATGTCCAGCCCTTTCGCAATGATCCGCTCCAGGGACTCCAGGTGCTCAGGCGCCGGGTCCACCAGCGGCGCCCGTACGCCTCCCACCTCCAACCCTCGCATCCGCACCCCCGCCTTGACCAGCGAGACCGCGTACCCCGGCACGAGATCCCGCAGCTCCACCAGCGGCAGGTAGAACTCGGTCAGCAGCCGTTGCGTCAGCACCTCGTCCCCACCCGTGACCGCCTTGTAGAAGGCCAGCGCGATCTCGGGCGCGAACGCGAACACGGCGCTCGAGTACAGGCTCACGCCGAGCCCTCGGTAGGCGGGCACGGTCAGCTCGGCGGTGGGCAGGCCGTTGAAGAAGGTGAAGTCCTTCCGGGTCGAGCGCCGTACGGTCAGGATGATCCGCTGGAGCAGGTCGAAGTCCCCCAGCCCGTCCTTGAAGCCGACGACGTTGGGCACCGCGGCCAGCTCGGCGACGGCGGAGGGTGAGAAGCGGGCGGTGCCGCGCTGGTAGATGACGACCGGCAGGTCGACGGTGGCTGCCACCTCGCGCACGTAGCGCACCAGGCCCGCGGGAGGGCCGCTGACCAGGTAGGGAGGCATCAGGAGCAGCCCGTCGGCGCCCTGCGCGGCGGCGGCGCGGGCGATGGCCTTGGCGGCGGGCAGCGGGCCGCCGGCGCCGGAGAGGACGGGGACGCGGCCCGCGGCGGAGGCCACGGAGACGGCCACCACGCGGGTGTATTCGTCGAGGTCGAGGGCGCTGAACTCACCGGTGCCGCACGCGGTGAACACTCCTCCCGCCCCCGCCGCGACCCCGTCGGCGACGTGCCGGGCCAGAGCGGGTTCGGCGAGGTCGCCATCGGCGTCGAAGGGGGTCACCGGAAAGAAGAGAACACCATCCAGCCGCATCGACAGTCCTTTCTAGCGGATGCCCTCCCTGCGGAGAGTGGCAGCCAGCTTGCGGGTGTGTTTGATCACTGCCTCGGTGATCCGCTCGACCTCGGAGGGCCCGAGCCTCGCGGGCATGGCGCAGCTGATCGCGTCAGTGGCCGGGATGCGGTAGTCGACCGCGACGGCCACGCAGGCCAGGCCGGGCGTGCCCTGCTCGCGTTCGTACGCCCAGCCCCGGGTGCGGACCTGGTCGAGCTCGCCGGTCAGCTTGTTCAGATCGGTGATGGAGTGCTCGGTCAGTCCGTCCAGCGGCTCGGGCAGCAGCGCCACCACCTCGTCGTCCGTGAGCTGGGCGAGCAGCACCTGCCCGAGCGCCGTGACGTGGGCGGGCAGACGCCGGCCCACCCTGGGGATCACGTGATCGGCCTCGCGCGACTCGCGGGTGGCCAGGTAGAGGACGTGCGCGCCGTCCCTGCGGGCGAAGTGGGCGGTCTGCCCGATCTCCGCCCGCAGGTCCTCCAGGGTCTCCTGCGCGAACGGCAGTGCGGGGTCCTTGTCTAGGTACGCGGTGCCGGTCAGCAGGGCGTGCGGCCCGATGCCGAACGCCGACCGCGCCGAGTCGGTTTCGACCCAGTTGAGCTCGACCAGCGTCCGCATGAGGGCGTGCAGGCTGCTCCGCGGGAAGCCGGTGCGCTGCTGGAGCTCCGACAGCGTCAGGTGGTTGTGCGACTCGGCCAGGGCCTCCAGGATGCGTACCGTCCGCTCCGCGGACTTGACCAGTTGAGGCTCCATACTCATCCCATCTCGACTGCGGCTTCGGAGATCCAGAATATTGGATAGCGTCCAGATACATGGACGCTTAACCCTTGATGGCGCCGCTTGTCAGACCTCGCATGAACTGCCGCTGGAAGGCCAGGAACGCGATGATCGACGGCAGCAGTGCCAGCAGCGAGGCCGCCAGCAGGACGCCGATCCCCACCTCCTCGTCGGAGCGGAGCGAACGCAGCGCGATGGGCAGCGTCCACATGCTCGACTCCGGCGCGACGATCAGGGGCAGCAGGTACTGGTCCCAGATCATGGTGAAGCCGAAGACCCCGATCACGCCGAGCGCCGGACGGCACAGCGGCACGATGATGGTGGCGAAGATGCGCAGCTCGCCCGCGCCGTCGATGCGGGCCGCCTCCTCCAGCTCGACCGGCACCTCCTTCATGAACTCGGTCATGACCAGGATGGAGAAGCCCCAGGCGCCGACCGGCAGGATCATGCCCGCGTACGTGCCGATGAGGTTGACGTGCAGCAGCGGCATGTCGGACAGGACGAGCGAGAGGGGGATCGCGATGATCTCCTCCGGCAGCATCATCGTGGTGAGCATGAGCAGCAGCACGACGGTCATCCCGCGGAACTTCTTGCGCGCCAGCGAGTACGCGGCGAAGACGCTCACGAGCATCTGCAGCAGCAGGCCGAAGCCCACGACGATGAAGGAGTTCAGGAGATAGAGGTAGACGTTCTTCTCCTTGGCCTGGACGAAGTTCTCCAGGGTGAACTCGTCCGGCCAGAGGGAGAAGGAGGTGGGGTCCAGGGTCTTGCTGAACGCGCTCACCAGCAGTCCGACCAGCGGCCCGGTGAAAACCACCACCATAAAGCCATAAATCAGGACCTTTCCGGCAACGGCCACGGGGCCCTTGCGCGACTCCAGCCCCAGAGCGCTGTCGAACCTCATCTCGCCTGCCTCCTGCGCAGCATCTGCGCGATCAGGGTGAGCGCCAGCGTGGCCAGGAACAGCACGATCCCGCCCGCCGAGGCCACGCCCAGATCGTTCTTCTGGAACCCGAGCTTGTAGATCAGCGTCATCAGCACCTCGGACGAGCCGTTCGGACCGCCGTTCGTCAGGACGTACACCTCGACGAAGACCCGCAGCCCGCGGATGGCCGCCAGCGTGAACAGGATCCAGAACACCGGCCGCAGGGCGGGCAGCGTGATGTGCCGCAGCCGGTGCCAGGTCGAGGCGCCGTCCACGGCCGCCGCCTCGTAGAGCGTGCGGTCGACGCCGACCAGCCCAGCCAGGAAGATCATCATGTCGTACGGCGTGCCGCGCCAGATGCTCATCAGCATGATCGACCAGAGCGAGGAGTGCTCGCTGGCCAGCCACGGCTGGGGATCGATGCCGGCCCAGCCGATGATCGTGTTGAGCATCCCGCTGTCGGCCGGGTGGAACATGATCCGCCACACCTCGGCCACGGCCGCCATCGTGGTGACCACCGGCAGGAAGGCGGCAGTCCGTACGAACCACAGATAACGGGCGGGACCCTCGATGAGCAGCGCGAACCCGAGGCCCAGCACGAGCGAGCCGATCGTGGTGCCCAGCGCCAGCAGGATGCTGTGCCAGATGGCCGCGGCGAAGTCCGCGTCGCTGATGATCGTCTTGTAGTTCTCGAGGCCGAGCCACTCGTCACCGAGGAACGTCTGGACCTTGAAGAAGCTCTTCCACAGGCCCACGAACATCGGGATGAACTTGAAGTACAGGAACAGCAGGAGAGCGGGCGCCAGGAACAGCCAGGCCATCAGCGGCCCCCGCCACCGCACCCGCTTGGTGCGGCGATGGGGGGTCGCCGTGCGGCCGGGAGCCGGGGTGAGTGTGGAGGTCATGACGCTTTCTGGCTCTGGAGTTCCTGCGTGAGCTTGGTGTTCAGCTGGTCCATCGCCGTCTTGACGTCGGCGGAGCAGTCGGCCCAGACCGCGTTGATGGAGTCGGCGGAGTCCTGGCGGATCGGCGCCCAGTTCGGGACGGGCGGGGCGTAGACGGCGTTGGCGTAGGCGTCCTGGAACACCTTCCACCGCGGGTCCTGCCGCTCGCCGGCCATGTCGACCTGGGTGTTGACGGGCAGGCGGACGATGGCGCCGTTGGCGTCCTTGTTCATGCCGATCTTCTGGCCGTCAGGGGAGATCGCGAACTCGGCGAACTTCTTCTGCGCGTCCTGCTGGTCGGAGCCCGCCATCAGGTAGACGTTCTCGCCCTCGCCGAGCGTGCCGGGGCCGCCGGTCGGACCCTTGGGCAGGGGCAGCACCTCGATCTTGTCGGTGCCGATGCTCTTGACGAACCTCGCGAGCACGTACGGGCCGACCAGGTAGATGCCGCCCTGGCCCTTCTCGAAGACCTCGTGCGTGACGGTCGTGTCGTTGCTGACCGCGCCCGGGTTGACGGTCTTGGCCTTGCAGAACTGGTCCTGCAGGTACTGGACGGCCTCGACCGTCTTCGGGTCGTTGACCGTCGCCTGGAAGTGGCCGCCGCCGGTGCTCTTGATGAAGTCGCCGCCGTTGCCGTAGATGAAGGAGGAGGCGTACCAGGAGGCGTAGCCGCGCTTGGTGCCCGCGGGAATGACGAAGCCCGCCGTGTCGGCCTTGCCGTTGCCGTCGGGGTCCTTCTGGGTGAACGCCTGAGCCAGCTTGGCCAGGTCGTCCCAGCTCTTGGGCGGCTCCATGCCGACCTTCTCGCGCCAGTCCTTCCGTACGATGAGCGCGAACGCCTGGGCAGAGAACGGGGTGCCGTAGAACTTGCCGTCCGCCCCCGTCGCGGCCTGCCAGGCGCGGTCGGACAGCTTGTCGCCGCCGGCGAGCGAGGCCTTGTCGACCTCGCGGAGCCAGCCCTGCGAGTGCATGTTGCCGAGCTGGGCGGTGTCGTTGATGACGATGTCGGGCAGCTTCTTCTGGGCGGCCTGCTGGTTCAGCTTGGTCTCGAAGTCGTCGAATAGCGCGACGACTTTCGTCTTCACCCCGCTGGCCTTGGTGAATGCGTCGGCGAGTTTCACCGCCGTCTTGGCGGAGTCGGAATCGGGCGCCTGCCTGATCCAGATCTCCAGCGCGTTGTCTGAACCTGATCCCCCGGAACCGCAGCCTGTCAGCGTTACGGCCAGGGTCGCCGTGATCGCCACCCCCAGCAGACGACGTGACATCAGACCGCCTCCCGTTCACATACGTGGACATGAGTCGTGGACTTGAACTCGTGCCTGTGAACGTAACTATCTGCACGGTTCACGGTCAATATTCAAGGATGTGAATTTCGGTCAGAATCGTGTACACCATGGATGCATGCGCATTCTTATGACCGGAGCCGCGGGAAAAGTCGGCACGCTGCTCCGCCCACGGCTCGCCCGCGACGGCCGCACGCTGCGGCTTTCCGACCTCCACCCGGTGGAGCCGGGCCCCGGTGAGGAGTGGGTCACGGCCGACCTCGCCGACCCGGCCCAGGTGGCCGAGGCGATGAAGGGCGTGGACGCGGTGATCCATCTCGGTGGCGAGAGCCGCGAGGCTCCCTGGGCCGACATAGTGCAGGCCAACGTCAACGGGACGCAAGTGCTTCTTGAGGCCGCCCGCGAAGAAGGCGTCCGGCACCTGGTGCTCATGGGCAGCCACCACGCGGCCGGCTTCCAGACCCGCCCCGCCGACGGCTCCGAGCTGCCCGACTACGCCTTTCCCCGGCCCGACACCTTTTACGGAGTGAGCAAGGTCGTCATGGAGGCGCTCGGGAGCCTCTACCACGACCGGTTCGGCATGAACGTGACCGTGGTCCGGCTCGGCACCTGCAACGAGGCCCCCGGCGACACGCGCGGCCTGGCCACCTGGATCTCGGCCGACGACCTGACCCGCTTGATCGAGGCGGCGCTGACCGCGCCCGGGTATCACGTGGTCTGGGGCGTCTCGGACAACGCGCGGCGGTGGTGGTCGCTGGAGGAGGCCAAGTCCATCGGGTACGTCTCCCGCGACTCCTCCGAGCCCATGGCCGCGGCGCTCATCGCCGAGCAGGGCGAACCGGACCTCTCGGAGCCGCTCCACGACCGCGCCGGAGGCGTGTTCACCCTCAACGAACTGGGCGAGCGCTGGTAACACCGCCCCGCGCCCTCTTGGAGCCCTCGAATTTTCCGAGGCCGCTAAGGCAACCGGTTGCAAGAACCTTGACGACCATAGGCATGAAGGTCAAGGTTTAGTCTGGCAACCGTTTGCAAGGGAGGACGGCGATGGCGGCGACGATCAAGGACGTGGCACGCGCCTGCGGCGTGCACGTGTCCACTGTGTCCCGCACCTTCTCCGCGCCACATCTGGTCAATCCTGCCACCAGGAGCCGCGTGCTGGCCGCCGCCGACGACCTCGGCTACCGCCCCAACCGCGCGGCCAGGGCGCTCACCACCGGGCGCACGTTCAACATGGGCCTGATCGTGGCCGACATCGCCAACCCGTTCTTCCCGCCGCTCATCAAGGCCGCCCAGGCGCAGGCCAGGGGCCGGGACTACCACGTGTTCGTGGCCGACACCGACGAGGACCCGCGGGTGGAGGAGGAGCTGATCAGGACGTTCACCAAGCAGGTGGACGGCGTCCTGCTCTGCAGCCCCCGCCTGTCGAACAAGATGATCGAGCGCCTGGCGGAGGACGTGCCGTTCGTGGTGATCAACCGGCGCATCAAGGGCATGCCCGCCGTGCTGATGAACGTCGCCCAGGGCGCCAAGCTCGCGCTGGAGCACCTGGCCGGGCTCGGCCACCGCAGGATCGCGCTCGTGTCGGGTCCCATCGGCTCGTGGACCAGCAACGAGATGCAGGGCGCCGCCGCCGAGGCACCCGGGCTCGACCTCGTCTTCTTCGGACCCAACCAGCCCACGGAGGCGGGCGGCCTGTCGGTGGCCGCGGACGTGGCGGCCTGCGGGGCGACCGCGGTGCTCGCGTACAACGACCTCGTCGCGCTCGGCCTCATCGAGGGGCTGTCGGCGATGGAGATAGGGGTACCAGAGAAGATAAGCGTCATCGGGTTCGACGACATCCTTCCGGGGCGGCTCAACCGGCCCAAGCTGACCACCGTGGCCATGCCGGCCGTGGCCGCCGGGAGGATGGCCGTCGACCTGCTGCTCCAGTCGGGGGGCGAGGGCGCGACAGTGACCCTCGACACCGCCCTCATTGTCCGCGAGTCCACGGGAAGGGCCCAAACATGATCTTCGGAACGCTGCCGTCGGGGGAGAGCGTCGAACAGGTGGAGCTGTCGTCGGGACGGCTGCGCGCCGAGGTCCTCACGTACGGCGCCATCGTGCGCTCGCTGGAGGTGTCGGGCCGCAACGTCGTGCTCGGCCTCGACACGCTGGAGGACTACCAGACCCGCAGCCGCTACTTCGGCGCGGTCGTCGGCCGGTACGGCAACCGCATCGCGAACGGCCGCTTCACCCTGGACGGCGTCGAGTACGAACTCCCGCTCAACAACGGCGCCGCCAGCCTGCACGGCGGCATCGAGGGCTTCGACAAGAGGGTGTGGTCCATCGAGGAACGCACCGACGCCTCGGTCACGCTGAAGCTGGTCAGCCCCGACGGCGACGAGGGCTACCCGGGCACGCTGACGGCCTGGGTCACGTACACGCTCGAGGACGACGCGCTCCGCATCGACTACGCCATGGAGGCCGACGCTCCGACCGTGGTCAACCTGACCAACCACTCCTACTTCAACCTCAAGGGCGAAGGCGACGTACGGGACCACGTCGTGCGGCTGGCCGCCGACCACTACCTGCCGGTGGACGAGCACAAGATCCCCACGGGGGAGCTCGCGCCGGTCAAGGGCACGCCGTTCGACTTCACCGAGCCGCACGCCGTGGCCGAGCGGTACGACGGCCAGTACGACCACTGCTACGTGCTCAGCGGTGACGGCTGCACGGTGACGGCCGGCGGCCTGACCATGGAGGTCACGACGACCGAGCCGGGCGTGCAGTTCTACACGGGCAGCATGCTCGACGGGGTCGCGACGCCGTACGGGCCCTTCGCCGGGCTGTGCCTGGAGACCCAGCACTTCCCCGACTCGCCCAACCAGCCGCAGTTCCCCTCCACCGTGCTGAGGCCGGGCGAGCGCCGCACCTCGACCACGGCCTACACGTTCACGTCCTGAGGGGATGCAGGGCGGCGGAGGCCTTGATCACCATCAGGGCCACGTCGTCCTGCGACGGCTCCTCGGCGAACGTGTCGACCGCGTGCCGCACGCGTTCGGCCACGGCGTGGGCGCTCAGCCCCCTGCAGCCGGACAGCAGCGCGGCCAGCCCGTCGCCGTCGTCGAGCAGCCGGTCGCCGTTGCGCCGCTCGGTCACCCCGTCGGTGACGCACAGCAGCACCTCCTCCGGCGCCAGCTCGAACGTCTCGATGTAGAACCTGGCGCCGGCCTCGATGCCCAGCAGCAGCTGCGGGGTCGCCATCGCCTCGACCCTGCCGTCCGGCCGCAGCAGGAGCGGAGGCGGATGGCCGGCCGAGGCGATCGTGCAGAGCGCGCCGCCCTGGGGGAGCGGGGTCAGCTCGCCGCACAGCAGGCTGAGGAACCTGCCCTCCTCGCCCTCCTCCAGCAGCGCGTGGTTGAGCCGGTCGAAGATGTCGGCCACCGTGTAGTGCTCCTTGGCCAGCAGGCGTACGGCGTGGCGGGCCAGCCCCGTGACCGCGGCCGCCTCCGGGCCGCAGCCGCACACGTCGCCCAGCGCGAAGCACCAGTGGTCGGCCACCGTGAACAGGTCGTAGAAGTCGCCCCCGACGTCCGTGCCCTCGCCGGCGGGCTCGTAGACGACCGCGGACTCCAGGCCCGGCATCGGCGCCACCCGCATGGGCAGCAGGCTGCGCTGCAGCACCCGCGAGGTGGTGGCCTGCCTGGCGTAGAGCATGGCGGTGTGCAGGTTGAGCGCCACCAGGCGGCACAGGTCCGCCAGCAGGTCGGCCACCTCCAGCGGCAGCGTCGGCTCGGTGCGGCCGATCACCAGCGCGCCGTACGACCTGCCCTGGGTGGCCAGCGGGAACGACAGCACGGTCTCCGGCCCCACCGGCCAGCTCACCTCGTCGAGGGCGGTGCGCGGGATGGCGGGCAGCGACTTGCGCAGGCCGGAGTTGTGGCGCTCCTCGCTGTGCCAGACGTGCGAGAGCCTGGTCATGCCCGCCAGGTCGGTCAGGTAGACGGCGGCCCAGGTGGCGATCTTGGGCACGACGAGCTGCGCGGTCAGCGCCGCGATCAGCTCGTCGTCGTGCACGCCCGCCAGCAGTTCGCCCGCCTCGGCCAGGAACGACAGCCGCCCCCGGTGCGCGCGGTCCTGCTCGGCCAGCCGCTCGCGCTGCACCGGACCGGCCACCTGGCCGGCGATGTGCTGGAGGCTGACCGTGAGCTCGTCGTCGAAGCGGCCCGGCTGCCCGGCCGTCACCACGATGTAGCCGGCCGGCTCGCCGTTCACGAGGAGCGGCGCGCACGCCAGCGACCTGGCGTTCAGCTGCTGGGCCAGCTCGACGTCCACGGCGAGGAGATCCTCGATCATCGTGGGCGTCCTGCGCTCCGCGCCGAAGACGCCGGGGGCCAGCACCCCCACCAGCCCCGCCGTCGCGCCCGCCCCCGCTGCCACGCCGAACCTGTTGCCGCCGTCCGCGGCCAGCAGCACGTACGCGGCGTCGCCGCCGCTGGACATCTGCACGATCTGGGCGATCGTGTCGAGCAGCTCCGCGAACGGCATGTCCTGGTCGAGCAGGTCCATGATGCGCCGCCCGGCCTCCCGGCGCAGCGGCGGCGTCAGCAGATAGCCGTGCTCACGCGCCACCACCATCCAGATCGAGCATCTCTGCCCCTTCGTACGCAGGTGGGAGACGTAGACGGGCAGGAGGCTGCCGTCGCTGTGCCGCATGCGTGCCTCCCCCCGCCAGCGGCCCAGGTCGAGCGTGTCGGCCAGCGACAGCGCGTACGGCCCGTGGCCCCGCCAGTCCACCAGCTTCTCCAGCGGCCGGCCGATCGCCTGGTCGGCCCGCCAGCCGAGCAGTTCCTCGGCCTCCGGGTTCCACGACTGCACCAGCCCGTCGCGGTCGGCGACGACGACGCCCACGTGCAGCGTCTCGACGGGAGCGGTACGGGACAGCGCCGGCGTGGCCTCGTGAGCCTCGTAGCCGTCGGCGAGCTCCATGCGCACCCAGACGCGCTTGGCGGTCCTGGTGTAGGTGACGCCCCAGGCGTCGGCCAGCATGCCCGCGAGCGCGAGGCCGCGCCCCGAGGTGCGCGTCGAGTCGGGAGCGGGCTCGGCCTCCAGGATCTTCCGCGTCGGGTGGTGGTCGTCGACCTCGATCTCCAGCTTCGCGGGGTCGGCGTCCACGTCCAGGCGGCAGGTCAGCTCGATGCCGGTGCCCGCGTGCACGACGGCGTTCGTGACGAGTTCGCTGGTCAGGAGGACGGCGTCCTCGGCCAGATGGGTCAGATGCCATTCGCCGAGCACCTGGCGGACGAACCTGCGCGCATGTGCCGGGGCATGGGGGGTCCCGTCGAAAGCGGTGCTCGACACCCTGGTCGTGTCCACTCTGCGTCCTAGTACATCACTCGATGTGTTAGTTCGGTCACTCTCAGAGTGGCAGACCGTTGCCGTCGATACCTCCTGTTGCGGAGCTGGAGCCCCCGTACGGCGTGCCTACGCGCGTTCCGCGGTGTCTCCGACGTACCTTTGGCATCATGGCCACCCGTACGCCGAAAAGCGCATCGAAGGGGCCGGCGAAGCGGTCGACCTCGTCCCGCTCGACGCCCGCGAAGCGCGGGGCCTCGTCGGCGGGGCGCTCAAGGGCGGCCTCAGGACGCAAGCCTTCGATGACCCACCAGGACCCGATCAGCTGGGTCTTCACAATGATCGGCAAGCTGATCGTCGGGCTGTGGATGCTGCTCGCCAACGGCATCGGCAGCACGGCTCGCGCGCTGGGCAAGAACGCGCGCGAGCTGGATCCCGTGCACCGGCGCGACGGGGTGGGCCTGACCGTGCTCGCGGGCGCGATCGTGCTGGCGGCCATGACGTGGCGCAACGCCGACGGGGCCGTCTCCAGCGTGGTGAACGCGACCGTGCACGGCGTCTTCGGCTCGCTGGCCTGGGCGCTGCCGCTGCTGCTCGGCCTGCTGGCCTGGCGCTACCTGCGCCACCCCGACCAGAACGCCGACACCGGCCGCATGGTGATCGGATGGGCCGCGCTGCTCGTCGGCGTGCTGGGCGTCATCCACGTCGCCAACGGCACCCCCTACCCGGCCGGCGAGGGCCAGGGCATGGACAAGATATCGGCGGCCGGCGGCATGATCGGGTTCATCGTGTCGGCGCCGCCGATGAGCATCCTGCCGCCGTGGATCACGATCCCGCTGCTGCTGCTCCTGTCCGGGTTCGGCGTGCTGGTGATCACCGCCACCCCCGTGCACCGGATCCCGGAGCGGCTCGCCGAGCTCAGGCACATGCTGTTCGAGCGGCACGCCGAGCCCGCGCCGCGGGAGCCGGGCAAGAAGCGGGCCAGGGCGGCCAAGAAGTCTCCCGAAGAGCGGGCGGACACGGTCAAGCCGTACGACACCCCCGTTATCGCGGACGACAAGCGACCCGACCACTCGCCCGAGATCGTGCCGGGGCTGACGGACGAGGAGGAGGCGCCCGCCCCCGAGGCCGACAGGAGGCCGGAGCCGCCGCTGCCGACGCCCGCGCCGCGCAAGGTGGAGCAGCTCGTGCTGTCGCCGCAGGCGGGGCCGTACAGCCTGCCTGACCTGCAGTTCCTCAAGCAGGGCACGGCGCCGAAGCCGCAGACCAAGGCCAACACCACCGTGGTGAACGCGCTGACCAGCGTGCTCGAGCAGTTCACCATCGACGCGCAGGTGATCGGGTTCACCCGGGGGCCGACCGTGACCCGGTACGAGATCGAGCTGGGGCCCGCGGTCAAGGTGGAGAAGGTCACGGCGCTCACCAAGAACATCGCGTACGCCGTCAAGTCCGCCGATGTCCGGATTTTGTCGCCCATTCCTGGCAAGTCGGCGATCGGGGTGGAGATCCCGAACGCCGACAAGGACCTGGTGTCCCTGGGCGACGTGCTGCGCTCCCAGGTGGCGCAGGCCGACCACCACCCCATGATCGTCGGCCTCGGCAAGGACGTCGAGGGCCGCACCATCGTCGCGAACCTCGCCAAGATGCCCCACCTGCTCATCGCGGGCGCCACCGGCGCCGGTAAGTCGGTCTGCGTGAACGGGCTGATCACCAGCATCCTGATGCGGGCCACGCCCGACGAGGTGCGCATGGTGCTGGTGGACCCCAAGCGGGTCGAGCTCAGCGTGTACGAGGGCATTCCCCACCTGATCACGCCGATCATCACCAACCCGAAGAAGGCCGCCGAGGCCCTCGAATGGGTCGTGGGCGAGATGGACCGGCGCTACGACGACCTGGCCGCGTCGGGGTTCCGGCACGTCGACGAGTTCAACAAGGCCGTGCGGGCGGGCAAGCTGCAGCCGCCGCCCGGCAGCGAGCGCGTCTACCAGCCGTACCCGTACCTGCTGGTGATCGTGGACGAGCTGGCCGACCTGATGATGGTGGCCCCGCGCGACGTCGAGGACTCGATCGTGCGCATCACGCAGCTCGCCCGTGCGGCGGGCATCCACCTCGTGATCGCCACCCAGCGGCCGTCGGTCGACGTGGTGACCGGCCTGATCAAGGCCAACGTGCCGTCCAGGCTCGCGTTCGCCGTGTCGAGCCTCACCGACTCGCGGGTCATCCTCGACCAACCGGGCGCCGACAAGCTGGTCGGGCAGGGCGACGCGCTGTTCCTGCCGATGGGCGCGAGCAAGCCCATCCGCATCCAGAACGCGTTCGTCTCCGAGAAGGAGATCGCCGAGATCGTCGGCCACTGCAAGACGCAGATGCAGGTCGAGTACCGGGAGGACGTCGCCGCCGCGCCGGTCAAGCGGGAGATCGACGAGGACATCGGCGACGACCTCGACCTGCTGATCCAGGCCGCCGAGCTGATCGTGACCACCCAGTTCGGCTCGACCTCGATGCTCCAGCGCAAGCTGCGGGTCGGGTTCGCGAAGGCGGGGCGGCTGATGGACCTGCTGGAGAGCCGGAACGTGGTCGGTCCGAGCGAGGGCTCCAAGGCGCGGGAGGTCATGGTCAAACCGGATGATCTGCCTGGTTTGCTGGCCGACCTGCGTGGCGAATGACCCCAATGCATCCCTGCGGGGTAGTAACTGGTTGAATGTAAGCCACTACGAAATGTGGTGGGTGCCGTGGGGGAGGCGTTCGCTGTGCAGGAGCAGAGCATCGGAGCCATGCTGGCGGCGGCGAGGCGGTCGGCTGGGCTGACGGTCGAGCAGGTCAGCGCGGCCACCAGGATTCGTGAAGCGATCATCCATGGCCTCGAGCAGGATGACGACAGCCAGTGCGGCGGAGACTTCTACACCAGGGGGCACATCAAGGCCGTGGCCAAGGCCGTGGGGCTCGACCCTGAGGCCACCGTCCACCTGTACGACCAGCAGCACGGCGGGGCGCCCAGGCCGGTGGCGGCCTCGGCCGTGTTCCAGGCCGACCGCAAGATCCACGTGCCGGAGCGGCGGGGGCCCAACTGGTCGATGGCGCTGGGGGTGGCGCTGGCGATCGTGATCGTCTTCGGCCTGATGCGGGTGCTGGGCGGCGCGAGCGACCAGGTGCGTACGGCCGACGTGCAGGCGGCTTCGGCCCGCCCCAGCGTCCCGCCGAACATGCCGGTCGTCGAGAGGCCCAAGCCCGCGTCGGAGAGGGCGAGGAAGGGCATCGTCACGATCACGATCAAGGCGAAGCGGACGTCGTACGTCCAGGCTCATGACGCCAAGGGGCGCAAGCTGTTCGCCGGGACGATGAAGGAGGGAGAGACCTCCACGTGGCAGGCCGAAGATCAGGTGAACCTGCTCCTGGCCGACGCGTCGGCGGTGTCTCTGCAGGTCAACGGCAAGAAGGTGGGACGACTCGGGGGCAAGGGAGAGATCGTGCGGCGCTCGTTCGGGGCGGCCAAGCCGCCCTCGCGGTAGGCGCATGGCGGGAGCCCGTGCATCGGGTGGTGGCCAACTCCCGATACCGTAGTGTTCACCATGTCATCCCGCCGAACCGCATCGCTGATCACCCTGGGCTGCGCCCGTAACGAGGTCGACTCCGAGGAGCTGGCCGCGCGACTTGAGGCTGCCGGTTGGCAGCTGGGCGACGACGACCCCGATGTCGTCGTCGTCAACACGTGTGGCTTCATCGACTCGGCCAAGAAAGACTCCATCGACACGCTGCTGGCCGCCGCCGACTCGGGCGCGAAGGTCGTGGCCGCGGGCTGCATGGCCGAGCGCTACGGCAAGGAGCTGGCCGACGCGCTGCCCGAGGCCGGCGCGGTCATCTCCTTCGACGACTACACCGAGATCGGCGAGCGCCTCGACGACGTGCTCGCCGGGCGGTCGCTCACGCCGCACACGCCACGCGACCGCCGTACCTTGCTGCCCATCTCGCCGGTGGATCGTGCCAGCGCGCCCAAGACCAACATCCCAGGCCACGGCGACCTGCCCGAGGGCATGGCGCCCGCGAGCGGGCCGCGCGTGCTGCGCAAGCGGCTCGACGAGAGCCCGGTGGCCTCGCTCAAGCTGGCCTCCGGCTGCGACAGGCGCTGCACGTTCTGCGCCATCCCGGCCTTCCGCGGCTCGTACGTCTCGCGCAGGCCCGACGAGCTGCTGGCGGAGGCCGACTGGCTGGCCCACAGGGGCGTGCGCGAGCTCGTCCTGGTCAGCGAGAACTCCACCTCCTACGGCAAGGACCTGGGCGACCTGCGGGCGCTGGAGAAGCTGCTGCCCCAGCTCGCCGCGGTCGAGGGCATCGACCGGGTGCGGGTCAGCTACCTGCAGCCCGCCGAGCTGCGTCCCGGGCTGATCGACGTGCTCGCCGGCACCGACGGCGTCGCCCCCTACTTCGACCTGTCCTTCCAGCACGCCAGCGGCGGCGTCCTGCGCCGGATGCGCCGCTTCGGCGACCCGGAGCGCTTCCTGGGGCTGCTCCAGACCGTCCGCGAGCGCGCCCCAGAGGCCGGCGTGCGCTCCAACTTCATCGTGGGCTTCCCCGGAGAGACCGAGGAGGAGTTCGGCGAGCTGGTCGGCTTCCTGGAGGCGGCCAGGCTCGACGTGATCGGCGTGTTCGGCTACTCCGACGAGGACGGCACGGAGGCGGCCGGCCTGCCGGGCAAGCTGGACCAGGAGGTCATCGACGAGCGCGTGCGCGTGCTCACCGAGCTGGCCGAGGAGCTGACCGCCCAGCGCGCGGAGGAGCGCATAGGCACCGAGGTCGACGTGCTGATCGACGACGACCTGGGTGACGGGGGCTACGAAGGCAGGGCCGCGCACCAGGGCCCCGAGGTCGACGGCTCCGTGACGGTGCAGGGCATCGGCCTGGTCAGGGGGCAGATCGTGCGCGCAGTCGTGGTCGACGCCGAGGGCGTCGACCTGATCGCGCGCATCAAGGCAAGTCCATGAAAAGGGACGAGCGCCGGGTGGTGAGCCCGTGGAACATCGCCAACGTCCTCACGGTCCTCCGGTTGGCGCTCGTCCCCTTCTTCGTCGTCTGCCTCTTCCTGCCGGGCATGGGCTGGCGGGTGACCGCGCTCGGGGTCTTCGCGGTGGCTTCGATCACCGACCACCTCGACGGGGAGCTGGCCAGGCGTTACGGCCTCATCACCGACTTCGGCAAGATCGCCGACCCGATCGCCGACAAGGCGCTCACCGGCGCCGCGCTGGTGAGCCTGTCGATACTGAACGAGCTGCCCTGGTGGGTGACCATCTCGATACTCGGCAGGGAGATCGGCATCACGGTGCTCAGGTTCGTGCTGCTGCGGCACGCCGTCATCCCGGCCAGCTACGGCGGCAAGATCAAGACCGTGCTGCAGATCGCCGCGATCGTGCTCTATCTCCTGCCGTGGGTGCCGGGGCCCGTCCGGTGGGTGGTGATGGGGGCGGCGCTGGTCATCACCGTGGGCACCGGCGTCGACTATCTCGTCAGGGCCGTCAAACTACGCAAGGTCGCGAAGCAGGCGCGCGGGGAGTGATCGATGGCGGATGTGGCCGAGGTTCTGAGCATGCTGGTGGGCCGGTCCGCCACGGTGGCCGTGGCCGAGTCGCTGACCGGAGGGCTCATCGGCGCCGCGATCACGGCCGTGTCGGGCTCGTCCAAGGCGTTCAGGGGCGGGGTGATCTCGTACGCCACCGATCTCAAGCACGAGCTGCTGGGGGTGCCGGACGAGCTGCTGCGGCGTGAGGGGGCCGTGCATCCCGACGTGGCCGCGGCCATGGCGGCGGGGGTCGCGCGGCTGTGCGGGGCCACGTACGGGCTGGCCGTGACGGGGGTGGCCGGGCCGGAGCCACAGGACGGCAAGCCGGTCGGCACCGTGTACGCGGCGGTCTGCGGGCCTGGCGGGACAATTTGGGGCCGCGAATTGAGCCTGACGGGATCACGCGAACGTATCAGGGTAGAGACGGTGGACGAGGCAGTAGATCTACTGTCAGGTGTGCTTAAGCCGAACATAGGGGAACATTCCGGGTGATTACCGTGTTACGTCCCGAGCGAACATGCGATGGACGGTCTGACGCGGTGTCGGTGGATACGGGTACGGTGGAGCTGTGAGTGAGGTCCGTGAGCCAACTGCAAGCACCGAGCGCCCGGCAGGCGGGCCTGATGAGTCGCGACTGGCGGTCCAGGGGCGGCGTCGCCCGATGATGACGGCGAGGAGTATGTACGAAGCTAAGAAGACCAATGTGCGGCACGAAGCGATCGCGCGGGGCGTGGTGAAGTCCGCGCCGGGGAGGGAGCGACAGATGATTCTGCTGCGTCAGCTGCTCGGCGACGTGCTGAGGCGGTTGAGGGTGCGGCAGGGACGCACGCTACGCGAGGTGTCCACCCAGGCACGTGTCTCGCTCGGCTACCTGTCCGAGGTGGAGCGCGGCCAGAAGGAGGCCTCGTCCGAGTTGCTGGCGTCCATTTGCGGCGCACTCGAGGTGCCCCTTTCGCAGGTGCTGCGTGAGGTTTCCGACCAGTTCGCGCTGGCGGAGCTCCAGGCTGCCCCTGTGCTGGCCGACGTGCCCGATCACGAACGGCTGCCCCTTACCGAGACGGTTCCCGGGTCGATCTCCGACTCCGTGTTCCCCGAAGTCAAGGACATGGTGGCTGCCTAGCTCGGCTGGCAGCCCGCACACCACAGGATCAGCCGCTCCTGTGGCTGCGCTCCCATCTCCCCGCGGCTGATGCGGGTGCCGCATCGGCGACAGGGCTTCCCCGCTCTGCCGTAGACCCACGTCTGGAACGCCGGGCGGCGATCACCTGTGGTCACCGTGCCCGCATGGCTCTTGTTGGCGTCCAGCAGCCGCTGGGCCAGTGACACGAGCCCGGTGAGATCCTCGATCTCCCCGACCTTCTTCCACGGCCAGATTCCGCGCAGGAACAGGGTCTCGGCGCGATAGATCGTGCCGATCCCCGCCAGGTTGCGCTGATCGAGCAGCGCCTCCCCGATGGTCCTGCCGGGTGCCCCTCGCAGCCTTCGCACGGCCTCGTCCGGGTCCCAGTCCGGGCCGAGCAGATCCGGCCCCAGATGGCCGACCAGTCGCCCCTCGTCGCCTGTCCTGACGAGATCCACCATGCCCAGCCTGATCCCCACCGCCTGCCACTGCTGATTGGCCAGGATCAGCCTGACCTGGTCGCCCGGCGCGGTCCGGCGTCCCGCCTCCATGACCCGCCAGCTCCCGTCCATGCGCAGGTGGGTGTGCACGGTCAGGTCGCCCTCGACGCGGGTGAGCAGGTGCTTGCCCCTGGAGAGCGTGGTGATGACCGCGCGGCCCGCGAGGTCGGCGGTGGCGTGCCTGGGCACGCGGAAGTCCGACCTGGTGAGCACGCGCCCGTCGAGCGCGCCTCGGAGGCGGGTAGCCGTGCGGTGGACGGCGTCTCCTTCGGGCATCCTTCCAGTCTAGGAACGCGACCGCGGAGCCGTGGTCAGTCCCAGGCGGCGGGGTCGGCGGCGAGCTGGCGGACGCGCTCGGGCAGCGCCCCCGTGGCGACGTGGTCGAGCGTGACCTCCTCCAGGATGGATCGCTCGGTGGCCCGCAGCGCGATCCACACCTGCTGCAACGACTCGGCGGGGCCCCGGTAGCCGACGTGCTCCGGCCGCTCGCCGCGCACGTTGGCCAGCGGACCGTCCACGGCCCTGATCACATCGGCCAGCGAGATGTCGTTGGCGGGCCTGGCCAGCACGTAACCGCCCTCCGGCCCACGCTGCCCGCGCACGAGCCCGGCCCGGCGCATCTGCAGCAGGATGTTCTCCAGGTACTTGGGCGGCATGTCCTGTTCCTTGGCGAGTTCGCCCACTGTAGTCGGGCCTGCACCTGCTGCAGCGAGTTCGGCGGCGGCACGGAGGGCGTAGTCGACACGAGCGGAAAGGCGCATGTTCTCGATTATCCCCCCTGGTCAACACTGGTTAGGTGCAAGTTCGTCAGAACGGGCACAAGATCCGGATGCACCCGATGGTGAGAGCGCTAAACTTCCAACAACCTTTCTGATTAGACGGCCCGATCGGCGCCCGGAGGATTCAGCGTGGAGCGACGCCCTGGTGTGCCCAGATTGCTCAGGGAGATCAACGACCGGGCCGCGCTGGAGCTGCTGCTCGCCACCGGCCCCATGACACGCGGTCAGATCGGCGATCTGACCGGTCTGTCCAAGGTCACGGCCTCGCAGACGCTGGCCAGGCTGGAGGAGCGGGGCCTGGTCGAGGTGGTCGGCGCGCAGGCGGGCGGCCGCGGGCCCAACGCGGCCCTCTACTCGGTGATCCCCTCCAGCGCGTACGTGGCGGGCCTCGAGGTCGGGCCCGAGCTGATCTCCACGGCGGTCGCCGACATCCACGGCAACACGGTCGCCGAGGTCACGATCGATCCGGACGGCCACGACGACCCGGTCTCCGTGGTCCACGGCGCGATCGTCAAGGCCTGCCGCAGCGCCAAGATCAGCCTGGCCAAGCTGCGCGGCGTCGTGATCGGCACGCCGGGCGTGGTGGACCCGCGCAGCGGCGACGTGCGCTTCTCGTTCGACCTGCCCGGCTGGCACGAGGGCATCCACGAGGCCCTCGCGGGCGACCTGCGGCGCGAGGTGACCATCGAGAACGACGTCAACCTCGCCGCCATCGCCGAGCGCGCCGACGGGGCGGCCAAGGGGCTCGACGACTTCGTGCTGCTGTGGTCGAGCCGCGGCCTCGGCCTGGCCATCATGCTCGGCGGCAAGCTGCACCGCGGGCGCTCCGGCAGCGCGGGCGAGATCGGCTACCTACCGGTGCCCGGCGTGCCGCTGCCCGAGGACATCCGCACCGAGCCAGGCCGGCTGCCGTCGCTGGCGGGCGGCCTGCAGTCGCTGGTCAGCGCCGAGGCGGTGGCCGAGCTGGCCCAGACGTACGGCTTCGCGGCCGGCAGCGCGGGTGAGTGCGTCAAGGTCGCGATGGCCGCGGGCGCCGCAGGCGAGCCGCTGCTCGACGAGATCGCCAACCGCCTCGCCCTGGGCGTCGCCGCCGTGTGCGTGATCCTCGACCCCGGGCTGGTGGTGCTGGCCGGCGAGGTGGGCCACGCGGGCGGCCCGGCGCTCACGTCCCGGGTGGAGGAGGCCGTGGCCCGCATCTGCCCGGTGCGCCCCCAGGTCGTCACCACGAAGGTGACCCACGGCAACCCGGTGCTGCGCGGCGCCGTGCTGGCGGCTCTCGACCAGGCCCGCGAGGAACTGCTCGCCCCCTGACCCTGCGAGCCCGACCCCCCCGAAGGTGTGGAGTGACATGGAAGAGCAGATTGCCGGGGTGCCGACCTGCTACCGGCACCCCAAGAGCGAGACCTATGTCCGCTGCACCCGCTGCGACCGCTACATCTGCCCCGACTGCATGAGGGACGCGGCCGTGGGCCACCAGTGCGTCGAGTGCGTACGCGAGGGCAACAAGTCGGTACGGCAGGCCAGGACCGTCTTCGGCGGCAAGGTGTCCGCCGTCCCCGTGGTGACCTACGTCCTGATCGCCGTCATCGTGCTGGCCTACGCCGCGGAAATCGCCATGCCCTCGATCGTGGACCGGCTGGACGGCCTGGGCATCGGGCTGCGCGACGTGGACGGCCGGTTCTACGTCTACGACAGCGACACGGGTCTGGAGCCCGTGGGTGTGGCGGCCGGTGAGTGGTACCGGCTCGTCACCGCCAACTTCCTGCACCTCCAGCCCACCGAGGGCGGCTTCGGCATCCTGCACATCGTCTTCAACCTGTACTGGCTGTGGACCCTGGGCCGGACGGTCGAGGAGATGCTGGGCAGACTGCGCTACGCCGGGCTCTACCTGCTGGCGGCCGTGGGCGGCTCGGTCTTCGAGTACCTCATCTCGCCCGACACGGCCGCGGTCGGCGCCTCAGGAGCGATCTTCGGGCTGGGGGCGGCGTACTTCGTCTTCAGCCGGCGGCTGGGCCACGACCCGCTCGGGGGTGGCCGGCTCATCGTCTTCTTCCTGATCTGGCTGGTCGTCTCGGCCGGGTTCAGCTCCTGGGAGGGACATCTGGGCGGCCTGATCGTGGGTGGCGGAACCGCGCTCGCTCTGGCGTATCTGCCGCGCAAATATCACCTTGCCGCGATGGGCGCGATGTTCGTCCTGCTCGCCGTCCTGGTGGCGGTGAAGACCCACGATCTCGGCCTGTGGCTGACATAGGCGCCGGCTAGGCGGTGAGGAGCTCGACGGCGGCCTGGGCGTTGGCCCTGGCCGCCCCGTACGTGGCGATGTAGGCGGCGCTGCCTGGCCGCCACACCGGCAGCCCCATCTCGATCACCGTCGCGTCGGGGCGGGCCGCCACCAGCGCGGAGACCAGGTCCTGGCTCGCCTGATGGCGGTGCGCGTCCTTGACCACGACGACCAGCGACCGGTTCGCGGCCGTGGCCAGCAGGGCAGGGACGTCGGCGGCCGCGGGCTCGATCCGGACGATCTCGGCGTCCGGCAGCCACGGGCCCACGCCCCATGGCACGTCGCCCACGGCGATCGTCGGCGGGGTGTCCACCTCGATCACCAGGGGCTCGACCAGGGGCTCCGTCTCTCCGGTGAGCCGCACGGCGCGGCGCGCGGCGTGCAGGCCGACCCCGTTCTGCTCGGCCGCGACGGGCGCGGGCGCCGCGGCCCAGGCCCGGAGCGCCGCGACCCGCGCCGCCGCCTCCTCCAGCCGGTCCGGCGACAGGCGGCCCTCGCGGACCGCGGAGACGATCTCCGCGATGATGGCCTGGACGTCGTCGTACGTGGGCACCGGTCCCAGGCAGAGCAGGTCGGCCCCGGCCGCCAGCGTCAGCACGGCGCCGCCGGCCAGCCCCACGCTCCTGGTGATGGCGTGCATGTCCAGCGCGTCGGTCACGACCACGCCGTCGTAGCCGAGCTCGCCCCTGAGGAGCCCGGTGAGCGCGGCACCGGACAGCGTGGCGGGCGTGTCGCCCGTCACCGCCGGCACCGCGACGTGCGCGGTCATCAGCGACCTCGTCCCCGCGCCGATGGCCGCGCGGAACGGGGCGAGCTCGCGCTCGCGCAGCACGTCGATGCTCACGTCCACGACCGGGATCGCCAGGTGCGAGTCCACCCGCGTCGCGCCGTGGCCGGGGAAGTGCTTGACGCAGGCGGCCACGTTCACCGACTGCAGGCCCTGTACGGCCGCCACCGTGTGCCTGGCGACCAGCTCAGCGTCGGCACCGAACGAGCGGGTGCCGATCACCGGGTTGTCGGCCTCGGTGTTGACGTCGGCGCTGGGCGCCATGTCCAGGTTGATGCCGCAGGCGGCCAGCTCCGAGCCGATCGCGCGGTAGACGCGGCGGGTCAGCTCGACGTCGTCCACCGCCCCGAGCGCCGCGTTGCCCGGGTACGGGCTGCCGACGTGGTACGCCAGCCGCGTCACGTCGCCGCCCTCCTCGTCCAGCGAGATGACGGGCTCACCCGCTCCCCGCAGCGCGGTGGTCAGCTCGCGTACCTGGCCGGGCTCGGCCACGTTGAAGCCGAAGAGCGTGACGCCGCCCAGGCCGTGCTCCAGCTCGCGCAGCACCCATTCGGGCGCCGTCGTGCCCTGGAAGGATACGAGCAGTGTGCCGGCCGCGAGACGGCGCAGCCCCCGATCACTCTGACTCATGGCTCCTCATCGGATTTCAGGCCCGAAGACGGGCAGGGTCGAACAAGCGTCCGACCAGCGGATGTCAGCCCTTCACGGCCCCGGCGACCAGGCCGGAGACCATGCGGCGCTGTACGAGCAGGAAGAAGATGACGACCGGGATGGTCATCATCGTGGAGCTGGCCATGATGGCGCCCCAGTCGGTGCCCTTCTGCCCGAAGAAGTACTGCAGCGCGACGGGCATCGTGTATTTCGTCGGGTCATTGATCAGGTACAGCGCCATGATCAACTCGTTCCACGCGGTGATGAACGAGAAGATGCTGGTCGCGACCAGACCCGGGGCCACCAGCGGGAAGAGCACCTTCCAGAAGGTGGTGAGCCGGCTCGCGCCGTCGATCCAGGCCGCCTCCTCCAGCGACTTGGGCACGGCGGCGACGAACGTGCGCAGCATCCAGATCCCGAACGGCAGCGTCAACGCGACCTGCGTCACGATCAGACCGAGCAACTGGTCATAGAGGCCCAGCCGCTTGACGCCGAGGAACAGCGGGATGAGCAGCGCCTCGGACGGGATCATCTGCGCGACGAGCAGCAGGGCCAGGAACGGCGTGCGTCCCTTGAACCGGAACCGGGCCACGGCGGTGGCCGACAGCAGCGCGAAGACCGCGCCGATCAGGACCGTCCCGAGCGCGACGATGGCGCTGTTGCGCATGTAGAGCCAGATCGAGTGCCCGGCCACGCCGTCGGTGAGTACCCGCGCGATGTGCTCGAAGGTGAAGTGCGTGGGGAACGGGATGAATTCGGTGGTGAAGATCTGGTCGTTCGCCTTGAAGCCGGTGGAGACCATGAAGTAGACGGGGAAGATCGCTCCCAGGAAGACCAGCACGCCTGCCGCGTTGAGCGCGACCTTGCCCAGGCGCCTGCGGGCCAGCGGGCTCATCACAGCTCCTCCTGCTTGAACATCTGGCGGATGTAGGCCGCGGTGACGATGAGCAGGATCACGGTCAGCACCACCGCGATGGCCGCGCCCGATCCCATCTTCGGCGGGGCCTTGAACGCCTCGGTCACCGCGTACATCGACAGGTTGTAGGCCTCCCGGTTGGTGGTTCCGGCCAGCACGTAGAGCTGGGCGAAGACCTTGAAGTCCCAGATGATCGAGAGCACGGTCAGCACCGCGAACACCGGCTTCAGCAGCGGGAAAGTGATCTTCCTGAACGTGCGCCACGGTCCCGAGCCGTCCACCTTGGCCGCCTCGTACAGCTCGGCCGGGATGCCCTTGAGTCCGGCCAGCACCGAGACCGCGATGAACGGGAAGCCCGCCCAGACCACGCAGATGATCAGCACCATGTAGATGGACCAGGCGTCGTTGAGCCACGGCTGACCGGTCCAGTCGGCCCGGCCGAACAGGGCGTTGGAGAGCTGGTCGGGCAGCAGGTTGAGCGCCCAGTTGACGATGCCTCTCTCGGCGTCGAACAGCCAGCGCCAGATGACGCCCTGCGCCACCGGCGGGACCGCCCAGGCGAACATGATGCCGATGATGACGAAGAGCGACATCTTCTTGCCGAGCCGGTGCAGCAGGATGCCGACGGCGGTGCCGAGGATCAGCGTGAGCGGCACCGCGATCACCGCGAACACCACCGTGTTGCGCAGCGAGGACCAGAAGATGTCGTTCTCGAAGATCTTGGTGAAGTTCTCGAGGCCGACCCAGGTGGCCGGCTTCTTGCCCGAGATCTGGACGAGGCCCACCTTCTGGAAGGAGATGATCACCATCTGGATCAGCGGCCACAGCAGCAGCGCCCCGATGACCAGCAGTCCCGGGATCAGCAGGACGTAGGGGATCGACCAGGCGGGCAGCCCGCCGGCTCGCGGTGGACGGTGTGAGCGGCGCTGTCCCGGGGGGGAGGTGTTGCCTCCGCCCCGGGCGAGCGTTGACGTGTTCGTCATAGGTTTCAGGAGGCGTTGAGGATGTCTTCGAGTTCCTTGTTGGCCGCGGCCAGCGCGTCATCCGCGCTCGCCTTGCCCTCGATGACCTTGCGGGCCGCGTTCTGCAGCACCGCCTTGGTCTCGTTGGCCTCCGTCCACTGCGGGTCGGCGGGGAAGGCCTTGGCCTTGGCGAAGGCGGCGGCGAACGGCGCCTGCGCCGGGTCGCTGGACAGGGCCGCCAGGGCTTCGGGGTAGACGGGGAGCAGGCCGCCGTCGGTGGCGTACTTCACGCCCCACTGCTTGTCCGAGGCCAGCTTCACGAAGTCCTTGGCCGCCTCCTTCTCCTTCGCGCTGCCCCACACGGCGATGTCGTTGCCGCCGAGGAAGGACTGCGCCTCGCCGCCCGCCTTGGACGGGAGCGGGAAGAAGGCCAGCTTGTCGCCCTTGAGCTTGCCCTTGCTGTCCTCCGCGATCCCCGGCAGGTCCCACGACGCGGTGAGGTACATGCCGACCTTGTTGTTGGCGAAGCGGGTGCGGATCTCGGTGGTGTTCTGGTTGAGCCGCGACTTGCCGGACAGGCCGTCGGTCACCAGGCCGGTGTACTGGGCGAAGCCCTCCTTGAAGCCCGGATCGGTGAGCTTGCCGACCCACTTGTCGCCCTCCTTGACGGCGTAGTCGCCGCCGGCGGTCCAGGCCAGGGCGCCCAGCAGGTGGTTGGCGTCGGAGCCGCCGTTGAAGGCGAAGCCGTCGACGTCCTTGCCCTTCTTGGCCTGGATCTTCTTGGCCGCGGCCACGAGCTCGTCCCAGGTCTTGGGGATCTCGATCTTGAGCTCCTTGAACCAGTCGGCCCGGTAGAGCACCGCCCGGCTGCCGCCGCCCCACGGCACGGCGTACGTCTCGCCGTCGATGGTCTCGAGGCCCATCAGGTTCTTGGGGATCTGGGCCTGGTCGCCGGCCGAGACGATGTCGGTGATCGGCTCCAGGGCCTCCTGGCTCTGCCACAGCGGGACCTGGTCGTTGCCGATCTCGGTCACGTCAGGGCCGGTGCCGCCGGCCGCCGCGGCCGTGAACTTGTCGTTGACCTGCGGCCACGGGATCCACTCCACGTTCACCTTGGCGCCGGTCTGCTTCTCGAACTCGGCGGTCAGCTCGTCGGTGTACTTCTGGGCGGCGGGGTTGGTGTCCCCGAGGCGCCAGAACGTCAACGTCTTGCCGGCGTACTTGGGGCCGCTGCTGGCGGGTGCGGCGGCGCTGGGTGAGGACGAGGGGGCCTCGCTCGAGCCACAGGCGGCCAGACCCAGGGCCAGCGCGGCCGTGCTGACCGTAGCGGCTGTGATCTTCGCGATCCTCACAGGGTTCTCCCTTCCCGGGTGCCGGCCCACGGTCCGCACCAGGCTGATCGTCAATGTCGAACAACGCTGCTAAACTAACAAGAAACTTTCTTAAAAGAAACGCTCGTTAGCCATTCGTGACGAGAGAGGCGCGCCAATGAGTCGAAGCCCGGGGGTCCCCCGGCTGCTGCGCAGGCTGAACGATCGCGCGGCGCTCGAACTGCTCCTGGTGGACGGCCCGCTCACCCGGGCCGAGCTGGGGGAACGGACCGGGCTCTCCAAGGTGACCGCGGGCCAGCTGCTCGCCCGCCTGGAGGAGCGGGGGCTGGTGGAGGTGGCGGGGGAGCGCGCCGGCGGCAGGGGGCCGCACGCCGCCGTGTACGCCGTCGTGCCCTCTAGCGCGTACGTCGCCGGGCTCGAGGTCCTGCCCGACAGCCTCAAGGTCGCTGTGGCGGACATCACCGGCAGGGTGGTCGTCGAGATCACGCTCAACCCCTTCGACAGCCGCGACCCGGTCAAGGCGGTCCACGAGGCCGTGCAGCGCGCCTGCGACACGGCGAACGTCAGCCTGTCGCGCTTGCGCGCGTTCGTCATCGGCACGCGGGGCGTGGTCGACCCGGCCTCCGGCGACGTGCGCTGGTCGTACGACCTGCCGGACTGGCACGTCGGCGTGCTGGCCAGCCTGCGTCAGACGCTCTGCACCTCGGTCACCATCGAGAACGACGTCAACCTGGTCGCGCTCGCCGAGCACACGTACGGGGCGGCCGCCGGCCACGACGACTTCGTGGTGATCTGGGCCGGTGTCGGCCAGGGCCTCGGCGTCATGCTGGGCGGCCGGCTGCACCGGGGCATCGGCGGGGGAGCGGGCGAGATCGGCTGGCTGCCGGTCCCCGGCGAGCCGCTGCCGTCCGACGTCTCGGAGCCCCAGTCCGGCTCGTTCCAGCGCCTGGTGGGCCACGCCGCGCTGCGTGAGCTGGCCGAGCGGCACGGCATCACCGGTGACTCGGTGCCCGACCTGGTGCGCGACGGCGACGACGCCTACCTGGACGAGGTGGCGGGGCGGCTGGCCGTGGGCGTGGCGGCGGTGACCGTCGTGCTCGATCCCGGCCTGATCGTGCTCAGCGGCGAGATCGGCAGGGCGGGAGGCGCGCGGCTCGCCGCCAAGGTGCAGGAGGCGGTGGCCCGCGTGTGCCTGAGCCGGCCCACCGTGGTCACGACCGGGGTCGCGGGCAACCCGGTGCTGCGCGGTGCGCTGGTGGCGGCGCTGGAGCAGGCCCGGGAGCAGGTCTTCTCCGACACTGTGTGAGAATTTCTGCCCATGTGGCAGTCCCCCAACGATGTCGTCCTGATCTCCGACCCCCGCGTGACCGGGATCCCCGTGCGGGAGTGCGGCGAGCCGCTGGCCGACGTGCGCGGGCGGCTGCGCGTGGACGGGCGCATGGCGGACGACCGGGGCGCGTACGCGCACCTGCGCTCGGGCCTGCTCGACCGCTTGCAGCAGGCCGAGCGCCTGCTGCCCGACGGCTTCCACCTGCTGATCGTCGAGGGCTACCGGCCCATCGAGACGCAGCGCAGCATCTTCGACGGGTACCGGGCGGAGCTCCAGCGCACCTTCCCCGAAATTTCCCCCGACGAGTCATATATCGCGGCAAGTCGGTATGTGTCCCCAGTCGAGGTCGCCCCCCACACCGCCGGCGCCGCCGTGGACCTGACGCTGTGCGACCCCGACGGCGTCGAGTACGAGATGGGCACCCAGGTCAACGACAACCCGGAGCAGAGCGACGGCGCCTGCTACACGGCAGCCCCCAACATCTCCGCCGAGGCCCGTAATCACCGCAAGGTCCTCGCCGCCGCCCTGGAGCCGACGGGCCTGGTCAACTACCCCACGGAGTGGTGGCACTGGTCGTACGGCGACCGTTACTGGGCCATGTCCACGGGATTTCCCCACGCCCTTTACGGCCCCGTCTGACAACCGTTTGCCGAACGGGTTTTCCCGAGGCTGGGGGACGGGCACAACCTCATTCCGGAGTTCTGGACTCCCCCAGCGAGGTGTGGGCATGGTTCCGTTGATCGGGATCGAAGAGGAATACCTCGTCGTCGATCCCCGCACCCGCCACGTGGCTCCCCGAGCGGCCGAGGTCCTGGCCGCGGCGACGGATGTGCTCGACGTGGTGTACGAAATCACCAGGTTCCAGGTGGAGGCTCGCACGCCGCCCTCCGCCGACCTCTGCGAGCTGGGCTCGCAACTGCGTACCGTGCGCAAGGAAGTGGCCGCGGCGGCCCGCTCGTGCGGGCTCGCCGTGGTCGCCAGCGGCATCCCCGTACTGGGGAACGTCATGTCGCCCCCGCTCACCGACGACGTCCGCTACCTGCAGGGCAGGGTGCTCTACCGGGCGCTCCAGGACGAGATCTGCATCTGCGCCCTGCACGTGCACGTGGACGTGCCCGACCAGGAGCAGGCCGTCTACGTCGGCAACCACCTGCGTCCCTGGCTGCCCACGCTGATCGCGCTGGCCGCCAACTCGCCGTTCTTCGCGGGCCGCGACACGGGCTACGCGTCCTGGCGGGTGATCAGCTGGGGCCGCTGGCCGGTGTCCGGCGCACCACCGTACTTCCCGTCGTTCGGCGACTACGAGCTGGCCCTGCGCGCGCTCACGGAGTCGGGCGCGCTGCTCGACCCCAAGACGGTCTACTGGGACGCCCGGCCGTCGCCCAGGCTGCCCACGGTCGAGATCAGGGTGGCAGACGTGCCGCTCGACGTGAGCGACAGCCTCACGCTGATCGGGCTCGTGCGCGCGCTGGTCGTGACCGCGCTGGCCGCGGTGCGGCGGGGCGACCGCGGATTACCCGTCCCGTCGGAGGTGCTGCGCGCCGCCTACTGGCGCGCCGCCCGCGACGGGCTGATGGGTGACAGCATGGACGTGCGGCACGGCACGCTCGTGCCCGCGCCGGTGATGGCGCGCCGCCTCCTGGAGCACGTACGGCCGGCGCTGGCGGAGGCGGGCGACCTGGCGTTCGTCCAGGACGGGCTGGACCGGCTGCTGGCGAAGGGCTCGGGAGCCATGCGCCAGCGCCGGGTGCACGCCAGGGGCAACGACCTGGCCGACGTGGTGGACGACCTCATCGAGGCCACCGTCGCCTGAAACCCGGGCTCCTAGTGCAGGGCCAGCGCCACGGCCACGCCCAGGCCGAACGCGACGACGACGCCGCGCAGGACCTTGGCCGACATGAGCCTGGCCACGCGCGTGCCCAGGAACCCGCCCGCCAGGCTGGCCGGCGCGACCACCGCCACGGCCTGCCACTGCACGGGCCCGAACAGGGAGAACGCCACGACCGACACCGTGCTGATCACCAGCGACAGCGTGGCCCGCACGGCGTTGACGCGATGCAGGTTGTCGTGCAGGAACATGCCGAGCACGGTCAGCAGCAGCACGCCCATGCCGCCGTTGAAGTAGGCGCCGTAGCAGCCGCCCAGGAAGACTCCCGCGTACACCATCTTGCTGGGCGGCCCGCCGGCCTCGCCGCCGAAGCGCTTGCGCAGCCACGGCTGGGCCAGCAGCGCCAGGCTGGCGAAGGCCACCAGCCACGGCACCAGCGACTCGAACAGCCTGCCCGGCGTGAGCAGGAGCAGGGCGCTGCCCACGACCGCGCCCAGCACGGTCGTGATCGACAGCGCCGTCGCCCTGCGCCGCTGGCCGCGCAGCTCGGCCCGGTAGCCGAGCACGCCGCCCAGGTAGCCGGGCCACAGCGCCACCGCGTTGGTCACGGACGCGGTCAGGCTCGGGTAGCCGAGCGCCAGCAGCGCGGGGAACGAGATGAGCGTCCCGCCACCCGCCAGCGCGTTCACCACACCGGCCAGCAGACCGGCGCCCAGCAGGAAGAGCAGATCGGTCATCGGCCGACTGCGTAGCCCTGGGCGCCGCGCGGGTTGGCGGCGGCCTTGAGGAAGGCGCCGTCACGGGCGACCGCGCTGAGCCTGCCCAGCGTCCACGAGCCCTGTGCCTCGACCTCGTGGCCGCGCCGCCGCAGCTCCGCGAGCACGCCCGCGTCCACCCGGTCCTCGACGTGCAGCACGCCGGGGCGGGAGCCGCGCGGGAAGAACGAGCTGGGGAAGTGCTCGGAGTGGAACATGGGCGCGTCGATGGCCTCCTGCAGGTTGAGGCGGCCGTGGACGACGGCGAGGAAGAAGTTCACGCTCCACTGGTCCTGCTGGTCGCCGCCTGGGGTGCCGAACGCCAGCCACGGCCTGCCGTCCTTGAGCGCGAACGACGGCGAGAGCGTGGTGCGCGGGCGCGTCCCCGGACGCAGCGAGGCCGGCAGGCCGTCCTGCAGCCAGAACATCTGCGCCCTCGTGCCCAGGCAGAAGCCGAGCTCGGGGATCGTGGGGGAGCTCTGCAGCCAGCCGCCGCTGGGGGTGGCGGAGACCATGTTGCCGTGCCGGTCCACGACGTCGAGGTGGCAGGTGTCGCCCTTCACCGTGCCGTCGCGGGCCACGGTCGGCTCGCCGACGCCCTGCGGGGAGCGGGCGCCCGAGATGCCGGGCGCGGCGCTCGCCGTGCCGGGCGCGGGGAAGTCGGGCAGCCGGGGCGCGCGGCCGCCGGGCGCGCCGGGCCGCAGCTCGAGGCTGGCCTCGGCGCCGATCAGCGTGCGGCGCTCGGCGTTGTACGCCTCGCTGAGCAGGTCGGACACCGGAACGTCGAGGTTGTCGCCGTACCAGGCCTCGCGGTCGGCGAAGGCGAGCTTGGCGGCCTCGGTCACCGTGTGCACGTAGTCGGCGCTGAGGTGGCCCATCGCGTCGAGGTCGAAGCCCCGCAGCAGGGCGAGCTGCTGCAGGAACACCGGCCCCTGTCCCCACGGCCCCGTCTTGTAGACCGTGTGCCCGTGGTAGTCGAACCCGAGAGGCTCCTCGACGGTGGCGGACCAGCCGGCCAGGTCGTCGCCGGTGAGCAGCCCGCCGTGCACGTCGCCGGAGCTGTCCAGCCAGGCGGTCTTCGCGCTGAACTCGGTGATCGCCTCGGCGACGAACCCCTCGTACCAGGCTCTCCTGGCGGCGGCGAGCTGGCCCTCACGGGTGCTCGACGCGGACTCGGCCTCGGCGACCAGCCGCCGGTAGGTGGCGGCCAGCACCGGGTTGGCCAGCTTCGACCCGGGCGGGGGGACGTTCCCGCCGGGCAGCCAGGTCGCCGCCGACGTCGGCCAGTCATTGTTGAACAATCCTTGGACGGACTCGATCGTGGCCGAGATGCGCTCCAGCACCGGCACGCCGTGCTCGGCGTAGTGGATCGCCGGCGCCAGCACGTCGGCCAGCGACCAGGTGCCCCAGCGCTCCAGCATGAGCATCCAGCCGCCGAAGGCCCCCGGCACGGTGGCCGCGAGGAGCCCCGTGCCGGGCACGATGTCCAGGCCCAGCTCGCGGAAGCGCTCGATGGTGGCCGCGGCGGGCGCCACGCCCTGCCCGCACACCGTGGACACCTTCTGCTCGCCCTCGCTCCACAGCAGGATCGGCACCTCGCCGCCGGGGCCGTTCAGGTGCGGCTCGACGATCTGGAGCACGAACCCGGCGGCGACCGCCGCGTCGAAGGCGTTCCCGCCGCGTTCCAGCACGCCCATGCCGGTGGCGGAGGCCAGCCAGTGCGTACTGGCGACCATGCCGAAGTCACCCGACAGCTCGGGCCTGGTGGTGAACAAGATCTCTCCTTCTAAAGATTCGCGGCCGCATCAGGGAGGCGGTCCGCCGTTACAAGATGGCACGCGGCCGGATGGCCGTTCCCGCGAGGATCGCTCAAGGGCGGCTCCTCGGTACGGCAGGCGTCGTACGCCAGCGGACACCGCGTGTGGAACCGGCACCCGGCGGGCGGGTCGACCGGGCTCGGCACGTCACCGCCGAGCACGATCCTGCGCCGCTCCCGCTGCCTGACCGGGTCGGCCACCGGGGCCGCCGACAGCAGAGCCTGCGTGTACGGGTGCCGCGGCCCGGCGAAGATCTCGGCCGTCGGGCCCGACTCCACGATCCTGCCCAGGTACATGACGGCGACCCGGTCGGCCAGGAACTCCACCACCGACAGGTCATGCGTGATGAACAGGCACGAGAACCCCATGTCCCGCTGCAGATCGGTCATCAGGTTGAGCACCGACGCCTGCACCGACACGTCCAGCGCCGACACCGGCTCGTCGGCCACGACCAGCTTGGGCTCCAGGATCAGCGCCCTGGCCAGCCCCACCCGCTGCCGCTGCCCGCCGGACAGCTCGTGCGGGTACCGGGAACGCATCTCCTGCCGCAGCCCCACCTTCTCCAGCATGGCCGAAACCCGCTCCGACACCTCGCGCCGGCCGGCCACCTTATGCCTGAGCAGCGGCTCGGCGACGATCTGGCCGATCGTGAAGCGCGGGTTGAGCGAGGAGAAGGGGTCCTGGAAGACCATGTGCACGTCCCTGCGCAGCGGGCGCATGGCCCGCCGCGACAGGTGGGTGATGTCGCGGCCGTCCAGCTCGATCGTGCCCGAGGTGGGTTCGGTGAGCCGCAGCACGCACTTGCCGACCGTGGACTTGCCGCTGCCCGACTCGCCGACCAGCCCGAGCACCTCGCCCTGGCCGATCTCCAGCGACAGCCCGTCCACGGCGCGTACCTGGCCGTAGTGCTTGACCAGGTTGTCGATGCGCAGGATCATCGCTTGCCTCCCGGGTGGAAACAGGCCGCCAGATGGCCGTCCGCGTGCTGTTCGAGCGGGGGTCTGGCCGCGCGGCAGTCGTCCTGGGCGCGCGGGCAGCGGGCCTGGAACGCGCACTCGTCGGGGTCCGTCAGCGGCGAGGGCACCATGCCGGGGATCTCGGCCAGCCGCCCGTTGACGGCCGCGGACGGGAGCGCGTTCATCAGCCCCAGCGTGTACGGGTGGCGCGGGTCCGCGAACAACTCGGTCACCGGGGCCTGCTCGACGGCGCGGCCCGCGTACATGACCACGGCGCGGTCGGCGATGTCGGCCACCACTCCGAGGTCGTGCGTGATGAGGATGATCGCCGTGCCGAGCCGGTCGCGCAGGTCGCGGAACACGTCCAGCACACCTGCCTGGATCGTCACGTCGAGCGCCGTGGTGGGCTCGTCGGCGATCAGCACCCGCGGTGAGCAGGCCACCGCGATCGCGATCATCACGCGCTGGCGCATGCCGCCGGAGAGCTGGTGCGGGTACTCCTTCATGCGGCGCAGGGGCGCCGGGATCCCGACCAGCTCCAGCAGCTCGACGGCCCGGCCGGCGGCCGCCTGGCGGGAGAGGCGCTCGTGCCTGCGCAGCACCTCGGTGATCTGGTATCCGACGGTGAACGACGGGTTCAGCGAGGTCATCGGCTCCTGGAAGACGACCGAGACGTCCTTGCCGCGTACCTGCCGCAGGTCCCGCTCGGGGAGTGTGGTGAGCTCGCGCCCGTCCAGCTTGACCGAGCCGGACAGCCTGGTCGTGTCGGGCGGCAGCAGCCGGGGCACCGACATCGCGGTGACCGACTTGCCGCAGCCCGACTCGCCGCACAGCGCCAGGATCTCGCCCTCGTCCAGCGTGAGCGAGATATCCCTGACCGCCTGCACCAGGCCGTCCTCGGTGTCGAAGCCGACGGTGAGGTTCGTGATCTCCAGCAGGCTCATCGGGCGCTCCTCGGGTCCAGAACGTCACGCAGCCCGTCACCGAGCAGGTTGAAGCCGAGCGTGGCCAGCGCGATCATCAGCCCGGGCCAGATGGCCAGCCAGGGGGCGTCGCTCAGGTACTGCTGCGCGGTCGTCAGCATCACGCCCCACGAGGGCGTGGGCGGCTGCACGCCGAGCCCCAGGAACGACAGCGTGGCCTCGCCGATGATCGCCCCCGGGATCGCCACGGTGGCCTGCACGATGAGCGGGTTGAGGCAGTTCGGCAGCACGTAACGGAAGATGAGGTGCCCGTCTCCGGCGCCGTCGGCGATGGCCGCGTCCACGTAGTCCATCTCCCTGACCGACAGCACCTCGCCGCGGGTGATCCTGATGATGGCGGGCAGCTGTGAGAAGCCCAGCGCGAACACCACGCCCTTCAGCGAGGGTCCGATGATCGCCGCCAGGCCCACCGCGAAGACCAGGAACGGGAACGCCAGCGTCACGTCCACCAGTCGCATCACCACGGGGTCGAGCCAGCGCCGGTAGAACCCGGCCACCAGGCCGATCGGGATGCCCACGACCATCGCCAGCAGCGTCGAGAGCACTCCGGCCTGCAGGGACACCTGCGCGCCGTGAGCGATCCTGGCGAACGCGTCGCGGCCCAGGTCGTCGGTGCCCATCGGGTGCGCGCCCGACGGGGGCGCGAGCGTGGCCAGATAGTCCTGCGCGGCCGGGTCGCCGGTCACCAGCGGGCCGATCAGGGCCAGCAGCACGAACGCGACCACGAGCACCAGCCCGGCCATCGGCATCGGCCGCCTTCTGAAGCGGCGCCAGAGCTTAGTCACGGGTGCCCCCTGACAGCCTGATCCGGGGGTTGAGGAAGGCGTAGGCGATGTCGACCAGCAGGTTGACCAGCACGTACCCGATGACCGTGATCAGCACGACGGCCTGGATGACCGGGTAGTTCCTGGTCAGCACGGCGTCCACGGTCAGCTTGCCGAACCCGGGGATCACGAAGATCTGCTCGGTCACCACGGCGCCGCTGATCAGCGCGCCGAGCTGGAGGCCCAGCACCGTGACGACGGTCGTCAGGCTGTTGCGCAGCGCGTGCGCGCCTACGACCTTGGCCTCGGACAGGCCCTTCGACCTGGCCGTCCTGACGTAGTCGGCGGACAGCGCGCCCAGCATGGCCGAACGGGTCTGGCGCATGAGGATGGCGGCGAAGCCGGTGCCGAGCACGAGGGCGGGCAGGATCATGCGCTGGAGGTTCTGCGCGGGGTCCTGGGTGAAGGGGACGTACCCGGAGGCGGGCAGGATCCGCCAGGTGACGGCGAACAGCAGGATGCCGACAAGGCCCAGCCAGAAGTGCGGCACCGACAGGCCGGCCAGGCCGAACCCGGTGGCCACGTAGTCGGCGAGCCGGCCGCGCCTGACGGCGGCCGCGATGCCGGCCCCGACACCGACGACGATGGCGACCAGCATGGCCAGCAGCGACAGCTCCAGCGTCACCGGCAGCCGCTCGGCGATGATGTCGATCACCGGGAGCTGGTCCTGCGTCGAGCGGCCGAGGTTGCCGGTCAGGGTCTGGCCGACGTAGTCGAAGTACTGGGCGGGCAGCGGCTTGTCCAGGCCGAACTCGTGGCGGATGGCCTCGACCACGGCGGGCGAGGCCTCCTCGCCCGCCATGACCGTGGCCGGGTCGCCGGGCAGCGCCCTGATCCCCAGAAAGATCAGGACGCTGGCCACGAACAGCACGATCACGGCTGACCCGCAGCGCCGGAGGATGAACCAGAGCATTACGCGGCGAATCCGGCGGCGACGAAGCGCGGCAGGCCGTCCTCGAAGTACTGGACCCCCGCGACGTTCTTGCTCATGCCCAGGTAGTACTTGTTGTGGTAGAGGTACAGGACCCCGCGCACCTCGGCGGCCTTCTTCATGGCGGCGGCGTAGAGCTCGGCCCGCTTGGCCGGGTCCGACTCCGCGGCGGCCTGCTTGATCGGGTCGTCGATGCCCGGGTCGGACATGCCGCTGTAGTTGTTGCTGCCGCGGCTGGTGATGAGGTTCGTGAGGTTGCCGTCCGGGTCCACGCGGCCCGACCAGCCGTTCAGCAGGACGTCGAACTTGCCGGACTTGCCCTGCTCGAGCGTGCTGACGAACTCGGCGCTCTGCACGCTCACGTTGAAACCCGCCTCCTTGGTCATCTGCTGGATGACCTGCGCCAGGCGGACGTTGGTGGCGTCGTTGGGTGAGGTCAGCGTGACCGGGACCGGCGTCGGCACGCCGGAGGCCTGCACGAGCTGCTTGGCCTTGGCCAGGTCACGCTTCGGGCACTGCAGGTCCGCGGCCCGGTACTTGCTGTTCAGCGGCACGGGGAAGCAGTCCACCTCGTGCAGGCCGTTGTAGACGGTCTTGTTGATCAGGTCGCGGTCGAGCGCCAGCTCGAACGCCTCGCGCAGCTGCGGGCTCTTGGCCAGCGCCGTGTTGACCGTGCCGGGCTTCTCGGTGGAGCCGGCGGCATTGCCGGTGTTGATCGTGATGCCGTAGTACCCGAGGCCGCCGCCGGAGACGACCTTGAGGTTCGGGTCGCTCTGGACGCCCTTGACCGTGGTGGTGGCGAGGTTGTCGCCCACCTGCACGTCGCCGGACTTCAGGTTCGCGGCCCGCACGTTCGGGTCCACGATGATTTTGTATACGAGCTTGTCCAGCTTGACCTTGGCCGCGTCGTAGTAGTCGGGCGCCTTGTCCAGCACGATCTGGCTGCCGGAGGTGCGGCTCGCGAACCTGAACGGCCCGACGCAGACCGGGCTCGCGCCGAAGTTGTCGTTCCCCGCGTCCAGCGCCTTGGGCGACATGATCATGCCGGCGCGGTCGGCGAGCTGCGCGGTCAGCGGCGTGAACGCGCGCGACAACGTGAGCTTGACCGTCGTGGGGTCGGCCACCGTGACCTTGGACACCGCGGCCAGGTCGGCCTGGCGCGCGGACTTCTCCCAGGTACGGTGCCGGTCCAGCGACTTCTTGACCGCCTCGGAGTCGAACGCCGTGCCGTCGTTGAACTTCACACCCGCACGCAGCTTGATCGTCACCTCCTTGCCGTCGTCGGAGATCTCGGGCAGGGCGGTGGCGAGCTGCGGGACCAGGTTGGCCTGCGCGTCGATGTCGTAGAGCTTCTCGCACATGTTCGCGAACACCTCGCGGCCCACCAGCGTGGTCGAGATGCTCGGGTCGAGGGCGTCGGGGTCGGCGCTGAGCGCCACGTTGAGCGTGCCGCCGCCCTTGACGGGCCGGTTGTCGGCTGAGGCGTCGGATATGGAGGGCGGGGCCGCGGGTGCGCCGGCGGACCCGCCTCCACCGCAAGCCGCCAGGGCAAGGGGGAGAACGGCGAGCGCCGCGACCAGCCTGGGGGACGGTCTCATGGGGGCCTCCGTTGAAAGGTTTAGGAGACTGTATACAAGACCTGACATTTCACTGGTGTTTCGTGACCCCCCGTTGTTATCTGACCGTTTTCTAATCGTTCGGGTGTTTTGTCCTGCGCACGGCCGCGAGGAAGGACCGCCGGGCGGCGGCGACGTGCGCGACGGCCCTGGCCTGCGCCTCGTCCTCGTCGCCCGCCGCGATGGCCTCGCACAGGCTCAGGTGCTCCGACCAGGAGTGCGGCCCGCGTACGGCGGCGGTCTGGCTGAAGACCCACTGCGCGCGCAGGAGCATGGGCTTCATCATGAGGCTGAGGTACGAGTTGCCCGCCGCCTCGCCCACGGCCAGGTGGAAGGCGGTGTTGAGGTCGGCCACCTCCTCCAGGCGCCCGCTGTCCACCGCCTCCTTGGCCTGGTCGAGCACCCGGCGCAGCCGCTCGGCGGACTGGGGCGTCCGCTTGCGTGCGGCCAGCCGCGCCGCCAGCCCTTCGACCGCCATGCGCACGTCGAAGAGCTCCTCGCCCTCCTCGGCGGACAGCCGCGCGACGGTGGCGCCGAGCCTGGGCACCACCTCGACGAACCCCTCGGCGGCCAGCACCCGGATGGACTCGCGCACGGGGTTGCGGGACACTCCGAGCGAGGCGGCCAGCCGGTCTTCGACCAGGCGCTCGCCCTGGGCCAGCTCGCCGGAGAGTATGCGGCGCCGCAGCTCCTTGGTGACCTCGTCACGCAAGGTCCGGTGAGCCGCGCCCAGCGTCAAATCAGTCATATGGCGACTTATCGTATACAGCGGGATCAGGTCTCGTGCTCGGGGTGGACCGGATCGCGGCCGGCCGTGCCATCAGGCGCGCAGGCGCAGCCCGCGGGGCGTGGGGTGGAACCCCGCCGCCTCCAGGGCCGCGGCCAGCGGTGAGTCGACGATGGAGGCGCCGTCGGCCCGCTCCACGGTCAGCTTTCCGAGTGCGCCGTCCCGCACGGCCAGTGCCAGTGCGTCGACGGCAGGCTGCAGCCGCTCGTCGTCGGCGAACGACAGCAGCGTCTTGCCGCCTCGTTCGACGTAGAGCGCCAGGTGGCCGTCCACGAGCACGACCAGCGACCCGGCCTTCCGGCCAGGCTTGTGCCCGAGGTCGCCCGGGTGCTGCGGCCAGGAGAGCGCGGCGCCGTACGGGCTGGCGGGGTCGGCGGCGGCCAGCACCACGGCCCGGGACCCCGCGGTCGCCTGATGCGCGGTCGGGGCGATGCCGGGCGCCATGGCGCGCATCCGGTCGACCGCTCCGGGCAGCGCGAACTGCGCACCCCCCAGGCCCTCGACGAAGTAGCCCCGGCGGCACCGCCCGCTCTCCTCGTATGCCCGCAGGACCTGGTAGACGGGGGTGAAGCCGCCGGGCAACCGTTCGGAGGTCACCGCGCCCCTGGTCACCACGCCGTGCCGCTCCAGCAGCACCTCGGCCTGCGCATGGGCCCGCTGCGTCGCGTCGGCGGCGGGCGCGGGCAGCAGCCACCACCGGCCGGCCACCGTGGGAGGGCCGCTCCTGCTCGGCAGCACGGCCCGGCGCCTGCGCGTGGTGGCGGGCCGGTGCGCCGGACGGCCGGTGCCGAGCGTGGCACGCAACGGGGCCAGCGTGTCACCGGAGATCCGCCCCGCCCACACCAGGTCCCACAGCGCCGCGGCCAGCGTCGCGTCGTCCAGCGAGCCGAGCTGGTCGGAGATGCCGCGGAAGAACAGCGCCCCGCCACCGCCCAGCAGCTCGAGCACGCGCTCGTGCAGGGGCGTCATCGTGATCTCGGCGGGCTCTGGCAGCAGCAGCGGCGCGGTGTCGGCGTAGTAGAGCGACACCCATCCGTCGCCGCCGGGCAGCGAGCCCTGACCCGCCCACATCACGTCGCCCGACGAGGTCAGCTCGTCGAGCAGCGCGGGATGGTAGCCGGGGACCCGCGAGGGCAGCACCAGCGTCTCCAGCGCGGACGCGGGCACGGCGGCCCCCTGGAGCTGCTCGATCGCGCGGACCAGCGCGTCCATGGCCCGTGCCGCCTCGCCGCCCGCCCGGCCGGCGGCGCCCGAGCCGGTGATGCCGTGCCAGGCGGGCAGGAACCGGGCGAGGGTCTCCGGCGCGACCGGCTCGACCTCCTTGCGCAGCCTCGCCAGCGACCTGCGGCGCAGCATCCGCAGCACCCCCGCGTCGCACCACTCCTCGCCCCGCCCGCCGGGCCGGAACTCCCCGTTCACCACCCGGCCGGACGAGGCCAGCCGCCGCAGCGCGTCGGTCACCACGGCGACGCCGAGCCCGAACCGGGCGGCGGCCGTGCCCGCGTGGAAGGGCCCACGCGTGCGGGCGTGCCGCGCCATCAGGTCGGCCAGCGGATCGGCCACGGGCTCCAGGAACGCGTGGGGCACTCCGACGGGCAGCGGCGCGCCCAGCGCGTCACGCATGCGGGCCGCGTCCTCGATCGCCGCCCACTGCTCCTCACCGGCGATGCGGACCCTGATCGCGCGGCGCGACCGTTCGAGCTCCGCCAGCCAGGACGGGTCGCCGCCGCGCACGCTCACGTCGGGCGCGAGCAGCGGCCCGTGCGAGCGCAGCAGGTCGGCGAGGTCCTCCAGGTCGCGCAGCGGGCGGTCGAGCCTGGCCAGCTCGCGCTCGGCGTCGGAGATCACGTCGGGGTCGAGCAGCTCGCGCAGGTCGGCCTGGCCGAGCAGCTCGGCCAGCAGCGTGGTGTCCAGGGCCAGCGCCTGGGCCCGCCGCTCGGCCAGGGGCGCGTCGCCTTCGTACATGAACGCGCCCACGTAGTGGAACAGCAGCGACGTGGCGAACGGCGAGGCCTGCGACGTCTCCACCTCGACCAGCCGCACGCGGCGCGCGGCGATGTCGCGCATGAGCTGCACGAGCCCCGGCACGTCGAAGACGTCCTGCAGGCACTCGCGCATCGTCTCCAGCACGATCGGGAACGAGGCGTACTGCGAGGCCACGCCCAGCAGATGGGCGGCGCGCTGCCGCTGCTGCCACAGGGGGCTGCGCCTGCCCGGCGTGCGGCGCGGCAGCAGCAGCGCCCGCCCCGCGCACTCCCTGAACCGGGAGGCGAACATGGCCGACCCGCCCAGCTCCTCGGTGACGATCTGCTCGATCTCCTCCGCGTCGAACGCGGCCACGTCGGTGGGCGGCTCGGCGAGCGTGTCGGGGATGCGCAGCACGATGCCGTCGTCGGAGTGGACGGCCTGCACGTCGATGCCGTAGCGCTCGCGCAGCCGCCGGTTGATCGCCAGCGCCCACGGGGCGTGCACCCGCGCGCCGTAGGGGGAGTGGATGACCACGCGCCAGTCGCCGAGCTCGTCGTGGAAGCGCTCGACCAGGAGAGTGCGGTCGTCTGGGACGTAGCCGGTGGCCTCGCGCTGCTCGTGGAGGTAGGCCCGCAGGTTTCCCGCGGCGTACTCGTCGAGCCCGGCCGCCCGCATGCGCTCGGTCGAGCCGTTCTTGGCCTGCTCGCGCAGGAACTGCCCGATCGCCCTGCCCAGCTCGGCCGGGCGCCCCGGCGCGTCGCCGTGCCAGAACGGCAGCTTGCCCGGCTGGCCCGGCGCCGGCGAGACGAGCACCCGGTCGGCCGTGATGTCCTCGATCCGCCAGGACGTCGCGCCCAGCACGAACACGTCGCCCACGCGCGACTCGTAGACCATCTCCTCGTCGAGCTCGCCCACCCTGGAGGCCTTCTCGCCCACCAGGAACACGCCGAACAGGCCGCGGTCGGGGATCGTGCCGCCGTTGGTGACCGCCAGCCGCTGCGCGCCCGGACGCCCCTGGAGGGTGCCGGTGACGCGGTCCCACACGATGCGGGGGCGCAGCTCGGCGAACTCCTCGCTCGGATAGCGCCCGCTCAGCATGTCGAGCGTGGCCTCCAGCGCGCTCCTGGGCAGCGTGGCGTAGGGGGCGGCCCGCTTGACCACCGACTCCAGCTCGTCGACCGTCCACTCGTCCATCGCGGTCATGGCCACGATCTGCTGCGCCAGCACGTCGAGCGGATTGCGCGGGTAACGCAGCTCCTCGATCTGGCCGCTCTTCATCCGCTCGGCCACCACGGCCGTCTGCACCAGGTCGCCCCGGTATTTCGGGAAGATCACGCCTTTGGAGACCGCGCCGACCTGGTGCCCCGCCCGGCCGATGCGCTGCAGCCCGCTGGCCACGCTCGGCGGCGCCTCCACGCACGCGACCAGGTCGACCGCGCCCATGTCGATGCCCAGCTCGAGGCTGGAGGTGGCGACCACGGCAGGCAGGCGGCCCGACTTGAGCGCCTCCTCGATCTGCGCCCGCTCCTCCTTGGAGACCGAGCCGTGGTGCGCGCGTACGATCTCCGTCACGACGCCCTTGCTCGCCCCGGCCTGCGCCATCATGTCGGCGGGCATCCGCCTGGGGGTCTCCCAGGCCGGACCGGCGGACGGCCCCGTCTCCCAGATGGAGAGGTCGACGGCCTCGGCGTCGCCGCGCTCCCGCTCGTAGGCCAGCTCGTTGAGCCGCGTGCACAGGCGCTCGGCCAGCCGGCGCGAGTTGGCGAAGACGATCGTCGAGCTGTGCGCCCCGATCAGGTCGAACAGCCGGTCCTCCACATGGGGCCAGATCGACCTGTTGCCCGGCTCCGGGGCGAAGTCCTCCGCACCCTCCTGCTGCGGGCGGCCCTCCATCTCGGTCATGTCCTCGACGGGGACGACGACCTCGACCTCGATCCGCTTCTCCGAGGGCGGCTGCACGACCGTGGCCGGCCGCGCGCCGCCGAGGAAGGCCGCCACCTCGCTCACCGGCCGCACGGTCGCCGACAGCCCGATCCGCTGTGCCGGCCGGTCGAGCAGCGCGTCGAGCCGCTCCAGGCTGAGCGCCAGATGGGCGCCGCGCTTGGTGGCCGCGACCGCGTGGACCTCGTCCACGATCACCGTCTCCACGCCGCGCAACGCCTCGCGCGCCTGGCTGGTGAGCAGCAGGAACAGCGACTCCGGCGTCGTGATGAGGATGTCGGACGGCTTGGCCGCGTATCGTCTGCGGTCTTCGGAGGGAGTGTCGCCCGAGCGGATCGACACGGAGATCTCCGGCACCGGCAGCCCGAACCGGCGCGCCGTCTGCCTGATCCCGGCGAGCGGGGCCCGCAGGTTACGCTCGACGTCGACGGCCAGCGCCTTGAGCGGCGACACGTAGAGCACCCGCGTCCCCTTGCGGGCGGAGTCCGGGTCCGGGGAGGGCTCGGCGTGCTCCGACGCCAGCCGGTCCAGGGACCACAGGAACGCCGCCAGCGTCTTGCCGGACCCGGTGGGCGCGACGACCAGGGTGTTGTCGCCGCGCGAGATCGACTCCCACGCCCCCTCCTGGGCGGCCGTGGGAGCTTGGAAGGCTCCGGCGAACCATTGCCTGGTCACCTGGCTGAACTGGTCGAGCGAGCTCACCAGCCCATATTGCCTCGCGCCACCGACAGAAAACGCATTGGCGCCGTGACGAGCGATTGAGCGAGGTCTTGGCGGACATATAGCGACCGTGACCCTTGACTACGCGGCCATCGAAGCCCGCCGAGCCGAGATCAGGCGGCGTTACGTCTTACCGCACCGGCCGTCGAGCAGCGCGCGCGGCCTGCACCACATGGCCCTGCTCTCGTCGGACGTGGAACGGACGATCAAGTTCTACCAGGAGCTGCTGGAGTTCCCGCTCACCGAGATCATCGAGAACCGCGACTACGAGGGCTCCAACCACTTCTTCTTCGACATCGGCAACGGCAACCTGCTCGCGTTCTTCGACTTCCCCGGGCTCGACCTGGGGCCGTACCAGGAGGTGCTGGGCGGGCTGCACCACGTCGCGATCTCCGTCGACCCCGCCACCTGGGAACGCCTGCGCGGCAAGCTGGAGATGGCCGGCGTGCCGCACCAGATAGAGAGCGGCGCCTCCATTTACTTCAAGGACCCCGACGGCGCCCGGCTGGAGCTGCTCGCCGACCATCTCGGTGAGATGTACGGCTCACGCGTGCTGTGACGGCGCTTCGACGCTCTGGCCGAACTCGCCGTGCTCTGGTCGCCGGCTGCGTTCTAGCGTCGTGACGGCCGGCGTGTGCGGGGCTGCCCCGCACGGGGCGTCCGCCTGATGCCCGCGTGCCTCTCCGATCGCTCCGCCTTCTCCTTCTGTACGGCCTGGCGCAGCACGTTCAGTAACCGGCGGCGCCTGGCCCTGTTGGCCTTGGTCTTGGCTGTCTTCGGGGGTGAAGACTTGGGGGTCTTTGGCATGGGGGTGTCCTACCCATACCGCGGGCGATTCCATACTTGGTTGCATGCGCCTGACGGAGTTCTGGAGACGGATGAACGCTCATTTCGGCGAGACGTACGCCGAGTCGTGGGCGCGTGACTACGTGCTCGCGCCGCTCGGCGGCCGGACCGTCGTTCAGGCGCTGGCCGACGGCGAGAGCGCCAAGACCGTCTGGCGCGCGGTCTGCCAGGTGGAGGACGTCTCGTCCAAGCTGCGCTAACCCTGTGCCGTTTCGAGGGCCTGCCGTAGCGCGGCGGCCGCGAGCTCCGGCTCTTCCGCGCTGCCCTGCCCGCCGGGCGACCAGAGGAACAGCCAGCCGCGGTTCGACGGGGTGGCGAAGATGATCGTCTGACGGCCGGTGCTGGGGTGCCAGACCCACAACACCGGGTCTTCGGTGCCTACCATGCGGCTGACCAGGCCATGATGGGGGAGCAACTCGGCGAGTGCCTCAAGACGGGTGCGTCGTTCCCTGGTGTAGCCGCTCGCCACCCGCCACCTCCGAGCCTCGCCCCTGCAGTGAGTCTCCCCAGCTCACCTCGCGCGCTACCCGTTGGGGACCAACATCGCCAGGACGTGTTCGTCCGCTCCCACGGCGTGGTGACCGAGACCTGCGTGTTCCGGCGGTGATCGAACAGCCGTTCGGCTACTATTGACTCCGCCGGGCCACGTCTTCCCCGGCAGTCGCAGAAAATGTCGGTGGCAGGCCGTAGCTTTCACTCGACTGATCGGACCACGACCCTCCAGGGGGAGTTCCCATGGCTATCAACGACCGCGAGAAGGCCCTCGAGACCGCCCTCGCTCAGATCGAGCGACAGTTCGGCAAGGGCTCAGTGATGCGCCTGGGCGACGACGCCCGAGCTCCCATCGAGGTGATCCCCACCGGGTCGATCTCCCTTGACGTGGCCCTCGGCATCGGCGGCCTGCCGCGCGGCCGCATCGTCGAGATCTACGGCCCCGAGTCCTCGGGCAAGACCACGATCGCCCTGCACGCGGTGGCCAACGCCCAGCGGGCCGGCGGCATCGCGGCCTTCATCGACGCCGAGCACGCCCTCGACCCCGAATACGCCAAGAAGCTGGGGGTCGACACCGACGCCCTGCTGGTCTCCCAGCCCGACACCGGTGAGCAGGCGCTGGAGATCGCCGACATGCTGATCAGGTCCGGCGCCGTCGACATCATCGTCATCGACTCGGTGGCCGCGCTGGTGCCCAAGGCCGAGATCGAGGGCGAGATGGGTGACAGCCACGTCGGCCTCCAGGCCCGCCTCATGTCCCAGGCCCTGCGCAAGGTCGCCGGCGCGCTCAACAGCACGGCCACCACCGCCATCTTCATCAACCAGCTCCGCGAGAAGATCGGCGTCATGTTCGGCAGCCCCGAGACGACGACCGGTGGTAAGGCGCTCAAGTTCTACGCCTCGGTCCGGATGGACATCCGCCGCATCGAGACCCTCAAGGACGGCACGGAGGCGGTCGGCAACCGCACCCGGGTCAAGGTCGTGAAGAACAAGATGGCCCCGCCCTTCCGCGTCGCCGACTTCGACATCCTCTACGGCGTGGGCATCTCCCGCGAGGGCGGCCTCATCGACATGGGCGTGGAGCACGGCTTCGTCCGCAAGTCCGGCGCCTGGTACACGTACGAGGGTGACCAGCTCGGCCAGGGCAAGGAGAACGCCCGCAACTTCCTGAAGAACCACCCCGACATGGCCAACGAGATCGAGAAGAAGATCAAGGACAAGCTGGGCGTGGGTCCGCGCCTCGACGCCCCGGCCGAAGCCGCAGCCCCGGCCCCCGCCCCGGCCCCCGCTCCTTCCGGCCGTGGCTCGAAGTCCACGCCGAAGCCGGGTGACGTCTGATCGCCCATCCCATGAGCGACCCCCTCCTCCCCATGGGCGACCCAGACCGGCCACGGGCGCCCCGATCCAAGGGCGCCCGGCCCGGCCCCCCTTCGCAGTCCCGGCCGTTGGGCCGCGATCTGGCCCGCTCGTCCGCGGACGGCTGGCCATCGGTCGACGAGTGGCGCGACGAACGCGCCCGCCAACGCGCCTCCGCCCCACCCGACCCCTCCCAACCCGACCCCTCCGTCTCTCCGGTTGATGCGGCCGCCCCTCCGCCCGATGTGGCGGGCCCTGAGCTTGACCGGTCCGACCTTGAGGCGGGGGTGGCCGACCTTGAGGCCGGGGCCGACGATCCTCCAGCCGACGCCGACGTCTCTCAACAGGGGATCGCCGACCCTGGGCCTGTGACAGCAGCCTCTCAGCCGGAGGTCGCCGACCCTCGGTCCGACCCGGTCGACGCTCAGCCCGAGATGGCGGGTGCTTCGCCGGAGGGGGGCGGATTTCCTTCTGTGACGGTTCCCTACCGCTCTGGCGCGACCCATCCTTGGTTCGCGGCGGCTGACGCTGGGGCCGAGCCGGCCGCTGCTGAGGCCGGGGCTTCAGGAGTTGCAGAGGAACAGCCAGGGGGCGGTGAGGCCGGTCGGAAGCGGGCAGGCCGAGGGCGGCGATCGGGCCGATCCAGCCGGCGATCCGGGAGTGGTGCGCGGGAGCAGGGTCGGCCGTCCGAAGGAGAAGAACAGAGCTGGCCATCCGGAGGGGGAGAGCAGGGCTGGCCATCCGGAGGGCTCGGTGCGGGGACTGGGCCGGACGGTGAGAGCCGAGGGCGGGATGGTGAGCGCGTCGCGCGAGGGAGGCGGGGTGGTGAGGGCTCTGCCGGGGGTGAGCGTGACGCGGATCCGGAGTCGGTGGCCCGGGCCATTTGCCTCCGTCTTCTCACCATGGCGCCCAAGACGCGCGCCCAACTCGCCGAAGCCCTGCGCAAACGTGACGTGCCGGACGAGGCCGCCGAGGCGGTTCTCAGCCGCTTCTCCGAGCTCGGCCTGATCAACGACGAGGCGTTCGCCGCGGCCTGGGTCGACTCCCGTCACCACAGCCGGGGTCTGGCCAAGCGCGCCCTGGCCGCCGAGCTGCGACATCGGGGTGTGGACACCGACACGGTCAAGGAGGCAGTGGAGCGGCTGGATCCCGACCAGGAGGCGGATACGGCGCGGCGGCTGGTGGAGCGCAAGCTCGCCGCCACCCGATCGCTCGACCCGCAGACCCGTACGCGGCGGCTTGCGGGCATGCTGGCGCGCAAGGGTTACTCCGCGGGCCTGGCCTTCCGCGTCATCCGCGAGGCGCTCGAAGCGGAGGGCATCGACGTGGAGGAAGACCTCCCGTAACCTCCCCGCGGCTTCCGGTACCTGCGCTGACACAGGGTCTGTGACAGCGCAGGTTTTGTGTTTGTACGGTTCGTCCGCGTCCGCGTCCGCCCACTTGCTTCGCTCCTTCCTCCATTCCGAGACTGCCTCGCGCACCGTGGCGTCCAGCAGGGGAATCTCACGAGAGGGTCTCGCCCTTGCAGTTGCGGACGATGATCTTTCCCTACGCGTTGAACACTTGCATGGCAACCAATACATCTGTATAGACTACGGTACGTGCGTCCAATATCTGAAGAGGATCTAACGACCCGCGCCCGCATCCGCGACGCCGCGATGGCGCTGTTCGCCGAGCAGGGGGTCAAGGCCACCACGATCCGCGGGATCGCTGAGGCGGCCAGAGTCTCGCCCGGTCTGGTGCAGCACCACTTCGGCACCAAGGAGACGCTGCGGCAGGCTTGTGACGAGTACGTCCTCAGCTACGTGCGTGAGCAGGTCAACGCGGGCATCACCGACCGCAACCTGGAAAAGCCCGAGTTCATCGAGAACGTCCACCGCACCGCGCCGCCCCTGATGAAATATCTCGGCCGCGCGCTCGTGGAGGGCTCTCCCGCGGCAGCCGCCATGTTCGACGAGCTCGTGACCGTGACGGAGCAGCATCTCGCCAACGAGGACCAGCACTCTGAGACCGACCACCGCGCCCGCGCGACCGTGCTGACGGCGATGAAGCTCGGTATCACGGTGCTGCACGAGCACGTCTCCCGCGCGCTCGGTACGGACCTCTACGCCCCGCAGGGCGCGCTGCGCGTCGGCAAGGCTCAGCTCGACCTGATCAGACCGGAATTCCTCGGCCGCGAGCTGTTCGAACAGGCGCGGACCGGGCTGGAGAAGTTCGAGGGACAACAATGAACGCCGCAGTGCGCGCCGACGGCCTGGTCAAGACCTTCGGCCAGGCAAGGGCCCTGGACGGGCTCGACCTCACCGTCAGGACGGGGGAGGTGCACGGCTTCCTCGGCCCCAACGGCGCGGGCAAGACCACCACGATCCGTATCCTGCTGGGCCAGATGCGCGCCGACGGCGGCCGGATCGAGTTACTCGGCGGCGACCCCTGGCACGACGCCACCGAACTGCACCGAAGGCTCGCCTACGTGCCCGGCGACGTCACTCTGTGGCCCTCGCTGACCGGCGGCGAGGTCATCGATCTGCTGGGCAGGGTACGCGGCGGCCTCGACCCCAGGCGGCGTGCCGAGCTGCTCGAGCACTTCGAGCTCGATCCGCGCAAGAAGTGCCGCACCTACTCCAAGGGCAACAGGCAGAAGGTGGCGCTGGTGGCCGCCTTCGCCGCCGATGTGGAGCTGCTGGTGCTGGACGAGCCGACCTCGGGCCTGGACCCGCTGATGGAGGCGGTCTTCAACGAGTGCGTCCTGCAGGAGAAGCGCAACGGCCGCACCGTGCTGCTGTCCAGCCACATCCTCTCCGAGGTCGAGACGCTGTGCGACCGGGTCAGCATCATCCGCGCCGGCCGTACCGTCGAGTCCGGCAGCTTGGCCGACCTGCGCCATCTCACCCGCACCTCGGTGACGGCCGAGCTGATCGGGCCCGCGCCCGGTCTGGCCACCCTGCCCGGCGTGCACGACCTGACCGTGGACGGCGCCCGGCTGCGCTGCCAGGTGGACGGCGACGCGCTCACCGCGGTGCTCGCCGAGCTGGCCAGGGCCGGCGTGCGGACGCTCACCACGCAGCCGCCGACGCTGGAGGAGCTGTTCCTGCGCCACTACGAGGGAGCCGCCGCATGACCGGCACCCTCGAACTGATCCGGCTCATCCTGCGCAGAGACCGCGTGCTGCTGCCAGTGTGGATGGCGATCAGCGCGCTGCTGCCGGCGAGCATCGCCTCCTCCACCACAGCCCTGTACACCGACCAGGCTGCCCGCGACGCCTTCGCGGCCGCCTCGATGAGCAACCCCGCGCAGCTGGCCACGCGCGGCCACATCTACGACGCGAGCGTCGGCGGGCTGACCGCCTGGACGCTCGGATCGTCCGGGGCGCTGATCGGCGGGCTGATCAGCATCCTGCTGGTGACCAGACACACCCGGGTCGAGGAAGAGACCGGCCGACGCGAGCTGCTGTCGTCGGGTGTCATCGGCCGCCACGCCCCCCTGTCCGCCGCGCTCGCGGTCGTGCTGGCCGCCAACCTGCTGCTGGGGCTGCTGTCGGTGCCCGCCCTGGTCGGGAATGGCCTGCCCGCGAGTTCCTCGGTGCTGTTCGGGCTGTCCACGGCCGCGGGCGGCTGGGCGTTCGCGGCCGTGGCCGCGGTCACCGCGCAGCTCACCGCGTCATCCGGTACGGCGCGCGGTATGGCGATCGCCGTCGGCGGCCTGCTGTTCGCGATGCGCTCGCTGGCCGACACCGGCGGCATCGGCTGGCTCGCGTGGCTGACGCCGTTCGGCTGGGTCCGGCTGACCAAGCCCTTCGCCGGCGACCAGTGGTGGGTGTTGGGGCTGGCCGCGCTGTTCGTCGCAGCCCTGGCGGCGGCCGCCTTCGCGCTGTCCACACGGCGTGACGTGGCCGGCGGCCTGGTGCCCGCCCGCCAGGGGCCCGCCACCGGAGGGCCGCGGGGCGCGTTCGGCCTGGCCGGGCGGCTGCACCGGGGCACGCTCGCGGGCTTCGCAGTTGGGTTCGGCCTGTTGGGCGCCCTGCTCGGCGTGTCAGCGCGAGGGCTCGACGCTCAGCTGGACACGCCGCAGTTCCAGGAGCTGGCCGCGACCGTCGGCGGCGCCGGCGCCCGCATCTCGGATGTGTTCTTCACGTTCATGATGTACGTGCTCAGCCAGCTCGTCACGGGAGCGGCGTTGATGTCGGCGCTGCGCGCCCGTGGCGAGGAGGCGGCGGGCCGGGCCGAGCTGCTGCTGTCCACCCCTGTCGGCCGGCTGCGCTGGGCGCTGAGTCATCTGGCGTTCGCCATCGTGGGCCCGGCGCTGCTGCTGGGCGTGCTGGGTGCGGCGGCGGGGCTCGCCTACGGCGGCGACGTGGCCCGCGTCGCCGGGGCCACGCTGGCCTACCTGCCCGCGGTCTGGACCGTGGTCGGGATCGCGACGCTGCTGTTCGGCATGCTGCCACGGCTGGCCGCGGCCGCGAGCTGGACCGTGCTCGGCCTCTTCCTGGTGGTCGATCTCCTCGCGGAGTTCAAGCTGGCCACCGGAAGCCTCCTGGACCTTTCGCCGTATGTACACGTGCCGGCGATGTTGCTGGGCAGTGCCTCGTCACCGGTGGCGCCGCTGCTGGGGCTGACCGCGGTGGCCGTCACCCTGGGCGCGGTGGGACTGGCGTGCCTGCGCCGCCGCGACCTGATGCCCTCTGCCTGAGACCGCCGCCACACCGCCGCTCCAGCGGTGACCATCCGAGGGGATCGGCAGCGGTAGGCCTCTGCCGATCCCTGAGGCAGCAGCCAGACGAGGAAGCCCTGCTCGCTACAGGCTCGCAGCCCCCAAGAGGGGCAATTCGGGCAGTAATGGGGGATATTTGGAAGAGTGTGGAGATGCAGGCCCGTAAGACACGCTTGATGACGCGTTTGCTTGCTCGTGACCTGTTCGACGCATAACCTCGACGGCAGTGAGGAGTTACTCCGCGCAGCGCGGATTGCCATACCGGTGAACAACGGACGAACGAGGCTGATTGGTCGAGGCGGGCGAGGTGTCGGCTTTACTGGTCGACGCCCGGTCAGTCTTGGCTGGATATCGGTCCTGACGCCCACCGGGCTGTTCGTGACGCGCTTGTGACCCCTCCCGTTTGTGGCCGCGTTATGAGGTGTTGACGACGCGAGGAGGGCGGGGCGCACATGGGGCCGCTGGTCGTGGTGCTGATGGTGGCGGTGCTCGTGCTCGCGTTCGGGATGATCGCCGCGCTCCTCGTCGTCATACGGCGCACCTCGGGCAACGCCTCACGGGTGGCCAAGCCCGGCCCCGAGCAGGTGCAGGCCGTGCACCAGGAGCTTGAGCAGGCGCGGGAGGAGGCGCGGGAGATCCGCCACAAGGCGGAGACCGACGCCGAGGAGATCCTGCGCAGGTCGGAGGCCGCCGCCGAGAGCGCCGCGCAGATGCGGCGGGAGGTCGAAGAGGAGAGCCGGATACTCAAGTCCGAGCTCAAGGAGCTACGCGCCGACCTCGAGCGGCGGGAGGCCCGGCTGGCGGAGCGGGAGCAGCGGCTCGACGAGGAGGCCAGGCGGCAGACCGAGCGGGACAGGAAGCTGGGCGAGACCGAGGTCGAGCTGGCCGACCGGCGCGAGGAGCTGCTCCAGGTCGAGGAGGAGCGGCGGGTCATCCTGGAACGGGTCGCCGGGCTGACCGGTGAGCAGGCCAAGGCCGAGCTGGTCAAGGAGATCGAGAACCAGGCCAAGCGCGAGGCCGCGCTGATCGTCAGGGAGATCGAGGGCGAGGCCCGCAAGGAGGGCGAGAAGCGGGCCACCAAGATCGTGACGCTGGCCGTGCAGCGGGTGGCGGCCGAGCAGACGGCGGAGTCGGTCGTCAGCGTGCTGCACCTGCCCGGCGACGAGATGAAGGGCAGGATCATCGGGCGCGAAGGGCGGAACATCCGGGCCTTCGAGTCCACGACCGGCGTCAATCTGATCATCGATGACACGCCTGAGGCCGTGCTGCTGTCGTGTTTCGACCCCGTGCGGAGGGAGACGGCCCGGCTGACGCTGGAGAAGCTGGTGCTGGACGGGCGCATCCATCCCCAGCGCATCGAGGAGGCACACGACCGCAGCCGCCAGGAGGTGCAGGACCTGTGCGCGCGTGCCGGTGAGGACGCCCTGGTCGAGCTGGGGATCACCGACATGCATCCCGAGCTGACGCTCCTGCTCGGCCAGCTCAGATACCGGACGTCGTACGGGCAGAACGTGCTGAAGCACCTGATCGAGTCCGCGCATATCGCCGGCATCATGGCCGCCGAGCTGCGCATGAACCAGACGTTGATGAAGCGCTGTGCCCTGCTCCACGACATCGGCAAGGCGCTCACCCACGAGGTCGAGGGCAGTCACGCGCTGATCGGGGCGGAGATCGCCCGCAGGTACGGCGAGGAGGAGGACGTGGTGCACGCCATCGAGGCGCACCACAACGAGGTCGAGGTCCGCACCGTCGAGGCGGTGCTCACCCAGGCCGCCGACGCGATCAGCGGCAGCCGCCCCGGCGCTCGACGCGAGTCCCTGGAGGCGTACGTCAAGCGCCTGGAGCGGCTGGAGGAGATCGCGCAGTCGTACGAGGGCGTCGAGAAGGTCTTCGCCATGCAGGCCGGACGGGAGATCCGGGTCATGGTCAAGCCGGACGCGATCGACGACATCCAGGCGCAGGTGATCGCCCGGGACGTGGCCAAGCAGGTCGAGGAGGAGCTGACCTATCCCGGGCAGATCCGCATCACCGTGGTGCGGGAGTCCAGGGCCACCGAGTTCGCCAGGTAGGGGCGTCCCGGGAGCCAGGCAGGGGCGCCCCCTCGAGCTCAGGCCAGGCGGACGCGCGGATCGAGCAGCCCGTACGCCACGTCCACCAGCAAGTTCGCCACCACCACCGCGGTCGTCGCCAGTGTGACCACGCCCATGATCACGGGCAGGTCCCCGCTGACGAACGCCTGCACCACCGCCTGCCCCACCCCGCCGAGCCCGAAGACCGACTCCGTCACCACCACCCCGCCGATCAGCGTGCCGACGTCCACCCCGAGCTGCGTCACCACCGGTGTGAGCGCGGCCCGCAGGCCATGACGGTAGATCACGCGCCGCTCCGGCACCCCCTTGGCCCGGGCCGTGCGGATGTAGTCCTCGCCGAGGACGTCCAGCATGGAGCCGCGCGTCAGCCGGGCGTACGACGCCGCCTGGACCGTGGCCAGCGTGACCCACGGCAGGATCAGGTGGCGCGCCCATTCGGCGGGATCCTGCGAGAACGGCACGTAGGAGTCGGGCGGCAGGACGGGCAGTCCCACCATGGACAGCTGGAAGAACAGGAAGTACAGCAGCAGCAGGCCCACCACGAAGGTCGGCATCGAGACCCCGGCCAGCGCCAGCAGGGTCAGGCCGCGATCCAGCACGGACCGCGCCCGGGTGGCGCTGAGCACCCCCGCGCCGACGCCGAAGGTGAACCAGAGCACCGCGCCCCCCACCACCAGCGAGAACGTCGGAGGGAAGTCGGCGGCGAGCAGCTTGCCGACCGATTCGCCGGAGAAGTACGACTGGCCCAGGTCACCGTGGAGCAGCCTGCCCAGGTAGTCCAGGTACTGGACGAGTGTGGGACGGTCGAGGCCGAGGTTGTGGCGGATCAGCTCCACCTGCTCGGGCGTGGCCTGCCGCCCGGCCAGCGTCCTGGCGGGATCGCTGGGCGCGACGAAGAACAGCAGGAACGTCCCGAGCGTCACCAGCCACAGGACGAGCAGGCCGAGCAGGACCCGGCGCAGCAGGAACGCGCGCAGCATCACGCCCCCTTACGTGTACGGCGGCGGCGGCTGAACAGGCGCTCCATCCGCGGATCGATGGCGTCCCTGATCCCATCGCCCACCAGGTTGAACGCGAGCGTGGTGATCAGCAGCGTGACGGCGGGGAAGCCCAGGTACCAGTACGCCACCCGGTAGAACCCCTGCGCCTCGCTCAGCAGGTTCCCCCACGAGGGGGTGGGCGGCACGATCCCCAGCCCCAGGTACGAGAGCGTCGACTCGAACACGATGGCCGCGGGGACCAGCAGCGTGGTCAGCACGATGACGGGAGCGAGCAGGTTCGGCAGGATGTCCACGAACATGATCCGGAAGTCGCCCGCCCCCATCGACCGGGCGGCCTCGACGTACTCCCGCTCCTTCAACGACAGCGTCTGCCCGCGCACCACGCGGGCGATGGCCGCCCACGAGTAGAACGCGATCACCCCGATCGTGGCCGTCAGTGAGGGCCCGGCGATGGACACCACCGCGATCGCGAAGATCAGGTAAGGGAACGACAGCACCACGTCCATCAGCCGCGACAGCACGGTGTCCACGACGCCGCCGTAGTACCCGGCCAGCAGCCCGACCACCACCCCGACCAGCGCGGCCAGCCCGGTGGCGACCACGCCGACGAGCAGCGAGACGCGCGCCCCGTACAGGACCCTGATGAACAGATCGCGCCCGAGCCGGTCGGTGCCGAACCAGAACTCCCCGTTCGGCGGGACGGGCAGCCCCTGGGCGGTGATGCCGGTGTCGCGGAACTGGTCGTCGGGGCCGTGGCCGTTCCAGGCGGCGATGAGCGGCGCGGCCAGCGCCAGCGCGCACAGCAGGATGACGACCAGCCCGGACACCATGGCGACCTTGTCGGTCCTGATCCGGCGCCAGGCGAGCTGCCAGGGCCCGCGCCCGGCTATCCCGCCGGACGCGACGGCGCCGGGTCTGATCTCGGTCAGTGTCATACGACCACCTCGATCGGGAAGTGGCAGGCCGCCGAGCCTTCAAGCAGGGGCTCCACCGACGCGCAGACCTCCTGGGCCCGCGGGCACCGGGGATGGAAGCGACAGCCGGAGGGCGGGTCGATCGGCGAGGGCACGTCCCCGGTGAGGACGACGCGCTGCCGCCGCTCAGCCTCGTCCGGGTCGGCCACCGCGGTCGCGGACAGCAGCGCGTTCGTGTACGGGTGCCGCGGCCGCTCGTACACCGACTCCGCGTCGCCGAGCTCGACCACCTTGCCCAGGTACATGACCGCGATCCGGTCGCTGATGTGCCGCACCACCGACAGGTCGTGGGCGATGAACAGGTACGTCAGCCCGAACTCGGCCTGCAGGTCCTTCAGCAGGTTGAGGATCTGCGCCTGGATGGACACGTCAAGCGCCGACACCGGCTCGTCACAGATGATCAGCCGGGGCCGCAGCGCGAGCGCCCTGGCCACCCCGATCCGCTGCCGCTGCCCGCCGGAGAACTCCGCCGGGAACCGGTTGTAGTGCTCCGGGTTGAGCCCGACCCGCTCCATCAGCTCCTGCACGGTCCGGCGGAGCCGGTCGCCGCTCATCACCCGGTGGATCACGAGCGGATCGGCGATGATCGACCCGACCCGCCTGCGCGGGTTCAGCGAGCCGTACGGGTCCTGGAAGATGACCTGGATGTCGCGCCGGTAGGGCCGCATGCGCCTGCGGGGCAGGTTCGTGATGTCCGCGCCGTCGAACCGCACGGTGCCCGACGTGACCGGATGCAGCCCCGCGATGCACCGCGCGAGCGTGGACTTGCCGCAGCCCGTCTCACCCACCAGGCCCAGCGTCTCGCCGGGCGAGAGCGCGAAGCTGACCCCGTCCACCGCCTTGACCTGCCCGATGACGTGCTTGACCAGCGCGCCGGTGGTGATGGGGTAGTGCTTGACCAGGTTCGAGACCTCGAGCAGCATCACGACTCCTTCGCCTTGAGCCGCAGCGCCTCCGCCTCCGCGCCCAGCCCGACCGCCTCGTGCGGCAGCCAGCAGGCCGAGGCGTGGGTGCCCGCCCCGGTCACCGTGGCCAGCGGCGGCCGCTCGGCCGGGCAGACCGGCATCGCGTACGCGCAGCGCGGGTGGAACGCGCACCCGGGCGGCAGGTCGATCAGGCTGGGCGGCGAGCCCGGGATGGGCCGCAGCCGCCCGCCCCGGTCCCCGCTGCTGCCCGGGATCGACTCCAGCAGCCCCTTGGTGTACGGGTGGTGCGGCCGGTAGTAGAGCGTGCGCCGGTCGGCCCGCTCGACCGCGAGCCCGGCGTACATGACCAGCACCTCGTCGGCCATGCCCGCCACCACGCCGAGGTCGTGCGTGATGAGGATGAGCGCGATCCCGAACTCCGCCTGCACTCGCGCGATGAGCTCCAGGATCTGCGCCTGCACGGTCGCGTCGAGCGCCGTGGTCGGCTCGTCGGCCACGATCAGCTTCGGGTTGAGCGCCAGCGCCATGGCGATCATCGCCCGCTGCCGCATGCCGCCGGAGAACTGGTGCGGGTAGTCGTCCACGCGGCGCTCCGGCCGGGGGATGCCGACCAGGCCGAGCAGCTCGACCGCCCGCCTCCTGGCCTCGGCCCGCGAGGTGTCCGGCCGGTGCACCCTGATCAGCTCCTCGATCTGCCAGCCCACCTTGTAGAGCGGGTGCAGGCTGGTCAGCGGGTCCTGGAAGACGACGCTGATCTCCGCGCCGCGGATGTGGCGCAGCCGCTCGCCGTCGAGCTCGAGCAGGTTGACGCCGTCGAACATGGCGGTGCCGGAGATGTCGGCGCCGGGGGAGAGCCCCAGGATGGCCTGGGTGCTCACCGTTTTGCCGCTGCCGGACTCTCCGACGATCGCCAGCGTGCGGCCGCGTTCGATGCGGAACGAGAGCCCCCGCACGGCCTGCACCACGCCGTCGGACGTGGGGAAGGCCACGCGGAGGTCCGTCACCTCGAGCAGGCTCATGGGGTGGTGGGGTTGAGCCAGAGGTTGGTGAAGTCGTAGAGCTGGAACGCCGGCAGGTACAGGGCGTTCTGCACCCGCTTGCTCCTGTAGATCGGCGTGTTCTGGTTGTTGAGCGGCACGATCACCGCGTCGGCCATCACCGTCTGATCGACCTGGTGCCACAGCGCGGCCGACTTGGCCTGGTCCTGCTGGGCCAGCGCCTGCTTGATCAGGTCGTCCACCTTGGGGTTGCTGTAGCAGCCGTAGTTGCTGGTGCCGGGCGTGCAGTTGGTCTGGAACAGCGGCTGGACGACCGCGCGGCCGTTGTTGCCGTACCAGTCGGGGACCCAGCCGGGGGCTGAGATGTCCCACTTGCTGGCCTTGGCGATCGACGGGTTCTGCAGGAAGGCGCCGTAGTAGTCGCCCTGCCGCACCGGCAGGCCCTTCACCGTGATCCCGCACTTCTGCAGGTCCGCCGAGTACGACTGGAAGTTGGCCGGGTGGTTGCCCGCGTTGCGGAAGGCGCCGATGAGGGTCAGCCCGTTCGGGTAGCCGGCCTCGGAGAGCAGCTGCTTGCACTTGGCCGGGTCGCCCGCGTCACCCGGCGACGGGTACGGGTTGTACTCCTGGTAGCCGATGTTGCCCGGCGGGATCGCGGTGTGCAGCGGCGTGGCCACGTCGGCGCCGCCGTAGACCTTGGCGATGGCGACCTTGCTGACCGCGTACTCGATGGCCTGGCGCACCTTGAGCTTGCCCATGGCGCCGCCGGCGTTCTTGCTCTGCAGGTTGAAGACGATGTACGGGTTGGTCACCGCGCCCGGGTAGATCTTGAAGCCGGGGTCGCCCGAGCTCTTGAGCTGCGGGATCTGCGCGGTCGGCACCGGCAGGTCCCACGACAGGTCGGCGCTGCCGGCCTCGAGCTGCTGCTGTACGGCGTCCGGCTCGTTGACGCCCATCTTGACCTCGATGGCGTCCACGTACTGGTGCCTGATCGGGTCGGACTCCTGCTTCCAGGCCGGGTTCCGCTCCAGCCTGATCGACTTGGTGGCCACGTACTGGGCGACCTTGTAGGGGCCGTCGGAGATCGTGTGCTGGCGGAACGTGGCGTCGTCCGGCACGTACTGGTCGTACTCCTTGGGCGCGGCCACGGAGAAGTTCAGCGACAGGATGTTGAGGAAGTCGCTGGCGGGCTGGGTCAGCGTGAAGACCACCGTCTTGTCGTCCTTGGCCTGGACGCCCGCGATGTCATGGCCGTTCTGGAAGTCGGCCAGGGCGGCGGCCGTGGGCTTGGCCTTGGTGAACGCCTTGGCGTACGCGTCGCAGTACGCCTTCATGCCCTTGATCGTGCTCGTGTAGTAGCCGGGCGCGCCCGAGCCCGCCACCGGGTTGCAGATCCGCTTGAAGCCGCGGACGAAGTCGCCCGCCGTCACCTCGCGCGGCGGCTGGGTGTCCCACTGCACGCCGTCGCGGAGCTTGATCGTGTACGTGAGCCCGTCGGCGCTCAGGCCGCCGTTGTCCGTCGTGGGCAGCTCGGCGGCGACGTCGGGGACGACGGCGAAGCCCTTGGTCGTCTCGGACTCGCTCGCCACCCCGTTCAGTCCGAAGAGGCCGCGCGCGTATGTGCGCAGGATGCCGTTGGTGACCGTGTAGTAGGAGCTGGTGGGGTCGAGGTGATCGACGTCGCCGCCGCCGACGAGCCGGAGCGTCCCGCCGGACATCGGTTTGCCCGGGGCGGCGGAGGTCGGTGGCGCGGAATTTCGCGCTCCGGTGTCGGTCTGGCAGGCTGTGGCGAACAAAGTTGCGGTAACCACCACGACAATGCTGAAATGGCGCATGCTGGCCATCTGGCCTCCCTCGTGCCGAGATGCGGGGCGTGCATGGCTGGCCGAGTGGGGCGTGCGCCGTGGCCGCGGAGCGCGTCCCACATGTGCATGGTCACGCGCGCGGCGGCGATCGAAAAGGCGGTTACGCAACCGATGATGATTAGCGACCGCTCGGTAATGCTGATTTCGTAGTGAATTCGTCCGCGAATTACAACATTAGGCGAAAAGCTGCTGGTAAAAGGCCAGCTCGGCGGCGAGCGCGGCCACCCGCGTCTCCGTGCGGCGGAAGCCGTGCGACTCGCCCTCGAAGGCCAGATAGGTGCACGGCACACCCCGCTCCGACAGCGCGTCCGCGAACGCCTCCGACTGCTCCGGCGGCACCACGGGGTCGTCGAGGCCCTGCAGGAGCAGCATGGGGCAGGTCACGCCGTCCACGAGGGCGAGCGGCTCCCGGCTCGCGTACACGTGCGGGTCCTCCGGCCCCACCAGCCACTCCACGTAGCGTGACTCGAAGTCGTGAGTGTGCGCGACGAGCGGCGCGAGCGCGCTGACGCCGAAGTACGACACCCCGCCGGCGAACACGTCGGACCGGCAGCAGGCCGCCATCACGGTCCACCCGCCCGCGCTGCCCCCGCGCACCGCGATCCTGCGGGGATCGGCCAGCCCCTCCGCGGCCAGCCACTCGGCGGCGGCGACCGTGTCGGCCACGTCGACCAGCCCCCACTGGCCCTTCAGCCGGTCGCGGTACGCCCTGCCGTAGCCGGTCGAGCCGCCGTAGTTGACGTCGAGCACGCCGATGCCGCGCGAGGTCAGGAACGCCTTCTCCAGGTCGAGCGCGGTGTCGGCGTGCGCGGTCGGCCCGCCGTGCACGAAGATCACGTACGGGGGCACACCGTCGGTCGCGGGGCCGTGCGGCGGGTAGAGGAAGGCGGGCACCGGCGACTCGACGGCTCTTGGCACGGGCAGGTAGGCCGGGTCGGGCAGGCGCTCCCTGTCGCTCCTGAGCGTGCGGGACTCGCCGGAGGCCGCGTCCACGCTGATGACCGACCGGGGGGTCGTCGGGGCGTAGCCGATGCCGGTCACGGACGTGCCCTCGGCGGCCAGCGCCGCGTCCCATCCGTCGCAGGGCACGTCGAGGTCGGTGAGCGTGCCCGAGACCGGGTCGAGCACGCCCAGCCGCAGGTCGCCGCGCCCGTGCAGGACCGCGATCCGCCCGTCCCCGAGCACGGTGTACGGCATCCCGCCCAGCCGCCACGGCGGCAGCGTGAACTCCTCCTCGGCGGCGTGGATCGCCCGCAGGCCGTCGCCGTGGAGGCCGATCTCGTAGAGGTTCCACCAGCCGGAGCAGTCGGAGATCAGGTAGAGGCCGGTGTCGTCCTTCCAGGCAGGGGCCAGCACGGACTCCGCGGGGCCGCCCTTCACCGTCCAGGAGCCGTCGCCCGAGAGCCGGGTGACGCGTAGCTCGGTGCCGTCCCAGGGCATGCGGGGGTGGTTCCAGCAGACATAGGCCAGGTGCCGCCCGTCGGGGGAGATGGCGGGAGAGGCGTAGAAGTCGCAGCCGGTGGCCCATTCGCGGGTCTCGCCGCCGTCCAGCGAGATCGACACCACCGATCGGGTGACCTTGCCGTCGTCGTCGTGGCACTCGCGTACGCACCAGACCTGCCCGTCGCGCACCAGCAGGTCCGCGTAGCGGCAGCCCTCCTCGGTGAGAGGTTTCGGTTCGCCGTAATCGCGAAGAATGTACAGGCGCTGATCTTTGAGGTTGGTGAAGACCACCTCGCCGTCCGGCGTCACGGCGTAGGGTCTGCCGCCGTACTCGTGGACCCTGGTGCGCGCGTTCCAGGGCGCCCGTAGCAGCTCATGCTCGGTGCCGTCGGCCGCGCGGCACATGATCGTGGTGCGCCCGCCCTCGTCGGGACGGTCCTCGGTCCACCAGACCCGGCCGCCGTGGGCCGTGGGCCAGCCAGGGCGCACGCCGGAGCCGGCCACGTCTCTGGTCGAAATGGGGGAGGGCCAGAAAGGCATACCCGCATCCTGCCGGAAGATCGGCGACGGCGTGCGGCGGTCCCCACAGTTCAGGGGCAGCCCTCGGGCTTCGGCAGCCGCGACGGCAGCTCGAGCCCCGTCTTGCCGAACCACTTGTGCAGCAGCCGCGTGGCCGTCCCGTCGTGCCACATCGCCGCGATCGCCTGGTTGACGGCCTCGCAGGTGGCCGTGTCGCCCTTCTTGATGCCGACGCCCCATTTCTCCTCGCTGATGGGGTCGTTCAGCAGCCTGAAGCGGCCGGGGTCCTGCTGGGCGAACCCGGCGAGCAGCAGGTTCTCGGTGCTCACCGCGTCCAACTCGCCGTCGGAGAGCTTGCGCACGCAGTCGGAGTAGTTGGCCGCGCCCACCAGCGTCGCGGGCAGGTTCAGCTTGCCGTCGGGCGGCGGACCGACGATCCTGCGGTACGAGTTCGAGCCCTCCGCCAGGCAGAGCCGCTTGCCCCGCAGGTCGGACACCTTCTTGATGCGGGCGTCGCCGGCCCGGACCATCGTGTCCTGCTGGACGAGCACGTACGGGCCGCCGAACGTCACCTTGGGCAGGCGTGACTCGGTGATGGTGTAGGAGGCGAAGACGAGGTCCACGCTGCCGTTCTGGAGCAGCGCCTCCCGGGCGGACGAGGGCGACTCCCGCCACGTGATGTCCACGTGGTGGCCCTGCGCGAGATGGTCGACGACGTACCGGGCGACGTCCACGTCGAACCCCTGCGGGTCGCCCGGTCCGATCAGCAGCCCCAGGCTCGGCTGGTCCCACTTGGTGCCGACGACGACGTGGCCGGTGTTCCTGATCTTGCCGACGACGGTGGTGTACGAGCCCGCGCTGCCGCACGCGGCGACCAGCACCGCCACGGCCGCCCCCGCGAGCGCCACCCCACGCATGGACACAGTCTGGGGGGCAGGCAAAACGTGCGGATCGGCCTTGGGGCTGTTGTAACGGAAAAATGGGGTCTTCTTGGGAATTGCTACGTACGGGCGCCGCTGCGCCCGTACGTAGCGTCACTCCACGGGACGGTCGGGGGCCAGACCGGCGTCCTCGGTGCCCTGTCCAGCACCGACGCTGACCTCAGCCGCACCGGGCGCCGCGATCGGCGCGGCGGCGGTCTTGCGGCTGCGCCTGCTGCGGCCCTCCAGCCAGGTCGCGAGGTAGCTCACCGCCATGTTGAGCGCCACGTAGATGATGCCGATGACGATCGCGGCCGGGATCAGCGAGCCGAAGAACCGGGCAGGCAGGATCTTGAAGCCGGTGTTGAGCAGGTCGACGTACGCGATGATGTAGCCGAGCGCGGTGTCCTTCAGCAGCACCACGAGCTGGCTGACGATCGCCGGCATCATCGCCGTGACCGCCTGCGGCAGCAGCACCAGGCGCATGACCTGGTTCTTGCGCATGCCGACCGCGTACGCGGCCTCCGACTGGCCACGGGGCACCGCGTGCACGCCCGCCCTGACCACCTCGGCCAGCACCGAGCCGTTGTAGAGCATCAGGCCGAGCACGACCGCCATGAACGTGTAGTCGCCGCCGCCGCCCAGGGCCGGTGCCAGGTAGAAGATGAAGAAGATCAGCAGCAGCAGCGGGATGGCCCTGAAGACCTCGACCACCACGCCCGCGGGGACGCGGATCCACTTGTGGTCGGAGAGCCGGGCCAGGCCGAAGACCGCGCCGAAGACCAGCGCGAGCACGGCGGCCACTGCGGCGGCCTCCAGCGTGCCGAGCAGGCCGGGGAAGATGTAGGTCGTCCACGTCTCCCACTGCAGGAACGGCTGCCAGATCCGGCCTGCCCACTGGCCCTTGGCGTCGAAGCCCCGGTAGATGCCGTACAGGGCGGCGGCCACGGCCACGACGCTGATCACCGTGAGGAGGCCGTTGCGCACCCGCGCGCGTGGCCCCGGCGCGTCGAACAGGACAGAGGTGCTCATCGGACCACCGCCAGGCGCCGGGCCAGCCAACCGGTGAAGTAGCCGATGGGCATGGTAACGATCATGAATGCCACCACGATGCCGAGGAAGATCGGGATCGACGCGCCGACCTGGTCGAAGGCTTCCTTCATGTTGGCCGCGGCGTCGGCGGCCAACCCGCCCGCCACCGCGACCGTGCTGTTCTTCACCATGGCGATCATCACGCTGCCCAGCGGCGCGATGACCGCACGGAAGGCCTGGGGCAGGATGATCATTCGCAGCGACTGCATGAACGTCAGCCCGATAGCCCTGGCCGCCTCGGCCTGTCCGAGCGGCACCGTGTTGATGCCCGACCGCAGCGCCTCACAGACGAAGGCCGCCGTGTAGACCGACAGGCCCATCGCGACGATCCAGAACGAGTTGGTGCGGGGCACGCTGGAGAAGACCAGCCCGAGCTGGTCGCTGAGGCCGAGCGCGGAGAAGGCCAGCACCAGGGTGAGAGGGGTGTTGCGCACGATGTTGACGTAGACCGTGCCGGCGGCGCGCAGCACCGGCGTGGGGGAAACTCTCATCGCCACCAGGACGGTGCCGAGAATCAGGGAGGCGATCGCGGCCACGATGGAGAGCTTGATGTTCTCCAAGAACCCCAGCGCGAGGTCGGGCGCGTACCTAATCAGATCTTCCATGGTGCTCCACCGCATAGGGGAGCGGCGGCCGGCTCACCGGCCGCCGCCTCTGGCATGATCAGCTGCAACCCTCGGCCGGCGGTGCCGTCTCGGACAACTTCAGGCCCTGGATGCCGCCGAACCACTTGGTCAGCAGCTGCTTCATGGTGCCGTTGTCCCAGAGCTTCTTCACCGCGGTGTTGACGGCCTCACACGTCTTGGTGTCGCCCTTCTTCAGGCCGACGCCGTACTTCTCGTCCGTGAAGCCCTGACCGAGCACCTTGAAGCTCCCGCCGGACTGCTGAGCCTGCTTGGCGAAGCCCGCCAGGATCAGGTCGTCGGTGGTGACGGCGTCGAGGTTGCTGCCGGTCAGCTTCTGCACGCACTCGGAGTAGTTGGCCGCGTCGACGGTGGTGGCGTCGATGTCGAGCTTGCCGTCCGGCGGCGGGTCGGTGATCCGCTTGTAGGAGTTGGAGCCGGCCGCCTTGCAGATCTTCTTGCCCTTGAGGTCCTGCGGCGTGTTGATCGCGGTGTCGTTCGCGCGGACCATCACGTCCTGGTGGGCGACGACGTAGGGGCCACCGAAGGTGACCTTGCCCTTGCGCTCCTCCGTGATGGAGTAAGTGGCGAAGATGATGTCGACCGTGCCGTTCTGGAGGAACGGCTCACGGTTGGACGAGGCCGACTCCTTCCACTGGATCTCCGGGTCCTTGCCGCCGTTGATCTCTTTCAGCACCGCCTTGGCCACGTCAACGTCGAAGCCCTCGGGCCCGTTGGCCCCCTTCAGGCCCAAGCTCGGCTGGTCCCATTTGGTGCCGACGACGATCGTGCCGCCGTCCTTGATCTTGTCCGCCACGCTCGCATAGGTCTTGCTCCCGCCGCCGCAAGCGGCCAGACCGGCGGCGAGCGCCGCTATCGAGAGCACCGCTCCCATTTGACGCATGTGCATGTGTACCTGCCTCAATATCAGTGCGTGAGGATCTTGGAAAGAAAGTCACGCGCCCGGTCGGTCTGCGCGTTGGTGAAGAACTCGTCGGGAGTGTTCTCCTCCACGATCTGGCCGTCGGCCATGAACACGACCCTGTTGGCCGCTCTGCGGGCGAACCCCATCTCGTGGGTGACCACCACCATGGTCATCCCGTCGCGAGCCAGACTGATCATGACGTCGAGCACTTCCTGCACCATCTCGGGGTCCAGTGCGGAGGTCGGCTCGTCGAACAGGATCATCTTCGGGTCCATGGCCAGCGCCCTGGCGATGGCGACCCGCTGCTGCTGGCCGCCGGAGAGCTGCGCCGGATATTTGTCCGCTTGCGCCGCGATGCCCACGCGCTCGAGCAGCTCCATCGCCCGCTTGTTTGCCGCGTCCTTCGAGACGCCGCGCACCTTGAGGGGACCGAGCGTGACGTTGTCCCGGATGGTCTTGTGCGCGAACAGGTTGAACGACTGGAAGACCATGCCGACTTCGGAACGCAGCTTCGCCAGCGCCTTGCCCTCCTGGGGGAGCACCTGGCCGTCAAAGATGATCTGCCCTTCGCTGATCGTCTCCAGACGGTTGATCGTGCGGCAGAGCGTGGACTTGCCTCCGCCCGAAGGACCGATAACGACCAGTACTTCACCGCGGGAGACGGTCAGGTTTATGTCCTTCAGAACGTGCAGCGCCCCAAAGTGTTTGTTGACGTTCTCCAACCGTACGAGTGGAGCGTCGTTACCGTTCTCCGTCATGCGTCAAACCGTAGACGGTCCCAAGAGTGCTGGTCACTAACTAAGCGGTACCGATCCGATCACATCATGCCACCGAGCTGGCCTTTTAGCGCAGTCGGGACTGCCCCTAGCCGGACAGCGACTACCCTTGAACGTGCCATGACTGTGACCCAGGAGGGCGCCCGCACGTACGAAGTGCGCACATACGGGTGCCAGATGAACGTGCACGACTCCGAGCGCCTGTCCGGCCTCCTGGAGGACGCCGGCTACGTGCCTGCCTCCGACGGTGAGACCGCCGACGTGGTGGTGTTCAACACGTGCGCCGTGCGGGAGAACGCCGACAACCGCCTCTACGGCAATCTCGGCCACCTCAGGCCGGCCAAGACCCGCAACCCGCGCATGCAGATCGCGGTGGGCGGCTGCCTGGCGCAGAAGGACCAGGGCGAGATCGTCCGCAAGGCGCCATGGGTCGACGTGGTCTTCGGCACCCACAACATCGGCTCGCTGCCGGTGCTGCTCGAGCGGGCCCGCATCGCGGGCGAGGCGCAGGTCGAGCTGAAGGAGTCGCTCGAGGTCTTCCCCTCGACGCTGCCCACCAAGCGCGAGTCGGCCTACGCCGCCTGGGTTTCCATCTCGGTCGGCTGCAACAACACCTGCACGTTCTGCATCGTGCCGTCGCTGCGCGGCAAGGAGAAGGACCGCCGTCCCGGCGACATCCTCGCCGAGGTCCAGACCCTGGTCGGCCAGGGCGTCCTGGAGGTGACGCTCCTCGGCCAGAACGTCAACACCTATGGCGTGGAGTTCGGCGACCGCCTGGCGTTCGGCAAGCTGCTGCGCTCGTGCGGCACGATCGACGGCCTGGAGCGGGTCCGCTTCACCTCGCCCCACCCCGCCGCCTTCACCGACGACGTGATCGCCGCCATGGCCGAGACCCCCAACGTCATGCACCAGCTCCACATGCCCCTGCAGTCGGGCTCGTCGCGGGTGCTGCGCGAGATGCGCCGCTCGTACCGCGCGGAGCGCTACCTCGGCATCATCGAGCGGGTGCGCGCCGCCATGCCGGACGCGGCCATCTCGACCGACATCATCGTCGGCTTCCCGGGGGAGACGGAGGAGGACTTCCAGGCCACCCTCGACGTGGTCCGCGAGAGCCGCTTCGCCAACGCCTTCACCTTCCAGTACTCCATCCGCCCCGGCACGCCGGCGGCCACCATGCCCGACCAGATCCCCAAGGAGGTCGTGCAGGAGCGCTACGAGCGGCTGGTGGCGCTGCAGGAGGAGATCTCATGGGAGGAGAACAAGAAGCAGGTCGGGCGCACGCTCGAGGTCCTGGTGGCCGAGGGCGAGGGGCGCAAGGACGACGCCACCCGGCGGCTTTCCGGCCGGGCGCCCGACAACCGCCTGGTGCACTTCACCGCCGGCTCCGAGACGCCCCGCCCCGGGGACATGGTGACGGTCGAGGTGACGTACGCGGCCCCGCACCATCTGGTGGCGGACGGGCCGGTCAAGGGCCTCAGGCGCACCCGGGCCGGCGACGCCTGGGAGTCCCGCCAGTCCGGTCCCACGCCGTCCTCGGGCGTCCTGCTGGGCATGCCGACCATCGGCCGCCCCGCCGCCGCCCCCGCCGCCTCCTCGGGAGCCTGCTCGGCCCACTGAGGCCCATCCCTGGCCTCCTGCACGGCCTTGAGGACGCCTTCCGGTGTCCGGTCCTACGTGCGCGCGGCGGTCAGCGGGTGAGGCGGTTCAGGTAGGCGTAACAGGGTTCGCGGCGGAAGTCGTGGAAAGTGGCGCAGGGATCCGCGACAACCCTGCCGGAGATCGACGGGGCGGGGGCCGGCAGTTCCTGGGGAGGGACCTGCGGCGCGGGCAGGACCTTCGGGCGGGGCGGCAGAGGAGTGACTGACCGATGGGGCGGCTCAGGAGCCGCTGACCGCCGAGGTCCCGGCGGTGCCGTCACGGGTGTCGGAGGCACGGTGACGGAGGCGGGCGGTCCCGTCGTGGACCCCAGGGGGCCTATGACAGGCGCGAGAGGCGGCTCCACGGTGACGGGCGGGCCGGCGGTGAGCTCGGGCTCCGGTGGCGGGACGGCCTCGACCCAGGCCGGCGGGGGAAGTCTCGATTTCGGCGTCTCCTGGAACGATCCATCCGATGGCGAGGCCGAAAGGCCTGCTGGGGCGTACGAGAAATCCGATCTTGGGGAAAGCGTGCTTTCCTGATCGAATTCCGCCGGCCTTTGCGGTGGCGCTTCCTGGGTGTTGGTGAATGCCAGGAATATGCCTGTGATCGCGGTGGCGAGCACTCCGGCGACTCCGGCGACGGGTGCGAGGCGGGCGCGACGACCTGGAAAAATGGATCTAGAGGGGGACAAGTCGTGATTCCTTTGTGATTGGTGTGCGAGCATTCAGTGTTTGCGGCTAGTGTGGTCCATCGCCCGCGGAAGCCGGTGTGCTTTCCCCGATACGACCGCAGGGAGCCGTACCACCATGCAAGATCCGATCGAGCCGGATCGTCTTGAGATCCTGTCCGGGCCTGGCGACACCCGCCTTGCGGCCAGGAAGACGTCCTCGACCGGCGAACCCCCGAAGAAGACCAAGAAGACCGCCGTCATCGCCGCTTCGGCGCTCGTCGCCCTGCTCGCGGCGGGCGGTGCCGGCTACCTGCTGGCCGGCAGCCCCGGAGAGGCCGCGCAGCCGGGTGCGGGCCGTCCCGCCCCCTCGCAGAGCGTCGGGGGGAACGAGGACCTCGGGGGCGACGACACCACCACCGGCGACGCCGCCACCGACGCCCCCGAGGGCGATCCGGCCGCGGACACCCCCGACGACGGCTCCATCGGTGACACCGCGCCGGACGTGGGCTCGGGCGGCGAGCCCGTCGGCGACACGGGTTCCAACCCGGCCGGCGGCACGGCCAGGACCGGCGACGGCAAGACGACCTCGACGACGTCCCCCACCAAGGCGCCGCAGCCGTCCGAGGGCGACAACCCCGCGGACGGCCCCGCGGGCCAGCTGAGCGGCCAGTGCGCGAAGAGCGGCTGCTGAGCGCGGGCGAGCCGCCCACGGCCAAGGGTCGCGTCCCGGGGAAGTGGCTTGGCGTTTATCGGTGGTACTGGACCTATGGCGGGAACCACCGCACTCCGTAGGGTTAGCGTATGACGACTGACAGAGCCGAGGCCCTACGGGCGCTGCACGTGCCGGGAGACCCGGTGATCCTGGCCAACGTCTGGGACGCCGCCTCCGCCCGTGCCGTACGGGAAGCCGGGTTCCCGGCCGTCGCCACCGGGAGCGCCGCCGTGGCGCAGGTGCTGGGGTACGAGGACGGCGAGGGGACGCCGGTCGGCGAGATGATGGCGGCGATCGCCCGCATCGTCAGGGTCGTGGACGTGCCCGTCACCGCCGACATCGAGCGCGGCTACGGTCTCAAGCCGGCCGAGCTGGTCGAACGCCTGGCCGCCACCGGAGCCGTGGGCTGCAACATCGAGGACTCCACGGCCGGCGCGCTGGTGGACCCAGCCGAACAGGCCGACTTCCTGGCGGAGATGCGGGCCGCGGCGGGCCGGGGGCTGGTGATCAACGCGAGGGTAGACGTCTACCTGCGCGGCCGGGCCTTCCGCGACGAGGCGGTGGAGCGCGGGCGGCGGTATCTGGAGGCGGGCGCCGACTGCGTCTACCCGATCGGGCTGGGGGATGAGGACGAGATCGGGGCGCTGGTGAACGAGCTGGGCGGGCCCGTCAACATCCTGTTCAGGCCCGGGGTCCCGTCGTTCGGGCGGCTGGGCGAGCTGGGGGTGGCCAGGATCAGCTTCGGCGGCGGGCTCCACCGGGCCGCCCACACCTACGCCCAGAGCCTGTTCGCGAAGGTCAAGGAAGGCCTCAGCCCGTACTGACCTCGCACGCCACGTACGGCGGCCAGGCGGCGGGCCCCCTACGGCGTGGGTTACTTCGCCGGCCTGTGGGCCTGACGCCGCGGCACCGGGATCTGCATCAGGTCGCGGGCGAGCACGACCTCCCCGTCGTAGTGCCGTCGCACCTCCGCCACGAAGGCGGGCTCGTCGGCGAACCCGTACCGCTCCGAGAAGTGCGTCAGCACCAGCCTGCGCGCTCCCGCGTCGGCCGCCACCAGACCCGCCTCGAAGGCGGTCAGATGCCCGTACTCCTTGGCCAGCGCGCTCTCCGACGACAGGAACGTGCACTCGATCACCAGTAGGTCCACCCCCGAGGCCAGCTCGAACACGGTGTCGCAGAGCCGCGTGTCCATGACGAACGCCACGCTCTGCCCCGGCCTGGGCTCGCTGCACTGGTCGAGCGTGATCCCGCGCACGGAGCCGGTGCGCTGGAGCTCGCCGATCTCCGGACCGCGGATGCCGTGGGCGGCCAGCTTGTCGGGCAGCATGCGGCGGCCGTGCGGCTCCTGGACGCGGTAACCGTATGACTCGACGGGATGAGACAGGCGGCGCGCGGTCAGCGAGCCGACGGAGGCCAGGTCGCCGGAGAGCGGGTGCTCGGAGATCACTGAGGTGTCGGCGAACGCGGCGGCGTGGCGGAGCCTGCGCCAGTACGTCTCGCCGGAGGCCGGGAAGAGCGCGCGCACCGGGTGCCTGACCTTGTCGCGGGCGATGCGCTGCACGACCCCCGGCACCCCCAGGCAGTGGTCGCCGTGGAAGTGCGTCAGGCAGATCCAGTGGACGTCATGAGCGCTCACGCCGGCATGCAGCATCTGCCGCTGCGTGCCCTCTCCAGGGTCGAAAAGGTAGCCTTGTCCGTCCCAGCGCAGAAGGTAGCCGTTGTGGTTACGGTGTCGTGTGGGGACCGCGCTGGAGGTGCCCAGCACCACCAACTCACGTGAGGACATGATGACCACAGTCGCGTTCGCCGAGGTGCCTACGCCGGTAGGGCCGTTCGTGCTGGCCGTCACCGAGGTCGGTCTCGTCGCGTCGGGCTGGGGCGCCCCTCCGCCGCTGTCCGACCGCCTCGGACTGGCTGAAGTCCATGATTCGGATCGTACGGCCTTCGCGGTCGCCGAGTTGAACGCTTATTTCGCGGGCGATCTGAAGACCTTCGAGACGCCGGTGGACTGGCGGCTCATGTCCGGCTCGCGGCTGCGGGTGCTGCAGGCGCTGCACCAGGTCCCGTACGGCACCGCCGTCACCTACGGCGAGCTGGCCGCGCGCAGCGGCTCCAACGTGCCGGCCCGCGGCATCGGCTCGATCATGGGCTCCAACCCCATCCCGATCATCGTGCCCTGCCACCGGGTGATCGCGGGCAACGGCCTCGGCGGGTTCAGCGGCGGCGAGGGCGTGGAGACCAAGCGCTGGCTGCTCACCCACGAGGGGTACCTGCAGCCGACACTGCTCGACCTCTAGCAAACTTGTCCTGTGCGTCAGCAGCCAGTCATCGCCGTCGTGGGCCCCACGGCGGCCGGGAAATCCGACCTCGCCGTGGACATCGCGCTCCGCCTCGGGGGCGAGTGCGTCAACGCCGACTCCATGCAGCTCTACCGGGGCATGGACATCGGCACGGCCAAGCTCACCCCGGTCGAGCAGCGCGGGGTGCACCACCACCTGCTGGACGTCTGGGACGTCACGGTCACGGCCAGCGTGGCCGAGTACCAGAAGCTGGCCAGGGCGGTCATCGACTCCGTCGAGGTGGCCGTGCTGGTCGGCGGCAGCGGCCTGTACGTGCGCGCGGCCATCGACGAGCTGGAGTTCCCCGGCACCGACCCCGAGATCAGGGCCAGGCTGGAGGGCGAGCTGGCCGAGCGCGGCCCCGCCCCGCTCTACGAGCGCCTGCGCGAGCAGGACCCGGCGGCCGCGGCGGCCATCCTGCCGAGCAACGGCCGCCGCATCGTCCGCGCGCTGGAGGTGATCGAGCACACGGGACGGCCGTTCTCGGCCACCATGCCCGGCTACGACGCCGTCTACCCGAGCGTGCAGATCGGCCTCGACGTGCCAAGACCGGAGCTCGACGAGCGGATCGCGGTCAGGGTCGAGCGCATGTGGCAGGCAGGGCTGGTCGACGAGGTGCGGAGCCTGCTCGGGCAGGGCCTGGCCGAGGGCCGCACGGCGAGCCGCGCCCTGGGATACGCCCAGGTCATCCGCTTCCTGGAGGGGGAGTGGAGCGAGGAGCAGGCGATCGAGGAGACCGTCAGGGCCACCAGGCGCTTCGCCCGCCGCCAGGAGTCGTGGTTCCGCCGCGATCCCAGGGTGCGCTGGCTGCCGTACGACGCCCCGGACCTGCTTGAGCGGTCCCTCGCCCTGATCTCCGCACACCCTTTCGCATAAACTTAAAAGATGCGGTTTTTCAAGGGGCACGGCACTGAGAACGATTTCGTCATCCTTCCCGACCCTGGCGGAGAGGCGGGCGTGACAGCCGCGCTCGTCGCCAAGATCTGCGACAGGAGAGCGGGCATAGGGGCTGACGGCGTGCTCGTGGTGACGCGCACCAAGGAGAGCCATGAGGTGAGCGAGCACGCCGCCGTGGCCGAGTGGTTCATGGACTACCGCAACGCCGACGGCAGCATGGCCGAGATGTGCGGCAACGGCATGCGCGTGTTCGCCCGCTACCTGATCGACGCGGGGCTGGAGCACTCCGGCGAGTTCGGGGTGGCCACCAGGGGTGGCGTGCGCAAGGTCCGCGTCGAGCCGAACGGCGACATCACCGTCGACATGGGCAAGCCCGTCGTGCTGGGCGAGAGCGTGGCGACGGTCGGCGGCCACGAATACCCAGGGCTGCACATCAGCATGGGCAACCCCCACCTCGCCTGCGCCATCGGCGACCCCGTCGTCCAGCTCGACCTCACCCACCAGCCCGGCTTCGACCCCGGCATCTTCCCCAACGGCGTCAACATCGAGCTGTTCAACCCCGTCGGCACCAGCCGCGCGGTCATGCGCGTCTACGAGCGCGGCTGCGGCGAGACGCGCTCCTGCGGCACCGGCACGGTGGCCACGGCCGTCGCCGCCGCGGCCCTGTCGGGCGACACCACCGGCACCTGGACGATCGAGGTGCCCGGCGGCACGGTGACCGTCATCCTCGAAGAGGACACGAGCTACCTTTCCGGCCCCGCGGTCATCGTGGCCAGCGGAGAGCTGATGCTTGCAGAATGATGTTCTCCTGAGGGATGCTGGGTCCACTTCGCGAACTGAGGGGTGGACCATGGCGGACCCGCGCACCACGGCGGCACAGGTCAAGGCGCCGATCGGCCAGTTCGGCGGCGGATTCATGATCTCCAGGGAGGCCAAGGCCGTCTGCGAGGAGTACGGGCTCGGCCCGCGCGAGTTCTACTTCCGAGGCCGCTGCGGCGTGCTCGGCGAGTGCGACGCCGATGTCGTCACCTCGGTCGCCGTCTTCTTCCCGCCGCGACACGTCGAGGAGAGCTGGAACGGCGGCCGCAAACTCGCCGTCGAGCAGGCCGTCGAGCTGTACGCCGAGGTCTGCGGGGACTGGGGCCGGCGCAAGCTGGGCGGCTACGACGGCTGCGCCAGGATCGCCGAGCTGCTCCAGCCGGTCGTCGAGCAGGCCTCGTCCGTCGGCGCCCCGCTGTTCGCCGGGTGGCGGGCCGTGCCGCTGCCCGACGATCCACCCGCGCGGGCCGTGCAGCTCATGCACGTCGTACGCGAGCTGCGCGGCGGCCTGCACGCCAACGCGGTGATCGCGGCAGGGCTGCACCCGCTGGAGGCCACGCTCGCGGCGAGCCATGACGCGACCCCGTTCGGAGAGGCCGCAGGGGAGATGATCGCAAAGTTCTTCCAATGGCCGGAGCCGTACGCCACGCCCGGCCCCGACGTCGTCGCGCGGCGGGCGGCGGTGGAGGAGACGACCGACGACCTGATGGCGCCGGCGTTCTCAGTGCTCGACGACAGCGAAACGGACGAGCTGATCGGGCTTCTGCGTTTTGGGCACGCTCGTTGACCTGGCAGACTGACTGCCCATGGACGTGGACATCTGGGCCTGGGTCGGCGACACCCAGCAGCAGCTTTCCGAGGCGGGCAACGTTGGCCTCGCCATGGCGCTGGGAGACCTCCCCGCACAGGCCTATGAGGGCCGATACCCGCAGCTCGACGTCATGGCCCCGGCCATCGCGCAGCAGGCGGAGGCCCTCGAGCTGCCGTGGCTCGAGTTCTACGCCCGCTACTGGCACCTGATCGGCCGCATCGGTGACCGGGCGCAGGGCGCGGTCGCGGTGGACGACGCGCAGCAGCTCCTGGCGTTCGCCCAGCGCGAAGACGTCCGCGAGTGCCCGGCCGTCCCGGCGGCGGTCGAGGCGCTGGTCCTCGCGTGGGCCAACACCGACGGCCCCGGCTACGCGAGCGAGCGCCTGGAGACGCTGGGCACGTGGATCGAGGGCCTGAGCCCGGAGAAGCCCGCTTTCACGGGGCTCGTCACGCAGTACGTCGCCGCGCTCATCGACGCGGGCCAGCCGGGCGAGGCCGTGAGCTACGCCGAGTCCGCCGTCGAGCGGCTGCGGGTCGCGGGCCGCGAGGCCAGCTGGGAGCTCGGCGCCGAGAGCGCCCGCGCGCTGCTCGCCGCGGGCCGCGCCGAGGACGCGCTCAACGCGCTGCAGGCCGCGGCCGAGTTCAACGCGGACGACCCGGTGGCCAAGCCGCACCGCGACGGCGTGCGGCGGGCCCTGATCCTCGCCACGCTGGGCCGCACCGCCGAGGCCGTGGACGCGCTGCCCGACCTCGACGTGGTGGGCGAGCACCCGCGCGTGTTCGTCGAGTGGTCGCAGGCCGTCGCCAAGCTGGCGAGCTCCGCCCAGATCGCCAACACCTGGCAGCTCGGCCGCGTGCTGCGCCAGTGGATGGACTACTTCGGCATGATGGGCGGCTACCGCGCCCGCGTCGAGCTCGCGCTGGTGGCGGGCGACCTGGCCGTCGCCAGGCAGGGCGTGTGGCAGGCCAGGCTCCTCGCCGATCTGGCCGAGTCCGGCGGCGCGGAGCTCCGCGAGAGCGAGGGCATCGCCGAGCGGGTGGCCGCGCTGCGCGCCGCCGCCGAAGCCGCCACGGAGCCCGAGGCTCCCGGGCCACGCAGCGAGATGGTCGGCCTCTTCGACGCGGCCGACGGCTTCAACGCCGACCCGGAGAAGTGGGTGGGCTGGCTCGCGCCGCTGTCCGGCGAGGACCTGGAGGCCACCCGCCGCCACACGACGACGCTCGGCTTCCTCGGCTTCCCCGCCACCGGCGCCGACATCTACTGGAAGCTGCTGGTCGACACCGGCGACATCGCCACCGCCGACGCCGACGACGTGGCCTACCTCACCACGCTGCTCGTCGAGGCCCGCCAGGACGAGCGGCTGGAGCAGATGGCCGCCCTGCTGCCGCACGACGCGCAGCACCTCGCGCTGGCCAGGCTGCACAGCGCGCGCGAGCGCTGGCCGGAGGCCCTCGACGCGGCCGAGCACGCCGTCGCCGCCGGGGCCGGGCTCGACGCCCGCCGCCTGCTGTCCGGCGCGGCCCAGCAGGTCGACGAGAACGCCAGGGCCGCCCAGGTGCTGCTCGAGGTGCTCGACGAGCTCGGCGACGAGGACGTCTGGCGCATGATCGTCATGGCCACCTCGGCGGAGGACTGGGACACCGTACGCAAGGGCGCCGCCAAGATCGGCATGCCGATCAAGTCCAAGGAAGGCCCGATCGAGGAGGAGATGGGCCTCATCAGGCTCATCCTCCCCGCGCCGGACGGCGGCCAGCGCCAGGTGCTGTCGATCCGCACCGGCCCCGCCAGCGCCAGGCTGGCCCTGCCGCAGCCGCGCGGCATGGACTACAACGCCGGCGACCTGGTGGTCTTCGACCCGCAGTTGCTGGAGCCTGTGCCGGACGACCCCCAGGAGCAGCAGAACTTCGTGCCGCCGTTCGCCGCGGTGCGCATCCTGCGTCCCGGCGGCTACACCAGCTACTTCTTCGACGGCGCCGCGCCGAGCGAGGAGGACTGGGCGGAGTTCACCGAGGTCATGGCCGAGCGCGGCTGGCCGATGTGGGTCTACAGCGACGAAAACTACACCGTCACCCACCCGACCAGCGGCGAGTCGCTGCCCGGCGTCTTCGGCTGGGTCGCGGTGCCGCCGGACGTGTCGGCCTCCGAGGTCGACGCGCTGCTCGACGACGCCACCGAGCGGTGGGTGCACCCGCTGGCCTGGCTCGACCTGGCCCGCGAGATCGACGTCGAGGTCGAACGGCACGAGCGGATCGTCAAGGAATACGGCCTCTGACGCCTGACCGCGCCGCGTCCCGTGGCTGGGGGTGCGTCACCTGCGCGTGACGCCCGTCCCCGGCACGGGACGCGATCACGTCGTCTGCGCGTGACGCCCGCCCCCGGCACGGGACACGATCACGTCGTCTCCGCGTGACGCGGGCCGAGCACGGGTCGCGTCGCGCGTCCGTGGGCGTGGGCGTGGCATGCGGCGTTGATGTGACCTGGCGTGCGGCGTGGACGGACGTGCGCGTGGACGTGACCTGACCTGCGGCGTGGACCTCACGTGGCGGGCAGCGTGGACCTCACGTGGCGCGCGGCGTGCGTCTCCGTGCGGCAGTGGCGAGCTCCTGAAGCGCCGAGTCGGCGGGATATGGTGCGGCATGCGTGTCCGTCCGACGGCGTCCTTGGAGCGTCGGCGGGTGTGGTACGGCGGAAAGAGCGCCGGTGTGGTGCGCGGCCCGTACAGGGGGCCCGGCGTGGCACGGACGGCGGCGTGGGTGACGTGTGGAAGGCGGGATGTGACGTGCTGGAGCGGTTCGGTCTCGACGGCAAGGTGGCCATCGTCACCGGCGCGTCCGCGGGGCTGGGTGTAGCCTTCGCGCGCGGCCTGGCCGAGGCGGGCGCCGACGTCGTGATCGGCGCCAGGCGCGCCGACCGGCTGGAGGAGACGCGGCGGCTGGTCGAGGAGACCGGACGCCGGTGCCTGGCCGTGCAGACGGATGTGGCGCGGCCCGAAGAGTGCGACGCGCTGGTGGCGGCCGCGGTCGAGGCCATGGGCGCCGTCGACGTCCTGATCAACAACGCCGGCATCGGCACCGCCGTGCCCGCGCTGCGCGAGACGCCCGAGGAGTTCCGGCAGGTCATCGACGTCAACCTGCTCGGCACGTACTGGATGGCCCAGGCGTGCGCGCGGGTGATGCGCCCCGGCTCGTCGATCGTGAACATCGGCAGCGTGCTCGGCGAGACCTCGGTCGGGCTGCCGCAGGCCGCCTACAGCGCGTCCAAGGCGGCGATCATCGGGCTCACCCGGGACCTCGCGCAGCAGTGGACCGGGCGGCGCGGCATCAGGGTCAACTGTCTGGAGCCGGGGTTCTTCCCCTCGGAGATGAGCGAGCAGTTCAAGCCCGGCTTCGTGGAGCGGATCGTGGAGTCCAGGACCGTGATGAAGCGGCCGGGTGACGCCACCGAGCTGGTGACTGCGGCGATCTTCCTGGCGAGCGACGCGGCCTCGTACATCACCGGGGTGACGCTGCCGGTGGACGGCGGTGTGCTGCTCACCTGACGCGGGGGATCGGCGGCGGCATGCCGCCGCCGATCGGATGGCGTTACCGCTGTGTGATGCCGTACCGGGCCGTGTTCTGCTCGGCGTCGGTGCTCCATCGCTGGAAGCCGGCCTTTTCCAGCACCCGGATCGAGGACGGGTTCGACAGCTCCACGCCGGCGTGGACCGTGTGGACGCCGGGCGCGGTGAAGGCGAACTCGGTCAGGGCGCGGGTGGCCTCGGGAGCGTAGCCGCGCCCCCGGCGGGAGGCCACGATGCCGTACCCGATTTCGAGGCTGCCCTCGCTGGGCGGCCAGAACAGGCCGATCGAGCCGACCACCAGGCCGGTGGCCCGCTCGATGATCTGACGGTGTCCGTACTCCTCCAGCCAGGCGGGGAACTTGTCGAACAGGCCGGCGATGACCTGATCGCCCTCGGCGGGGAAGTCCTCGGCCCAGTGCGGGCGGCGGGTGCCGTCCAGGACGGCGGTGGCCTCGTCGGAGGTCCACGACCGAAGGACGAGACGGTCGGTGGTCAGATCGCCGTCGGACGGCGCGAAGAAGGAAGACATATGAGACTCCTGGTCGTTCGAGAGGGACTCAGACCGCGCCCTGAGCGCGGGCGGTCCGGATGAGGGCATGCTGAAGAGGGCTGGTGACAGCCATATTCATCGACCTCCCTCACCACTTCTTGATCAGGCGTCTCTCGCCGCGGCAACGTTAACAACCCGCCGCAGTCCGGGCAAACCACGGATGCGGGCGAAGCTCACTCGATCAACAGTCCTTGAGGATGGTCTCCATGGCGTCCTTCTCTCCCGAGGTCACCCAGACGTCGTACTTCGCCTTCACGTCGATCTGACGGGCGATGTAGGTGCACCGGTACGCCTTGCGCGGCGGCAGCCAGGTGGCGGCGTCGGAGTCGCTCTTCTGGCCGTTCAGCGGGCCGTCCACGGCCATGAGGTTCAGCGGGTCGTTGGCGAACTGCTTGCGCTTGTCCGCCGACCACTGCTGCGCGCCCTTCTGCCAGGCGTCCGACAGCGGCACCAGGTGGTCGATCTGCACCTCCGTGCTGGTGTCCTGGCCGCGCTTGAAGCTGATCGTCTTGCCGCTGTACGGGTCGTGCAGCGTGCCACTCAGCACGATGCAGTCGTGCGTGCCGGACTTGAACTTCTCGTCCACCAGGTCGCGCTTGAGTATGTCGTTACGGGTGTCGCAGCCGTTGTGGTCCACGTCCGACCAGGCAGGGCCGAACTTGTCGCGGTCGAACCCCGTCTTCGGCGCGCGCCCCTTGACCGACAGCTTGGCCAGCTTCTTGCGGGCGTCCGAGATGGAGGCCGAGTCCGGTTTGGAGGTCTTCTGGGACGTGGACTGCGCCTCCAAGCCACCGCAGCCCGCCAGCACCGCCACCGTGGCCACACCGGCCATGAACGCCTGAACCCGCCGCCGCACGCCGTCTCCCAGACTTGTATCGAAGTTTCGTAAAGTCTAGGTCAAGTGCCCATAAACGGGCCTACAACGCATCCAGGGCGTCTACCAGCCACTCTGCCAGGTATCTGGTGAACGATGATCTGACGTAGACGCGGTAGACGTCGGGCTCCCGCCGCTCGAGGATCACCGAGGTCCTGCCCAGGAGGGTCTGGGCGTGACCGGGAAGGGCATCGAGGTCCATGGGGCAGCCGGTGATCAGGACCTCGGTCGCGTCCGGGCCCGACAGCTCGAGGATCGTGCGCTGGCCCGACACGTCCACCCAGCCGGGCTGTGGCGCGACATCTCCGGACACGAGCCACCAGGACGGGCCGAGGCGCAGGCCCGTGCCCGGGTCCGTGCCCCGCACCTCCCACATGGGCTCGAACGGGATCTCACGCAGCCGTACGGACGGTGTGCCCGCCGCCTCGAAGCGGCCGGCGAAGGCGGCGGCGGGACTCTCCGAGCGGCACCCACCCTGGTACGGGTCCGGCCGGCCGGTCAGCGGGTCGCCGTCGCGGCGGGCGTTGCCGGGGTCGTAGAAGACGGGCTCGACGACGGTCACGCCGTGCGAGACCTCCCCGGACACCGCCGTGAGCCGGTCGCCGACCTGGACGTTCCTCGCCATGGCCAGGCCGAACGCACGGCCGGTGCCGGCGTAACTCGACGTGACATGGCCGACCATGCCGGAGCCGGGTCCCGTGATCAGCTGGGCGCCCTCCTCCACGACGGCCTCCGGGTCGTCAGGAAGCAGGCCGATCAGGCGTTTGCGGCCCTGCCTGGCGGTGTCCGGGCGGGAGTGGGAGCGTCTGCCCACGAAGTCCGGCTTGCGGGTGGAGACGATCCACGACATGCCCAGGTCCTGAGGGGTGACGGTCCCGTCGGTCTCCTGGCCGACGATCGCGAACCCCTTCTCGGCCCGCAGCACGTGCATGGTCTCCGTTCCGTACGGCACCGCCCCCAGCTCCAGCACCGCCTCCCACAGCGCCCTGCCGTACCGCCAGGGCACATTGACCTCGTACGCCAGCTCGCCGGAGAAGCTGATCCTGAACACCCGCCCCTCGACGCCCAGCACGGGGGTGCTGGCGTACCGCATGAACGCCAGGTCCAGCGCCCCCGGCGCGACGACGGCGATGATCTCCCGGGCGCGCGGCCCCACGACCGCGACCGTCGCCCAGTGGTCGGTGACCGACGTGAACGACACGTCCAGCTCCGGCCACTCCGTCTGCCGCCACTCCTCCAGCCAGTCGAGCACCGCGGCGGCGTTGCCCGTGGTCGTGGTCGTCAGGAAGTGCTCCTCGCCCAGCCGGGTCGTGGTGCCGTCGTCGAGCACCATCCCGTCCGCCGTGCACATCAGCCCGTACCGGCAGGCGCCGACGGCGAGCGTGGAGTACATGTTCGTGTAGATCCGGTCGAGGAACGCGCCCGCGTCCGCGCCCCGTACGTCGATCTTGCCGAGGGTGGAGGCGTCCATGGCGGCCACGGCGGTGCGGGCCGCGCGGCACTCGCGCAGCACGGCGGCCTCCATGGACTCCCCGTCCTGGGGGAAGTACCGGGGGCGCTTCCACTGCCCGACGTCCTCGAACACCGCTCCCCGTGCGACGTGCGCGTCGTGCATGGCGGTGGTCCTGACGGGGTCGGACAGCGCGCCGCGGTCACGTCCCGCCAGAGTGGCGAAGGACACCGGCGTGTACGGGGGACGGAACGTGGTGGTGCCCACCTGGCCAGGCCCCGCGCCGAGGAGGGCGGACATGACCCCCACGACGACGGCGCCCGAGGTCTTGCCCTGGTCGGCGCCGGTGCCCGCGGTGGTGTAGCGCTTGACGTGCTCCACCGAGCGCATCCCGGTCCCGGTCGCCCTGGCGAGGTCGGCCACGGTCACGTCCCGCTGCAGGTCCACGAAGGACTCCTCCGGCGAGGTCCCCTCGACCCACCACAGGGCCGCTGGCGGCCGCGAGGGCGCCTCGTCGCACTCGGGCACCCGCAACCCCGCCACAGTGAGCCGAGCGGCCTCCGCACCGGCCGGTGACGCATCGGCAGCCGCCGCCCAGGCGGCCTCCGCACCGGCCGCGTAGCCGTCGGCGACGGCCTCCCGGGTGCCGTAGACGCCCCTGCACGCCCCGGCCGAGCGCTCCGCCTGCGCGGACGCGCCCGGCACGAACGCCTGCAGGTCCTCGTCGAACCGCACCCGCCCCTGCGACTGGCTGAACAGGTGCACGGCCGGGTTCCAGCCGCCCGCCACGGCCAGCAGGTCGGCCGGGACGTGCCGTTCGCCCACCCACACGCCGTTCAGCACGCCGTCCGCGTCGCCGGTCGTGCCGGTCACCACCTGGCCGGCGAGCGCGCCGGACGCAAGAGCCCGAGGACGGGGATCGACGACCGCGACGACCTCCACCCCGGCCGCCGCCAGATCCCGCGCCGCCTCGTAGCCGGAGTCCGCGCAGGCGAACACCACCGCCCGCCGCCCGGCCGCCACCCCGTACCGGTTCGCGTAGGCGCGGGCCGCCGAGGCCAGCATCACGCCGGGCCGGTCGTTGCCGGGGAAGGCGAGCGAGCGCTCATGCGCCCCCGTGGCCAGGACCACCCTGCGTGCCCTGATGTGCCACAGCCGCTCGCCGCGCGCCCGCCGCTCCACCGCCACCACGTAGTTGTGGTCGTAGTAGCCGACGGCGGTCGTCCTGGTGAGCACTCTGGCGGGCAGCGGCAGCCCGGCCACCCACTCCAGGGCGGGAGCGCCGTCGAGCAGGAGGCGGCTGTTCAGCAGGTCGCCGCCCAGGGCCGGCTGGTCGTCCACGAGGATCACGCGTGCCCCCGCGTGCCCCGCCGCGACCGTGGCGGCCAGACCGGCGGGGCCGCCGCCGACCACCAGGACGTCGCAGTGCAGGTACCCCTTGTCGCAGCGCCGGTCGTCCACGGCGTCCAGGTCCACCCGTCCCTTGCCGCGCAGGCTCCAGGCCTCCAGCCCGTCGTACAGCTCCACGGTGGTGGCCGCGAGCATGGGGTCGGCGCCCACGCGGACCAGCGCGTTCGGCTCCTCGGGACCGGCGGTGAAGATCCCGCGCGGCCGTCCCAGCTCCACGCTGCGGCCGACCACCCGCACCCCGTTGCGCAGCAGCGCGGCGGCCAGCGTGTCACCCGGCTCGCCCCGCAGCGGGCTGCCGTCGAAGGAGAACCTCATTTGGTCTTCCTGATCTCGTGGGTGACCGTGTGCCGCTCGACGTCGAACCAGGTCCGGCACCCGTGCACGTGGCACCAGCGCTCGCGGAACCAGCCCTTGGGGTTGTCGCGCATGAACACGTACTCGGCCCACTCCTCGTCAGAAACATCCCGGGTGGGGTAGGCGATCCCGGCCTGGCCGCCGTAGTGGAACTCGGTCTCGTCACGGGGCCCGCAGTGAGGGCAGTCGATCAGGAGCATCAGTGCGCCACCGCCGCCGCGCCGTGCTCGTCGATGAGCGCTCCCGTGGTGAACCTGTCCAGCCCGAACGGCTCCGCCAGCGGGTGCGGGCGGCCCTCGGCGATCGTGTGGGCGTACACCCAGCCGGAGCCCGGGGTCGCCTTGAAGCCGCCCGTGCCCCAGCCCGCGTTGATGTAGAGGCCGTCGACAGGCGTCGGCCCGATGACGGGCGACGCGTCGGGGGAGACGTCCACGATCCCGGCCCAGGTGCGCAGCACGCGCACGCGGCTGAAGATCGGGAACAGCTCCAGCGCCGCCGCCATCTGCGCCTCGATGACGTGCACGCCGCCGCGCTGCCCGTACGAGTTGTACGCGTCGATGCCCGCCCCCATGACCAGCTCGCCCTTGTGGGCCTGGCTGACGTACACGTGGACGGCGTTCGACATGACCACGCAGTCGAGCACCGGCTCCAGCAGCTCCGACACCAGCGCCTGGAGCGGGTGCGACTGCAGCGGCAGCCGGATCCCGGCCTGCTCGGCGAGGACCGACGTGTGACCGGCCGCCGCGAGTGCGACCTTCCCGGCCGCGATGCGCCCGCGCGAGGTCTCGACGGCCGTCACCCGGTTGCCCGTGATCTCGAAGCCGGTGACCTCGCACCCCTGGATCAGGTCGATCCCGTACGCGTCCGCCCTGCGGGCCAGCGCCCACGCCACGTGGTCGTGCTTGGCGATGCCGCCGCGCCGCTGAAGAGTGGCCCCCATGACCGGGTAGCGGGCCCGGTCGGAGACGTTGATGATCGGGCAGAACTTCCTGACCTCGTCGGGGTCGAGCCATTCGGCGTCCACGCCGTTGAGCCGGTTCGCGTTCACCCGGCGCTTTCCCTCGCGCACGTCGCCCAGGTTGTGCGCCAGGTTGAGCACGCCGCGCTGGCTGAACTGCAGGTCGTAGTCCAGCTCCGCGCTCAGCCCCTCCCACAGCTTCAGCGAGTGCTCGTAGATCGCGGCGCTCTCGTCCCACAGGTAGTTGGAGCGGATGATCGTGGTGTTGCGGGCCATGTTGCCGCCCGCGAGCCAGCCCCGCTCCAGGACGGCGACGTTCGTCAGGCCGTGGTTCCTGGCCAGGTAGTAGGCGGTGGCCAGCCCGTGCCCGCCGCCGCCCACGATGACCACGTCGTAGGACGGCCTGGGATCGGGGTTGCGCCAGAGGAAGTCGGGGTGGGTCAACGTCTGATCTTCTCCATCCCGGGGTCGAACAGCGGCTCTGCGGCGACTTCCGCGGGGACGCGGCGGCCGAAGTAGGAAATTTCCACATGTGTTCCGGGTTCGGCAAGCTCGCTCGGGAGCCACGCGTACGCGATGGGCCGCTCGATCGTGTGCCCGTACGCGGCGCTCGTGACGTACCCGACCGTGCGCCCCGCGTGCCGTACCGGCTCCTTGCCCATGACCACCTCGGCGCTGAGCAGCGGCACCAGCCTGCGCGTCACCTCGCCGGACAGGGCGTCGCGGCCGATGAAGTCCTTGTCCGCCTTGACCGCGAAGCCCAGTCCGGCCTCGTACGGGTTGTGCTCGGTCGTCATGTCCACACCCCAGAGCCGGTACCCCTTCTCCAGCCGCAGGCTGTTGAACGCGGCCCGGCCCCCGGCCGTCGTCAGTCCCGGGGACCAGAGCGTGTCCCACAGCTTGAGCCCCATGTCGGCGGTGGTGTAGAGCTCCCATCCCAGCTCACCGACGTACGAGACCCGCATCGCCAGCACCGGCACATGCCCGATGTATCCGGTTTTGCAGCTGAAGTAGCGGAAGTTCTCGTGGGACAGGTCCATGTCGGTGAGGTCCTCCACCAACCCCCTGGCCCACGGGCCCCACACACCGATGCAGCAGGTGCCCGGTGTCAGGTCGCGCACCCGCACCCCGCCGGGCGCGTGCCTGGTCAGCCAGTCGAGGTCGAGGTTGCCGTTCGCGCCGACCTGGAACAGGTCCTCCTCCAGCCGCGCCACCGTGAGGTCGGAGCGGATGCCGCCCTTGGCGTCGAGCAGCAGCGTGTACGTGACCGAGCCCGGCTTCCTGTCCACGTTGTTCGTGGTCATGCGCTGCAGGAACGCCGCCGCCCCCGGGCCGCGCACCTCGATCCGCTTGAGCGGGGTCATGTCGTAGAGGGCCACCCGCTCCCTGGTCGCGTACGACTCGGCGGCGGCGATCGGCGACCAGTAACGGGAGGCCCATTCGTCGCGCGGGCCCGGCTCGGCGGCCTCTGCCAGCAGCGGCGCGTTCGACTCGAACCAGTGGGGCCGCTCCCACCCCGCCGCCTCCAGGAAGAAGGCGCCCAGCTCCCGCTGCCTCGGGTAGAACGGGCTGGTACGCAGGGGCCGCGGCGACTCCATCGGCTGAAGCGGGTGGATGACGTCGTAGACCTCGATGAAGTTCTGCCTGCCGCGCTCCTCGACGAAGGCGGGCGAGAGCTGCGCCGGCTCGAACCGGCCGAGCTCGCACTCATGCAGATCGACCGCCGACCGCCCGTCCACCAGCACCTCGGCCAGCGCCCTTGCGACCCCGGCCGAGTGCGTCACCCAGACGGCCTCCGCCAGCCAGAACCCGTCGAGGTCCGGTGACTCGCCGATCAGCGGGAACCCGTCGGGCGTGAAGGAGAAGATCCCGTTGATGCCGTCCTCGTACTTGGACCCGGCGAGCGCGGGCAGCAGCTCGACCGCGTCCCGCCAGGCGGGGTCGAAGTCCTCCTCGGTGAACGTCTGCACCGACGGCATGGTGGTGGACCTGGGCCCGATCTCGTCCTGGGCCACCGGCATGGGGCGGTGGGCGTACGAGCCGATGCCGATGCGGTCGTCGTACTGGCGGAAGTAGAGGTCACGGTCCTGATGGCGGAGGATGGGACCGGGTCTGCCCAGGGCGAGGGGCCCTGACGTGGCGTACTGGTGGGCCAGCGGCAGCAGCGGCACGGTCAGCCCGGCCATCTTCCCGATCGACGGCCCCCAGAAGCCCGCGGCGCACACGACCACGTCGGCAGGGATCGTCCGGTGTTCGCCCGAGGCAGCGACCGCGACCGTGACGCCGGTGACCCGTCCGCCCTTCTGCTCGATGCCCATCACCGTGTGCCGCGCCAGGAACCTGGCCCCGCGCTCCGTGGCCCGCGCCGCCTGCGCCTCGCCGCACGCGACCGCCGCGGCCAGCCCGTCGCCGGGCACGTGGTACCCGCCGAGGATCTTCTCCTTGTCCAGCAGCGGCCAGAGCTCGGCGCACTGCCCGGGGTCGAGCAGGCGGCCCTCGACGCCCCACGACTCGGCCCAGCAGAGCTTGCGGTGCAGGTCGGTCCAGCGTTCGGGGGTGGTGGCCACCTCCAGCCCGCCGACCTGCCGGAAGCACGACTCCCCGAGCGCGCGGTACTTCCGCACGGTGTAGGCGGCGAACTCGGTCATCGTCTTCGACGGGTTCGTCTGGAAGACCAGGCCGGGAGCGTGCGAGCTGGACCCGCCGGCGGCGAAGAGCGGACCCTGGTCGACCACCGTGACGTCGGTCCACCCCCGTTCGGTGAGCTCGTCGGCGAGGGCGCAGCCCACGATCCCCGCTCCCACGATCACCAGACGGGGCCGACTCATGACGCCTCCGGTTGTTCCATAATGCGCAACAAGCACCGGACTACGCAACGACCATAAAGCCCCACGCATCCCCGAACAAGCATGAGTAATCTGAACGCGGATCATGGCATGTCAGAGAGAGGCGACATGGCGCAGCGGCGCTTACTGGAGGGGCTCGGCGTCTCCGTGACGGAGGAGAGCGCCTATCGCGCGCTGCTCCGGCACGGCCCGGCCACGCTGAGCGAGCTCGCCGCCGAGACCGGCTCGTCGGCCGCCGCCATCCGGCGCATGCTGCCCAGGCTGGAGGACCTCGGCCTGATCTCCCGCGTGGCGGGCCGCCCACTGCGCCTGATCGCCACGCCCCCGAACATCGCCATCGACATCCTCGTCGCCCGCCGCCAGGAGGAGATCACCCACAGCCGGGCCGCCGCCGCGCTGCTGGCCACCGAGGTCGCCGAGCGCAACGGGCCGCACCCGGAGGAGGTGCTCGAGGTGGTGAGCGGGCGCGACGCGGTGGCCCGCCGCTATCTCCAGCTGGAACGGAACGCCACGCGGGAGATGCTCGTCCTGGTGCACCCCCCGTACGCCGTGGACATCAGCGACGACCGGGAGAACCGGCAGCGCGCCGCCCGCAAGGGGGCGCCCACGCGCGGGATCTACGGCCCGCAGGCGTTCGAGCACCCCGGCATGCTGGCCCACACGCGCCGTGCCATCGCCGACGGCGAGCAGGCCAGGCTCGGGCAGGTGCCGGTCAAGCTGGCCATCGCCGACGCCCGCACCGCCATCCTGCCCCTGGTCTCCGACGAGGACCAGGCCGTGGAGAGCGCGCTGGTGGTGCACCCGTCCGCGCTGCTGGACGCCCTGGTCGGGCTGTTCGAGACGCTGTGGCGGGCCGCCGTGCCGCTCCGCCTGACCGGCGAGGACACGCTGGAGCCGGAGACGTGGCCGCAGACCCCGGACGCCGAGGTGCTGGCGCTGCTGGCAGCCGGCATGAAGGACGACGCCATCGCCAGGCAGCTGGGGCTTTCGCCGCGCACGGTGCAGCGGCGCGTGCAGGTGCTGTCCGAACGCCTGGGCGCCAGGACCCGCTTCCACGCCGGCTTCCTCGCCGCTCAGCAGCACCTGCTGGAGTGATCACGCTTCGGCGGCGAGTGCCGCCTTCGTCAGCTCGGCCTGGCGCCGGATCTGCCCCATGACGATGGGGTTCACGCCCTTGGCCTGGAACGTGGCGACCATCTGGTCCATCACGGCGTTCGCCCGGTCCAGGTCGCCCTGCCGCGCCTCGGCCCTGGCCAGGCGGCGCATCACCATGTTCAGGGTGATGTTGTCGATGCTCGCGTCCCTGGCGACCTGGGTGAGATGCTCGATGCCCTCCTTGAGGTTTGGCGGCCGGACACGCAGCCGCTTGCCCGCCGTCAGCGCCTTGAACTCGCGCTCCGCGTTCAGCCCTTTGACCATGCGGGCGTAGACGGCCAGCGGGTGGGTGCCGTACCGGTCGATGACCTCGTCCAGCGCCAGGTTGCCCGAGCGCAGCGTGGGGGAGTCGGAGCCGAGCAGCGAGAACAGCTGTCCCTGCTCCTCGCCCAGCATCAGCTCGGCCACCTGGTGGTCGTCGCGGCTGACCGGGAAGCGTACCCTGACCAGGCACGCGGGGGAGACGATGCGCGAGCCGTCGGCGGCGATGTACTGGGCGCGGACGCGGTAGTCGCCGGGCTGCTGGAAGTAGTGGCCGTCGCGGCCGTGGCCGATGTACGCGCTGCGGTACATGGCGGGGTTGCCCTCGTCCAGCCGGATCTCCGGCGAGGAGTCCACGCAGTGCCGCATCATCGGCCGGTACAGCACGGTCCTGCCGCCCGGCTGCGTGATCGACACCTGGGTGAACTCCGTGTCGGGGTGCAGGTGGCCGTGCGTGGTGCGCGGCTCGCCCGCGTAGGAGAGCTTCAGCTCGACCACGACGGGCTCGCCCAGCTCGAACGACTCCTTGGCACGCAGCTCCAGCCGCAGCCCGGAGCGGTCCTCGACGGGCTGCTCGAACGGCGCGATCTCGGCGGCCCCGGTGCCGAACGCGTTCGCGCCCATGGCGACGTCACGGTAGAAGCCGTGGCGGAGGTGGATCAGCTCCGCGTCCGTGAACTGGAAGGGGAAGCTCGCCCAGTAACCTTGCTCCCCGCCGGGGAGGTAGTTCTGTACGTAATTCATCCACGACAGATCGCCGAAGCCGCCCTGCGGGCCAAGAGGCTGGGGCGGGGTGCCGAGGTTCTTCTGCCAGGAGTGCAGCAGGTTGAACGCGTGCCCGAGCTCGTGCACGTACGTACGTAACTGCGCCCGCTGCGCCTGCGGCTCCGTCCCCTTGATCGCGTCGTAGAACACCGCGGACCCCTGCCGCTGGTGCGCGTCGTTGTAGTCGAACATGATCCCCCGGAAGCCGCCCACGTGCTTGCTCGCCACCAGCAGCCACACCCGCCAGGCCGGCGCGTCCCCGAACCCGCTGAACTGCTGCGTCATCGCGTGGTGCAGCTCGGCGTCGTCCCACGCGAGGTCCGCGCCGGACCCGTCCACCGGGATGACGCCCGGCTGCGCGAGGGTGAGCTCGATGCCCGCCTCCGCGTACGCGGCGCTGACGCTCAGCTCCCTCGCCGGCGAGCCGATCGGCCCGGGCAGCGCTCCGGTGCGGTACGACACGAACGGCACGGTCCCGATCACGGAATCCTGCTCGAGCAGCACGCTGCGGAAGAACGGCGAGGCGAACCCCACCTGGTACGTGCGCCCCGCGACCTCGGCCGTCCCCGCCCCGTCGGCGATCGTGACGCTCACGTCCTTCACCGGGGTCTCGAACGTGAAGACCCCGCGGCCCTGGACCCGCGCCTCGTCCCCGGCGGCGTGCACGGTGGGGGCGTTGACCGCGAAAGAGCCGACGTAGGAGATCGTCGAGCCCGCCACGGTGAAGAGGTCACCGCTGACCCGCCCGGTGGGCCTGATCCCGTCGACATCGACGCGGAGCGCCAGCTGCGAGTCGCCGTCCTGTCCCTGGTAAAGCCCGCTGATCATGGGAGCTCCCTCGCTTGGGCCTACACGAGGGACACTTCTCCCGCAGCGGGTGCCTGTCAACGCGATCCGCGAACCTCGAGCGCCCCGAGCAGCTCCTCAGATGCCTTCGTGATCGCCTCGACGGCCCGGTCGAACGCCTCGGCGTTGTGCGCGGCGGGCGCGCGGAAGCCGGAGATCTTCCTGACGTACTGCAGGGCCGCTGCCCGCACGTCCTCCTCGGTCACACTCTCGGTGTACGGGGGGCGGAGGGTCTTGATGCTTCTACACATGCCTCAACGGTAATAGCCGATCCGCTGGCTTATCTCCCGCGCCGCCTCGGCCAGCAGCCCGCCCACCTCCGGCAGCCGGTCCGGTGTCAGCCGGTAGGACGGACCCGAGGCGCTGACCGCCGCCACGACCGAGCCGTCGCTGCCTCTGATCGGCGCGGCGACCGCGTTCAGGCCGACCTCGAGCTCCTCCACGGTGGCGGCCCAGCCGCGCTCCCTGATCTCCTCGAGGCCCAGCCCGTCCGGCGAGGTGATCGTCCGGGGGGTGTAGCGCGCCAGTTCGGCGGGGAGCCGCAGGGCGCCGAAGGCCAGCAGCACCTTCCCGCTGGAGGTGGCGTGGGAGGGGGTGCGCTGGCCGACCCAGTTGTGGCCGCTGATCGCCGCGGGGCCGCGCACCTGGCTGATGTTGACGGCGTCGCCGTCCTGCGGCACGGCGATGTTGACGGTCTCGCCGACCTCCTCGGCCAGGCGCAGGCAGACGGGCCTGCTCTCGCGCGACAGGTCGAGCTGGGCCGTGGCCGCGCCGGCCAGCCGTACGACGCCGAACCCCAGCCGGTAGCGCCCCCGGTCGCCGCTCTGCTCGACCAGCCCGCCGTGCTCGAGCGCCGCCAGCAGCCGGAACGCCGTGGACTTGTGCACGTCGAGCTCCGCCGCGAGATCCGTGACCCTGGTGGCGCCGTCACGGGCGAGGATCTCCAGGATCGCGATGGCACGATCGACCGACTGAACCGACGTGCTGTTGCTCATAGCGCAACAGAATACTCAGCCTGCGCCGGCCACCGGGCTGAGCTGAGTGCCGAAGTCGAGGGCGATCTTCCGCATGCCCTCGGCCAGGTCGTCGCGGTCGAGGGCGTCGATGCGCTCGGCGGGCCCGGAGACCGACATCGCCGCCACCACCCGGTCACCGTCCCACACGGGCACCGCCAGGCAGTGCACGCCCAGCTCCTCCTCGCCCAGGTCCATGGCGTGGCCGCGGGCTCTCACGAGATCGAGCTCGGCCAGCATGGCGGTCATGTCGGTGATCGTGTTCGGGGTGCGGCGCGGCATGCCGGTGCGCTCGAAGACGGCGATCGCCTCGGCGGGGGGCCGCCCGGCCAGCAGCACCTTGCCCACGGCCGTGCTGTGCGGCAGCACCCGCCTGCCTACCTCGGCGAACATGCGCAGCCTGCGCGGCGAGGGCACCTGCGCGACGTAGACGACGAAGTCGCCTTCGAGCTCGGCCAGGTTCGCGGTCTCGCCCGACAGCTCGACCATCTTCGTCAGGTACGGCTGCGCCCACACGCCGACCATGCTCTCGGCGATGCCGCCCAGGCGCACGAGGCCGCCGCCCAGGGCGTACCTCTTGTCGGATTCCTGGCGTACGTAGCCGCGGGTGAGCAGGGTGCGCAGCAGCCGGTGGATGGTTCCGTACGGCAGCCCGGTCCTGGCGGCGATCTCCGACAGCCCCGCCTCGCCCCCGTGCTCGGCCAGCGCCTCCAGCACGTCCAGCGCCCGCTCCACCGACTGCACACTCATAGGGTCACTCCGCGGAGAGAGGCGTCCAGCACCTCGGCCGTGTGGGCGACCCTGATCCGCGCGCCCGCGCGCCGCATGGCCGAGGCGATCTGCATGGTGCAGCCCGGGTTGGCCGAGACCAGCAGCTCGGCGCCGGTCGTGGCCACCGCGGCGGCCTTCCTGTCGCCGAGGTCGCGGGCGGCCTCCGGCTGGAAGATGTTGTACGTGCCCGCCGAGCCGCAGCAGATGGCCGACTCGGGAATTTCGCGGATCTCCAGCTCAGGGATGCCGCTCAGCAGCTCGCGCGGCTGGGCGCGGACACCCTGGGCGTGGGCCAGGTGGCAGGCGTCGTGGTAGGCGACGGTGAGCGGCAGCGGGTGCCGCTTGGCCACGGGCCCCAGCTCGGCGAGGTACTCCGACAGATCGACCACCCTGAACCCGGGCTCGCGCCCGAGCAGCTCGCCGTACTCCTTCATCGACGAGCCGCAGCCGGCCGCGTTCACCACGACGGTGTCCACGCCGGCCTTCTCGAACGTCCTGACCGTTCTCCGTGCCAGCCGTCTGGCCTGGTCGTCGCGGCCCGAGTGCACGCTGAGCGCCCCGCAGCAGCCCTGGCCGCGGGGGATGACCACGTCGCAGCCCTCCAGCGACAGGACCCGCGCGGTGGCGGCGTTCACCTGGGGGAAGAACTCTCCCTGCACGCAGCCGGTGAGCATGCCCACCACGGCCCTGCGCTCGCCCCTGGCCCTGACCAGGCGCGGCAGCCGCTGCCGGTGCTCCACGCGCGGCGCGAGCGCGGCCATGGCGCCGAGGCCGGGGTCGGCCCTGGTGAGGAGCGGCGCCATGCGCTCCGCCAGCCACATCGTGGGGCGCAGCAGCCGCAGCCTGCGCGGGTAGGGGAACAGGCTGAACACGATCCCGCGCACGGCCCGCTCCCGCGGATCGCGCACGTGCCGCCGCTCCACCTCCGCTCTGGTCTGCTCGATCAGGCGGTCGTACTGGACGCCGGACGGGCAGGCCGTGACGCACGCCATGCACCCCAGGCAGGCGTCGAAGTGCCCGGCCATCTCCGGGGTGATCGGCGTGCCCTCGACGTGCTGCTTCATCAGGTGGATCCGCCCCCGCGGCGAGTCCATCTCCTCGCCCCACAGCACGTACGTGGGGCACGTCGGCAGGCAGAACCCGCAGTGCACGCAGTCGTTGATCAGCTCGGGGTCTGCGCCCATGGTCGCGCTCCCTCGGTCCTCCGTTGGCATCGGGCTGGACGCCCTCGCTCTCTCCGGCCCGGCTCGCCGCTCCATCTAGATGCCTCCCACGAACCGGCCGGGAGACATCCTGCGCCCGGGATCGAACCGTTCCTTGATCCGCCGCATCAACGGCAGCGCGCTCACCTGCCCCCACCTGTCGACGCCCTCGTACGGTGTGGCCAGCACGTTCGCGCGCCCGCCCAGCGCCTCGAGCCGCGCGCGCAGCCGGGCGACCGTCGCCGCCAGCTCGTCCTCCGGCACGTCGTCCCGGCCCTCCAGGTACGCCCGCCCCGCCGCGGCCGAGCCGCGGAACGAGAACCCGGCTTCGCCGGCCGCGGCCAGCGCCTCCAGCGTGCGGGCGGGCGGGAAGCGCGCCTCCAGCAGCACGTCGTCCCTGAGGATCAGCCCCCACCACTCCGGCGCCTCGGCCGTGACCGTGCCGTCCCCGAGCACCTCGCGCAGCGCCATCGCCCGTGCCTCGGCCGCCGAGCCCTCCACCAGCACCGCGACCGTCGCGTTCTTGCCGTCGGGGCAGTCGATCTCGACGGCGGACGGTTCGGTCTGGGAGGCGGCCAGGCGCAGCAGCACGTCGTCGGAGACTTCGGTCTCCGCGACCAGCCAGCGGCGGTCGGCGGCCAGCGGGTGCAGCCGGAACGTGGCCTCCGCGATCACGCCGAGCGTGCCCTGCGAGCCGGTGAAGAGCTTGCCGAGGTCGTAGCCCGCGACGTTCTTGACCACTTTGCCGCCCGACTTCGCGATCGTCCCGTCGGGCAGCACGACCGTGATGCCGATGAGCAGGTCGCGGGCGGTGCCGTAGCGGAAGGCGCGCGGGCCCGCCGTCGCAGTGGCGAGCGTGCCGCCGACCGTCGTGTACTCCGTGAACGGCGGGTCGAGCGCCAGCTCCTGGCCCTTGCTCGCGAGGGTGGCGGCCAGGGCGTCCATGGTCACCCCGGCCTGCGCGCGCACCACGAGGTCGCCCGCGGCGTGCTCGAGCACGGCGTTCATGCAGCACATGTCGAGCAGGACGTCGCACCGCTCGGGGGGCGGCCCCCAGTGCAGCTTCGTGCCGCCGCCCGCGGGCACCACCGCGAGGTCCCGCTCGGCGCAGGCCCGCAGCACGGCCGAGACCTCCTCGACGGTCTCGGGCAGCGCGACCCAGCGGGGCGGCACGCCGTTGACGGCGTCGTCCGCGTCCGCCTGCCTGACGGTCACCCCCATCAAAATTGCTCCGCCTTCCCCGACTCCACCAGCGGGTGCACGCCCTTGCGCACGCCCGGGACCTCGCCGCACAGGCGGGGTGTGGGGAACACCTTGCCCGGGTTCGACAGGCCACGGGGGTCGAACGCGCATCGGACCAGTTGCATGGTGTCCAGGTCGTCCGCGCTGAACATCTTCGGCATGTAACGCGCCTTGTCCACTCCGACCCCGTGCTCGCCCGTGATCGAGCCGCCGTGCTCGACGCACAGGTCGAGGATCGCTCCGGAGACCGCCTCGGCCCGTTCGCCGGCCCCCGGCTCCGCGTCGTCGAACAGCACGAGCGGGTGCAGGTTGCCGTCTCCGGCGTGGAAGACGTTCGCCACCCTGATGCCGTGCTCCTGGGAGAGCCGGTCGATGGCGGCGAGCACGCTGGGCAGGGACGTGCGAGGGACGACCCCGTCCTGCACGATGTAGGCCGGGCTGATGCGCCCGACGGCGGCGAACGCGGACTTGCGGCCCTTCCAGATCGCCGCCCGCTCGGCCGCGTCGGCCGCCACCCGCAGCTCGAACGCGCCCGAGCAGATCTCCGTGAGCTCCGTGAACTGCCGCTCCACCTCGGCCTGCGGCCCGTCCAGCTCCACGATCAGCACGGCGCCCGCGCCCTCGGGGTAGCGGCAGGCCACCGCCGCCTCGGCCGCCTCGATGGCGAGCGCGTCCATCATCTCGATGGCGGCGGGCACGATGCCCGCCCCGATGATCGCCGAGACCGCCTGGCCGCCCTGCTCGATGCTCTCGAACGCCGCCAGCACCGTGGTGACGGTCTCGGGCGCGCGGCTCAGGCGTACCGTGATCTTGGTGGCGATGCCCAGCGTGCCCTCCGAGCCGATGAACGCGCCCAGCAGGTCGTAGCCGGGGTCCATGCGGTCGAGTGTGACGAGGTCGCCGTCAGGCGTGACGATCTCGCAGGCCTCGACGTGGTTGACCGTGAAGCCGTACTTGAGACAGTGGGCGCCGCCGGAGTTCTCGGCGACGTTGCCGCCGATGGAGCAGACCTGCTGGCTGGAGGGGTCGGGCGCGTAGTAGTAGCCCCGGTCGCGTACGGCCTCGGTGATGGCCAGGTTCGTGACGCCGGGCTCGACCACCGCCCTGCGGTTGTCCAGGTCGATCTCCAGGATCCGGCGCATCTTGGAGGTGACGATGAGCACGCCGTCCTCGCGGGGGAGCGCGCCTCCCGACAGGCCGGTGCCCGAGCCCCTGGCGACGAACGGCACGCCGAAGTCGTTGCACACGCGTACCACGCGGGCGACCTGCTCGGCCGTGTCGGGAAGCACGACCACGCCGGGAGTCGCCCGGTGGTAGGTGAGGCCGTCGCACTCGTACGTGCGCAGGCGTACCGGATCGGTGATCACCGATTCGTGGGGCAGCAACGAGCGCAGGGCGGCCGTCAGCGTTTCCAGCACCGGAACCCCCTTACCTCTGTTCTACGGCATTTGAGCATAGGCCGGAAGTGTCAGGAACTCGGCGAAGTCGTCGTCCAGCGCCACCTGCTTGAACAGGGCCGTCGCCTGGCCGTACAGCTTCTCGTCGTAGCCGGGCTCCGCGGCGATGCCGGCCAACTCCTCCGAGATGATCTGCTCGACCAGCTCCTTCGTCACCTGCGCGCCCGTGTCGGCGAGCGTGATGTCGTTGTGGATCCACTGCCAGATCTGCGAGCGCGAGATCTCGGCCGTGGCGGCGTCCTCCATGAGGTTGTGGATCGCCACCGCGCCCAGGCCGCCCATCCACGCGGCCAGGTAGCGCAGCGCCACGTCCACGTTGTTGCGCAGGCCGGTCTCGGTGATCTCGCCCGGTGTCTCGGAGACGGACAGCAGCTCGGCGGCGGTCACGTTGACGTCCTCGCGCAGCCGGTCGAGCTGGTTGGGGCGCGATCCCAGCACGCCGTCGAACACCTCACGGCACACCGGCACCAGGTCGGGATGGGCCACCCACGACCCGTCGAACCCGTCGCCGGACTCGCGCGTCTTGTCCGCCCGCACCTTCTCCAGCGCCACCGCGTTCACCTCGGGGTCGCGCCGCGAGGGGATGAACGCCGCCATGCCGCCGATGGCGTGCGCGCCGCGCTTGTGGCACGTGCGCACCAGCAGCTCGGTGTACGCGCGCATGAACGGGGCGGTCATCGTGACCGCGTTCCGCTCGGGCAGCAGGAACTCGCGGCCCCTGGTGCGGAACTTCTTGATCACGCTGAACAGGTAGTCCCAGCGGCCGGCGTTGAGGCCCGCAGAGTGGTCGCGGAGCTCGTAAAGGATCTCCTCCATCTCGAACGCGGCCGGGTAGGTCTCGATGAGCACGGTCGCCCTGATCGTCCCCTGGGGGATGCCGAGCAGCTCCTGTGCCCTGGTGAACACGTCGTTCCAGAGCCGCGCCTCCAGGTGGGACTCCATCTTGGGCAGGTAGAAGTACGGGCCTTTGCCCTTGTCGATCTGCCGCTTGGCGCAGTGGAAGAAGTAGAGGGCGAAGTCGAACAGCGACCCCGAGACCGGCTGCCCGTCCACCTGGGCGTGCTTCTCGTCCAGGTGCCAGCCGCGCGGGCGCACGACGATCGTGGCCAGCTCGGCGTCGGGCCTGAGCGCGTACGTCTTGCCGCCGGTCTCGAAGTCGATCGTGCGGTCGAGCGCGTCGCGCAGGTTGAGATGGCCGGCCACGCAGTTCTCCCAGAGCGGTGAGTTGGCGTCCTCGAAGTCGGCCAGCCAGACCTTGGCGCCGGAGTTGAGCGCGTTGATGGTCATCTTCTTGTCGACCGGGCCGGTGATCTCGACCCGGCGGTCCTCCAGGCCGGGCGCCGGGGGCGCGACCTGCCAGTCGGCCTCCCTGATCTCCTTGGTCTCCGGCAGGAAGTCGAGCATGCCGCCCGCCGACAGCTCCGCCTGGCGCGCCTGGCGGGCCTCGAGCAGCTCCAGCCGTCTGGCTCCGAACTCCCGCTGGAGAGCCGCCACGAAATCGAGCGCCTCCGGCGTGAGGATCTCGTCGAACCGGTCGAGCATCGGGCCGGTGATCTCCATGGGGACCTCTTTCCGCATCATGGAAAATGAGTTCTGGATTGTGGAAGTGAAGGTACTCCGCCGGAGGCTCCCCGGTCAAAAGTGGGGGTCCCTTCGGGGAGTCGTCGGGGGTATCCCCGATGCCGGCCGGGGCGTACCCGGACAGGATTTACGGCATGAGGACGATCGTGATCGCGGGCGGGCTGCTGGCCTCCGCTCTGCTGCTGACCGGATGCGGGCTCGCGAGCATCGGGAGCCCGAAAAACCAGGACACCGTCACGTACCAGGTCAAGGAGAAGGTGCAGAAGCTCCAGCTCAGGAGCGGGTCGGGCGACGTGGTGATCAACGAGTCGGACGCGGCGCAGATCAGCGTCACCGAGACGCTCTACTGGAGCAATGACAAGCCGCAGGCCAAGCACAAGGTGGAGGGCGACACGCTGTCGGTGTACTACGACTGCCAGGCATCGTGGGGCTCCTGCGGGGTCAACTACAAGGTGGAAGTCCCCAAGGGCCTGGCACTCGACCTGGACACGGGCTCGGGCAACATCACGCTCCGGCGCCTGACCGGGCTGCTCGACGTACACCTCGGTTCCGGCGACCTGGACGCCACGGGGCTGGCGGGCAAGCAGGTGTTCGCCGACGCGGGGTCGGGGAACATAGAGCTCAAGTACACCGCCGCGCCCGACAGCGCCGAGCTGAAGACCGGCTCGGGTGACATCACGCTCACCGTGCCCGACGGGTCCTACGACGTGAACACCAAGGTGGGGTCCGGCGACGCGAAGGTCTCGGTCAAGGACGACGGCGCCTCGCCGCACAAGCTCTCGCTGACCGCGGGCTCCGGCGACGTCACGGTGTCGGCCGGATAACCGGATGATTGCGGCGCGGATCTCGTGCCACCATCGTGGGAAGACACCGAGGTGTCCAGACGTTCCCTAATAGAGATGACACGTATGCACGATTACTCCGCACTCGACCTCGACGAGTTCGAGAACGGCGACATGGACCTCGAGGAGCGCCAGGCGCTGCGCCGCGTGGCGGGCCTCTCCACCGAACTCCAGGATGTCTCCGAGGTCGAGTACCGGCAGCTGCGACTCGAGCGGGTCGTCCTCGTCGGCGTCTGGACCTCCGGCACCGTGGAGGACGCAGAAAACTCCCTGCTCGAGCTGAAGCTCCTGGCCGAGACGGCCGGTTCCGAAGTGCTCGAGGGGCTCATCCAGCGCCGCCAGAAGCCCGACCCGGCCACCTACATCGGCTCCGGCAAGGCACTCGAGCTGCGCGACGTGGTCGAGTCGACCGGCGCCGACACCGTCATCTGCGACGGCGAGCTGACCCCTGGCCAGCTCCGCCAGCTCGAAGACACGGTCAAGGTCAAGGTCATCGACCGCACCGCGCTGATCCTCGACATCTTCGCCCAGCACGCCAAGAGCCGCGAGGGCAAGGCCCAGGTCGAGCTGGCACAGCTCCAGTACCTGCTGCCCCGCCTGCGCGGCTGGGGTGGCAACCTGTCCAGGCAGGTCGGCGGTCGCGCCGCGGGCGGCGTCGGCATCGGCGGCCGCGGCCCCGGTGAGACCAAGATCGAGCTGGACCGCCGCCGCATCCGCGAGCGCATGGCCAAGCTGCGCCGCCAGATCAGCGGCATGTCCACCTCGCGCGACACCATGCGCCACCGGCGCCAGCGGCGGGAGGTCCCGGCCGTGGCCATCGCCGGCTACACCAACGCCGGCAAGTCCTCGCTGCTCAACCGCGTCACGGGGGCGGGCGTGCTGGTGGAGGACGCGCTGTTCGCCACCCTCGACCCGACCGTGCGCCGGGCGCGCACGCCGGAAGGCCGGCTGTTCACGATCGCCGACACCGTCGGCTTCGTCCGGCATCTGCCGCACCAGCTCGTCGAGGCGTTCCGCTCGACGCTGGAGGAGGTGGCCGACGCCGACCTGATCCTGCACGTGGTGGACGGCTCGCACCCCGACCCCGAGGGGCAGCTGGCCGCCGTACGTGAGGTGCTGGCCGACATCGACGGCGCCTCGGACGTACGCGAGATCGTCGTGATCAACAAGGCCGACGCGGCCGATCAGGACGTGATCGATCGGATCATGCGGCGCGAGCGCGACAGCGTCGTGGTGTCGGCCCGGACGGGCCGCGGCATTCCCGAGCTGATGGCGCTCATCGAACGGGAGCTGCCTCGGCTGGACCACGAGGTTCACCTGCTGGTGCCGTACGACAGAGGGGATCTGGTCTCCCGGGCGCACCAGGAGGGTGAGGTGCTCTCCGTCGAGCACGTGGAGGACGGCACGATCCTGCACGCCCGCGTGCTGGCCGGCCTGCAGCAGGAGCTGGACCGGGTGGGCAAGCCCGTGGAGCGCGTCTCCTAGCGGTTTGTAGCAATTTGTAGCAGTTACGGCATTACGGCCGGGCGGCCCCATCGGCACGGTACGGTGGGGACGCCCGGTTGCCTTTGGTGGGTAGATCGTCGCCGCAAAGTACGCATGCCTACCCAAAAGCGTCAGTGGTCCCCGAGTCAAGGGGTTGCTAAGATTGGCCAGGCCCATCGTAGGTCTGGTGTGATCGGGTTTCTGGGTTTCGGGTTCTAGGTTTCGGATGATGACTCAACGTGTCGAAGTCGTCAACGGGGGCCGTGGGGACGAGGTAGAGCTGGGTGGCTGCTGGGATCATTGGGCTTTCTTCCGAATAACCCTGTACAGCGAGCCCAGCTGTGAAATAACGTAACTGAACTGAAATCGCTGGATCATGACTCTGGCGATACGGTCACCGCACCAACAAGATGCGGATGAGAGCAGGAGACCCCCCATGTCGTCCGGACCCGGAGCGGACTCAGTGGGCGCGGCACAGGCCGTGCGCTGTGCGCTGCGCTCATGCCGGTGCGCGAGTGGGGGCTCACGCGAGGCGGTGATGCGGTGACCGTTCGACTGCTGACCAACATCGGCCGCCTCTGGACCGGCAACGAGGTCCTCAGCAACGCGGCCATCCTCGTGCACAACGATCGCATCGCGTGGGTCGGGCGGGCGCCCGACCTGCCGCAGAGCGTGCCCGGGGTCGTCGACGACATCGTCGACGTCGACCACGTCGAAAACCTGGGCGGCGCGCTCGTCACGCCCGGTCTCATCGACGCCCACACCCATCCCGTCTACGCCGGCAACCGCTACGCCGAGCTGGCCATCCGCACCGGCGGCTCCACCTCGGCCTCGATCACCGCGGCGGGCGGCGGCGTGGGCTCGACCGTCACGGTGACCCGCGGCACCGACCCGTGGACCCTCTGCAACGGCGTACGCGAGCGGCTGCGCAGCTGGCTGCTCAGCGGCACCACCACGGTCGAGGCCAAGACCGGCTACCACCTCACCCGCGACGGCGAGCTGGCCGACGTCCGACTCCTGCGCGAGCTGGAGAAGGAGCCGATGATGCCGCGGGTGCACGTCACGTTCCTGGCCGCGCAGGTCGTGCCGCCCGAGTACTTCGGGCGGCAGCGCGAATACGTCGAGGCCGTGGGCGCCTGGTGCGCCGACGCGGCCGCGGCGGGCGCCGACAGCGTCGACGTCTACTGCGACGAGGGCCACTTCACCACCGAGGAGTCCCGCTGGGTGCTCGCCTCGGGGCGCAACGTCGGGCTGCTGCCGCGCATCCACGCCGGCCTCTACAGCCGCCGCGGCGCCGTCCAGCTGGCCGCCGAGCTCGGCTGCGCCTCCGCCGACGGGCTGCACCACATGTCGGACGAGGACATCGCGATCATGTCCCGCTACGGCGTGCCCGCCGTCGTCTGCCCGGCCACCGCTCTCCAGCGCGGCCATCTCCCGCCGGTCCGCCAGATGATCAAGCACGGCGTGCAGATCGCCCTCGGCAGCGACCACAACCCCGGCTACTGCGGCATCACCTCGATGTCCCTGGTCATCGCCATGGCGGTGTCGGCCTTCGGGATGAGCGTCAACGACGCCCTGCGCGCCGCCACCCTCGGCGGCGCCACCGTCCTCGGCGCTCCTGACCGCGGCGTCCTGGCGCCGGGCCGGCTGGCGGACATCGTCCAGTGGGACGCCGACCACGAGGGCGCCTTCGCCTGGTCCTTCGGGCTCAAGCCGCGCCGGGTGTGGCGGGGTGGGACGCCCGTCCAGTAGTCGGCCCCGGGTCGTGCCGCCCTTGGTCGCCGTCGTCACGGATTCGACGGCCTATCTGGCGGATGTGCCGGGTGTCGCGGTGGTGCCGGTGCAGGTGATCGCCGGGGGTGTGTCGTACGACGAGCCCTCGTTCGGGATCGACGGGGCCGCCTCAGGCGAGCCTCCCCTCGGGGCGGGCGGCGGCTTGCGCCACGCAGGCTCTTTCACGGGCGACCTCGCCTCCGCCAGCACCTCCCGCCCCTCGCCGGAGAGCTTCGCGTCCTGCTACTCCTCCCTGGCGGCCGCGGGTGCGACCGGCATCGTCTCGATCCACCTGTCCCGGGAGCTCTCGGGCACCGTCGAGTCCGCCCAGACGGCGGCCGGCCGGGCACCCGTACCCGTGGAAGTGATCGACAGCCGTTCGATCGCCATGGGTCTCGGCTATCCGGTCCTGGCCGCCGCCCGCGCCGCCGCGAGCGGCGCCTCCCTGGAGGAGGCGGCATCGGCCGCCCGCCGCCGCATGGAGACCACCCGGTCGTTCTTCTACGTCGACACCCTCGACCACCTGCGTCGCGGCGGCCGCATCGGCACGGCCGCCTCCCTCGTCGGATCCGCCCTCATGATCAAGCCGTTGCTCCACATCGTGGACGGTCGCATCTCGCTCCTGGAGAAGGTCCGTACGTCGTCGCGCGCCATCGCCCGCCTGGAGGACCTGGCCGTCCGGGCGGCGGGCGAGGGGCCCGTGGAGGTGGCCGTACAGCACCTGGGAGCAAGGGAACGGGCCGAGGCACTGGCAGAGCGCCTGCCGAAGCGGCTGGCCGGTCTGGTGGAGTTGCGGGTGGTGGAGCTCGGGGCGGTGATCGGCGCCCACGTGGGCCCCGGCATGCTCGGCCTCACGGTCACGTCGTCCGACCTGTAGCTCCGTTGACCTGTAGCTCCGTTGACCTGCAGCTCCGTTGACCTGTAGCTCCGTTGACCTGCAGCTCCGTTGACCTGTAGCTCTGTGCCGGTCGGTCTCGCGTACGGACCTTAAGCCCTTGGACGCTGGACCCGCATGTCCTCGCCCTTGGGCGAGACCCCAGCCCTTCGATCACCCTGGGCCGTTGTCCACAGCCCCCTGCGCCCCTCTCCTCTCCATCCCCAGAACGGGATTCGGGGCCTCGGCGGCGACCGCTGAGAACATACGTTCGCTGCCGTGCGAACCCCCGATCCCACGGCAGAGCGGACCATAGCCGAGTCCCGGCTACGGTCGATCAACGCGCCTTCCCGCCGCCCCCGCCATCCTCTCGGCCGGCTCGCCGGCGGCACGGGCGAGCCGGCCGAGGTTCGGGCTCATGATGTTCCATCCGCATCTGGAGGCAGAAGTCGCCAAGGTGGACGGCACCCATACAGCCCTCAGGGGAGTGGCCGGCAGGCCGGATGGCCGTCACCCGGCCTCCAGCAGAGAGGTCGTGAGATCGAGAGCCCTCAGGAGAGGGGCCGTCGGGTTCCCGCCGCCGTGCCCTCATCCTCCGGTGCGACGGGCGGATGGGATGAGGACACCACCTCCCCCGAACCCCACGAAGAGCGGCCGAACGCTTCGGCCCCACCACACCGAAGGAGCGGCGGATCTGCCTCCGTACCACCCACCTTCCAGGCATTCCGAGCGGTCCTCGCCGCCCAGGCCCCGGCCCTCGACCCAGGCAAGCCTGGTCTTCGGGTTCTGCTGGCCGTGGGAGCCCTCGCCGCCGCGGTCGCGGCCTTCTTCCTCTGGCGTTCCCAGCCCTCACCAGAGCCCTTGCCACCGCCCACTCCGATCGCCGCACACACGACCCCGTCGCCGACCGCCCCGGCCAAGGTCACCGTCCACGTCACCGGAAAGATCCACAAACCCGGCGTCTACCAACTCCCTTCAGGCTCCCGGGTCACGGACGCCGTGACGGCGGCAGGGGGCGCGTCACGCGGCGCCTCCACCGGCTCACTCAACCTCGCCAGACGCCTGATCGACGGCGAGCAGATAGTCGTAGGCGGCACCGCCACCCAGGCGGCCCCCGGATCCCCCGTCACGGACCCGGTCGCCACCGCCGTGCTCAACCTCAACTCCGCCACGACCGACCAACTCGAACAGCTTCCCGGCGTAGGGGAGGTCCTGGCAGCCCGCATCACCGAGTTCCGCGACTCTCACGGTGGTTTCACCGCAATTGAGCAGCTACGCGAGGTGACGGGAATAGGCCCACGAAAGTTCGACGAGCTCAAGGCGAGGGTCAGCGTCTGACATGGCCACTCCGCGCACCGGTGACACCCGCCCAGCACGTACGAGCCTGGATCCCGACAGTGCCCCACCAGGCGGCGGCTGGGCTGACGACGGAAACGGCAAGAACACCGAAGCAACCCGCCTGGATCAGGCCGACGACAAGCGTGAACATGCCTGGCCACTCATCCTGCCCGCGCTGGCCGCCTGGGCGAGTGCCCTGACGCTACTAGGCTGCTCTGCCCGCACAGGCCTGATCGTCGCCATATCCGCAGCCCTGGCCGCGACGGCCGTAGCCTGGCACGCCCGGCTCATGATGTTGTTCACCCAGTCGCTGGCCGGACGAACGAGGCTCGCCGACCGGCTTTCCGGGCTCCAGCGGGAGGCACGGCGATCGGCCCTCTCGGCCCCATGGCGCAACATCAGCATCGCCACGCTCATCTGCGCCGCCGCGGCCTCGGCGTCGGTCGCCTTCCGAGTCCATGCCCTGAGCACCGGCCCGGCGGCCGACCTGGCCAGGAAGAACACCTCTGTAACCGCCCAGATCGCCCTGACAGACGACCCCAAGCGGAGAGCGAACAGAAGCGGCCACGTCAACCAAGAGAGCTACGTGATCCCAGCCACCCTGGAGCTCATTCAAACGGCCCGTACCCGAGAGTCCGTCAACGTCCCGATCACCGTCTTCGCCCACGGACACGACTGGAGCGCCTTTCTCCCCAGCCAGCACCTTGAGGTCACCGGCCGCCTGGCCAGGCCGAGTCCCGGGGACCTCGTTGCAGCCATCCTCCTGGTGCAAGGTCGCCCCCGGGTCCTGACAGCCCCGTCCGGTCTCCAGGCGGCGGCGGGCACCCTCAGGTCGGGCTTGCGAGCCGCCGCCGACGCTCTTCCCGCCGATCAGCGAGGACTCCTGCCGGGATTGGTCGTCGGTGATGTCTCACGCATGGACCCTCAGGTGACGGCCGACCTCAAGGAGGCAGGACTGAGCCACTTGAACGCCGTAAGCGGTGCAAACCTGGCAATCGTGGCAGGCGCCACCCTCGCCCTGTCTCGCCTCCTCGGGCTCCCCCTCCCCCTGAGAGCTGTCTTCGCGGCCATCGCGATGCTCGCCTTCGCTGTGGTCGCCCGCCCGTCGCCGAGTGTCCTCCGTGCCCTCCTCATGGGCCTGGCCGCCGCCGTCGCGCTGGGCACAGGCCGCTCGAAGGACGGTCTGGCGGCTCTGTCGGCAACGGTCCTCCTCTTGGTGCTGTTCGCTCCCGAGTTGGCCCGCTCGTACGGCTTCGCCCTCTCGGTCGCGGCAACCGCGGGCATTCTCGTCCTCGCCCCACGCTGGCGCGACCGCTTGTCGTCGCCGAGGGGCGAGACCGCCGGCTCAGAGAGAGATGTGTCATGGGGTGGCGGCGGCAGTTCCCAAGGGGCGTATCGGTTGCCGCGCTGGATGGCCGAGGCTGTCGCTGTGCCGGTGGCCGCGCAACTGGCGGTGACGCCCGTTCTCGTGCTGATGGCGGGACAACTGACCCCTGTCGCGGTGGTCGCCAACCTGCTCGTGGCTCCGGCGGTGGCGCCTGCGACGCTGCTCGGGTTCGGTGCCGCCCTGGTGGCGCCCGTGTGGCCCGGAGGCGCCAGGCTTCTGGTGATTCCGGCTGGTTACGCGGTCGGGTGGATCGTCACGGTGGCCCGCTGGACGGTCAACCTGCCGTTCGCCACCGTGCCGTGGCCCGGTGGCCTTCCAGGATTGGGATTGCTCCTGGTCGTGGTGGCGGTCGCGATCCCGATCCTGCGGCGGCGGGCCTGGAGGGCGGTGGCGCTGACGGTGGCCGGTGCTGCCTTGGTGGCGGTGCTGGTGATCCGGCCCATCGCCGGTTCGTGGCCGCCCAAGGGGTGGCTGATGGTGATGTGCGATGTCGGCCAAGGGGACGGCCTTGTCGTGGCGGCGGGGCCGGGACGAGGCGTCGTGGTCGACACCGGGCCTGATCCGGTCGTCATGGACCGGTGCCTGCGCAGGGTCGGCGTTGACGACGTACCGCTGCTCATCCTCACCCACCCGCATGCCGACCACGTGGATGGCCTCGCGGGCGTGCTCAGGAACCGGCGCGTCGGAGCCGTGGTCGTCAGCCCGCAACGGACCGGTGCTCGATCCAGCGCTCACATCTCGGCCACACTGGCACGCCACCACATACCGGAGTGGACGGCATCGCCAGGGACGGGTTGGCGGTTCGGTCCGTCGGAGCTGACCGTGCTCGGCCCCGACCCCGCTCAGAGCGAGATGAACGGGCAGGGGGAGGGCAGCGAGATCAACAACTCCAGCGTGGTCGTCCATGTGCGCTGGCGGTCCGGCTCGATCCTGCTGAGCGGGGACCTGGAGACGGAGGCGCAGGAGGAGTTGTTGCGGCGGGTTGCGGTACGGGCTGACATCCTCAAGACCCCGCACCACGGATCCAACAGGCAGTCCCCGGCCTTCCTGTCGGCCGTCGGCGCGCGGGCCGCGTTGATCAGCGTGGGAGCCGGCAACGACTACGGCCACCCGGCCCTGTCCACGCTCGCCCTCCTCCGCCGACTGGGGGCAAACGTCTACCGGACCGACAAATCCGGCGACCTTGCTGTCGTGGAGCGGGAAGGGAAGATGGCCGTGGTTTCGCGTGGCCCGTAGCCTCCGCGCCGTCAGACCTGCCTGAGGAGGCCGTGACGGAGGAGGCTCTCGGCCGTGGACGTGACCGTCTCTTCGCTGGAGCGTGGGGTCCATCCGAGCAGGCGGCGGGCTTTGGCGGTGCTGAGGTGGCGGACCTTGCCGAGGTTGTCGGCCGTCTCGCGCATCGCAGGGTGGGTGCGTGCGGCCTCACGTACCGCCTCGTCCGGGAGGATCTCCGAGGGCACGTGGCGAGCGGCCTCGCCCAGGCGGCGGCGGAGGATCAGGGCGATGTCGTGCAGGGAGAGGGGATCTCCGGCGGCGGCCAGGAAGCGCTGCCCGGCCGCGGACCTGCTCGTCATCGCGCGCAGGTGGAGATCGGCGGCGTCGCGTACGTCAACGACCGCGAAGGACAGGCGTGGAGTGCCGGGCATGTCGCCGTTCATCAGCATCTTGATCATGTTGATCGACGCGGCGTGGTCCGGCCCGAGCACCGGGCCGAAGATGCCTACGGGATTGATCACCGACAGCTCCATGGGGCCGCCCTCGCGGGCCATGAAGTCCCAAGCGGCCCGTTCCGCCAAGGTCTTGGATGTGATGTACGGGGATACGCCGCCGTCGATGTCCGTCCAGTCGTCCTCGGTGAACGGGCGGTCCGTGTCGGGATGCCCGTAGCCGACGGCGGCGAAGGAGGAGGTGATCACCACCCGGCGTACCTTCGCCTCTCTCGCGGCGCGCAGCACACGTAGGGTCCCCTCCCGCGCGGGCACGATCAGGTCGTCCTCGTTCTCCGGCTGGTTCTGGGGGAAGGGGGAAGCCACGTGCAAGACGTAGTCGCAGCCGGCGACGGCCTCTGGCCAACCGCTGTCCGAGGTCAGGTCGGCGGTGACGAACGTCAGGGCGTCTCCGGCCGGTACGCCCACCCGCTCGATGTCCTTGCGGATCCTGCCCTCGCGTCCCAGGGTGCGGACTGAGGTACGTACCCGATATCCGGCCTGGAGGGCCTGGGCGATGCAGCGGGTGGCAAGGAAACCGGAGCCACCCGTCACCAGCACTGTTTCGTGGTTCATGTTGTCCTTTGCGTGATTTTGGGCATGGCACAGCCGGCCCCCACACCGGTGCGCGGGGGCCAGGCCGTCAGGCCAGGTCAGGTGATGAGGTGCGCCAGCAGGTCGAGCCGCTCGCGGGTGTCACTCCCGGCCGGCGCGTGATACGTGACGAGCATCTGGCCGGGAGCCTCCGGCAAGGCGAACTTCTCGTAGTGCAGGTCGAGATCTCCGACCAGAGGATGGCGCATGCGAGTGACGCCGCTCGTCTTGCGCCGCACCTCCTTGCGCGCCCACAGCGTACGGAAGCGGTCGCTGCGCAGGCTCAGCTCGCCGAGCAGGCCGACCAGCCGGGGATCGTCGTCCGCGCCGCCTCCGACGACGGAGCGCAGGTACGCCACCGCCTTGACCGTCATCCCGTCCCAGTCGCGGTAGAGCTCGCGCATCTCCGGCTCCAGGAACGCGGCGCGCAGTGCATTGACACCCACCGCGAAGTGCGGGCACAAGGCGACCGCCATGGGGTTCGCGGCGAGCGTGACCAGGTGCGGACCGTGGACGTGGGCTGGAGTGGCGGTCCAGCTGTTGATCAGGCTCTCCACACCGGGGCTGACCTTTGCCGGGCGCGCGGCCCTTCGCGATCTGGGGCGCGGGGGACGGGCCAGCTCGTGCAGGTATGTCTCCTCGTCACCGTCCAGCAGCAAGGCACGGGCGATGCCGTGAAGGACCTGCTCTGAAGGGTGACGGTCGCGGCCCTGCTCAAGACGGAGGTAGTACTCGGTGCTGATCCCCGCGAGAAGGGCGACCTCCTCACGGCGCAGGCCCGGCACCCGGCGCCGGTCGCCGCCGGGCTGACCGACGTCTTCCGGACGCACGCGCTCACGCCGGGAACGCAGGTAGTCGCCCAGCTCGCTTCCGGTTGCCATGTCAACCACCATAGGCGCGACGTGCGTGTTCTTCCTGTCCCTGCGACTACCAGGATGTCTCGCGTCGATGGTGTGGTTGCTTCCGTCAGAAGCAGAAAGTTTGTTCGCCGGTTCCAGCGACGCTACGGCCGCCTTGGCGCTGGTGTGTCGATGAGATGCGGCAACGTTGCCGGTGGTCGTTCTGGTTCCGCCACTGCGGCGGACGATGGTTGGCTGGGCCTGCGCAAGCCAAGGCGATCGACACGGGCCCGATCGGAGCGATCTACCTTGGCGGGCGTGCACCCTGGTGTGCGGTGTTCGGCAACCGCGCTCGGATCCGATGCGCCGCCCTCCCGGCGGCTGACCGTCAACCGTGAGGCCTCCACACGCCGACACCGCCCTCAAGGCCTCCGGTGGCAACGACCGGCCGGCCGTCGACGTCGCCGATCGCCACCGCACAGACCTGGTCGTGGTGACCGGTCAGGTTCTCGCCGACCTGCTCGCCGGTCGTAAGATCCCACACCCGCGCGCAGCCGTCCGCGTCCCCGGTCACCGCGAGCGTGCCCGACACCGCGAGGTGGCAGGGAATCTGCTCCTGACCGGCCGAGGGCAGGTGGACGCGCTCGCCGGTGACCAGGTCCCACATCGACAGTTCGGACCCGGCGATCAAGGCCACCGTGCGGCCCTTCACCCGGGTGACAGCGACATCGTTCGCCCTGAGTCCGGCGCTGCCCGGGATCGCCGTCCTGCGTTCCCCGGTCAGTAGATCGCACACCCGGAGACCGGCGTCGTGGTCTGCGATGACGGCGACGGGCCGTTCGTCCAAGGTGGCGGCGGTGACCGCTCCCGAGACTGACGGGATCCTCGCGACGCGTTCGCCGTTGCCGAGGTTCCAGGCGACCAACTCGTCCTCGTAGCGGGCGACGGTCAGGAGCCCTCGCCCGGACGGGATGGTCGCCAGGCAGTAGATGTCGGTATCCGGGCCGGTCAGCGTCCGCCCGATCTTCCGGCCCGATTCCAGGTCCCAGACCCGGACGGCCCCACCACCGTATTCAGGGCCGAGAATTGCCGCGAGATCACGAAAACCTCCGCCGGTCACCACGACCGGTCTGCCGTTCAGTTCGGCCGCCGTCAGCAGCGAGACGGTGTAGTGCGAGTCCGCCTGGTTCACCTCCTCGTACTCTTCCTGGACGTCTCCATGGAGATCGGGGATCTGCTCCTCCGGGGCGGCGGCGTCCAGGTCGAGAGGACATGCCCGCCGTTCGCCCGTGCGTAGGTCCCACGTCCAAACCGTCCCGGCGCGGTCGGCGCCGGCCACTCGCTGATCCAGAATGGCGAGCTTGTCGACCGCGTCATGGGTGTGACCGGAGAACCAGTGCAGCGGCCGGGGGGAGTCCATAAGCGCGGAGTCTACAAACGTTGCCGCTACACGCGGACAGAGCCAATGGTGCTCCAAGGGCTCTCAAGTACCGGGTTGTCGGTGGCGCATGGCATGCTCCTGACATGGCGGGAACCGATCCAGCACCTGTGACCCTGGTCCTCGGCGATGAGGAGCTGATGGCCGAGCGGGCGGTCAGCGGTGTCGTCGCGGCGGCTCGGTCCGCTGACCCGGCGGTCGAGGTGCATGACCTCGTGGGCGGCAAGGTCGGTGTCGGGGAGCTGACGCAACTGACCTCCCCGTCGCTCTTCGGCGATCGGTCCGTGGTGGTGATCCGATCGGCGCAGGATCTGGCGAAGGAAGTCATCGCCGAGATCGTCGTCTATGCCAAGCAGCCCTCCGACGACACCGTGCTGGTGCTGGCGCACCCAGGCGGGGTGAAGGGAAAGGCGCTGGTCGACGGGGTGAAGAAGGCCGGGGCCAAGGTGGTCACGGTCGACAAGGTCACCAAGGCGGGGGAGCGGCTCGACTTCATCAAGGGCGAGTTCAAGCGGGCCGGGCGGAGCATCGCCGGCGACGCGGCTCAGGCGTTGCTCGACGCCGTGGGCAATGACCTGCGGGAGCTGGCGGCGGCCTGCAGCCAGCTGGCGTTCGACACGGAAGACAAGACGATCAGCGCGGCCGCCGTGGCGCGCTATCACAAGGGCCGGGCCGAGGTGACCGGCTTCAACGTGGCGGACTCCGCTGTCGAGGGCCGCCTGGCCGACGCGCTGGAGCAGTTGCGGTGGGCTCTCGGCACCGGGGTCGCTCCCGTCCTGCTGGTGAGCGCGCTGGCCGGTGGGCTGCGCTCGCTGGCCAAGGTCGGCAGCGCGCCGCGCAACCTTCGGGGCGGGCAGCTGGCCAGCCATGTCGGTATGCCGCCGTGGAAGGTGGACCGGGTCAAGCGGCAGCTGAACGGGTGGGGGCCCGAGGGGTTGTCCAGGGCCATCCAGGCTGTGGCCAGTGCGGATGAGCAGGTCAAGGGCGGGGGAGCGGACCCGGCCTACGCGTTGGAGCATACGGTGCAGGTCATTGTCGCCTGCCGCACGGGGCGGTAGCGGGTCTCCCCTGCCCTGACGTGGTGTGGTGTCGTGCGGTGCCGTGTGCACGAGCGTCCAGCTGCCCTCGCCCCGCAGGTGGGTGCGGGCCTCGCACTTCGGCGTTGCCTTCTCTCCAGGGACGGGGTAGCGGGGCGAGGGGCGCAGCTTGGGCGGGTGTCAGGAGGTGCGGCGGAGAGGGCGGAAGAACGTGGTCAGCTCCCCATGCATCAGCTCCGGCTCCTCCAGCCCCAGGAAATGCCCCCCACGTCCAGGTTCGCTCCAGTGGCGGAGGTCGGTGCAGGATCGTTCGGCGATCGAGCGGGGGATGCCGGCCATGCACGGTTCGTGGCTGAGGGTGATGGCAGTCGGCACCGTGATCGGCGGACGAGGGGTGTTGTGCTCCCAGTCGTAGTACTGCCTGAACGAGGTGCCGATCGAGCCGGTCGCCCAGTACAGCGTCAGGATCGTGAGCAGGGTGTCGCGGTCGAAGCGGGACTCCACGTCGCCGTGGCAGTCGCTCCAATCCCGATATTTGTCGACTATCCACGCGGCCAGTCCGGCGGGTGAGTCGACCAGGGCGGCGGCGATGGTGTCGGGTCGCGTCCCCATGATGGCGCTGTAGCCGCCGTCCTGCTCGTCGTACGCCTCCTCCGCCGCCATGAACGCCTGCTCCTCCGCCGACATGGGCGGCTCGTCCAGCGAGGCGGGGAACGGTGGATGGATCAGGTGGATCCCGGCCACCTCTTCGGGATGAAGCGCGGCGAGCCACTGGATGGCCCCTCCGCCGATGTCGCCTCCGAAGGCGGCGTACCGCTCGTAGCCGAGGGTGTCGGTCATCAGCGTGTGCAGCGTACGCGCCATCGCGGCCCGGGTGAGCGGCTCGTCCGGCAGGTCGGAGTAGAGGAAGCCCGGCATGGACGGGATCACGACGTCGAAGGCGTCGGCCGGGTCGCCGCCGTGGCGGGCGGGGTCGGACAGGCGTGCCGCCAGGGGGAGCATCTCCAGGAAGCTGCTCGGCCATCCGTGGCAGAGGAGGATGGGCATGGGCGCGGGACCGGCCCCGGGGACACGTACGAAATGCAGGCCCCGCTCCCGGTAGTGCGGCAGCGCGTTGAGCTCCGCCTCCCGGGCGCGGTAGTCGAACCCCTCCGCCCAGTACGCCACGAGATCCCGCAGGTACGCGGGGTCGGCTCCGGCCTGCCACGGCCGCTTCCCGCTGCGATCCGTGAACCTGGTCGCACGCAAGCGAGCCCGCAGGTCGTCCAGCACGTCGCCGGGCACCTCGATGCGGAAGGGGGATGGGGCCACGTATTGCCTCCGAATCGCCGGAAATGACGTAACTGGCCTACCACCGGTGGCCTGCCTCGCTCAAATGGATTACCGGGCGCCCATCAGTGGCCGGCTTCCGCCTTAACCAGGAGCCGGTTGAGCAGGCCGTCCAGGAGGGCCTGGTCCGCGGGCGGGAGGGCGTTCACCAGGTCGGCCTCCACCTGCCCCCGGATCGTCATCGCGTCCATCCAGAGGTCGTGGCCCTTGGAGGTGAGCTCGACGTCAACCCGCCGGCGGTCCTCCGTGCTGCGCACCCGACGGACCAGACCCGATCGCTCCAGGGTGTCCAGCCGGCCCGTCATCCCGGCAGGGGAGAGCAGGAGGTCGGCGGCCAGCTCGGACGGGGTGGCCGAGCCGTCGCGCGCCACCAGCCGGTGCAGCGTCTCGAACTCGAAGTCCTGCATCCCCACCTCCTTCAGCGCCGCCTCCTTGGTGTGGGCCAGATGCTTGACGAGGAACTGCATCCGCGTCACGACCGCCTCCACCCGTTCGTCGAACGGGGCCCTGCCGCGCCAGCGGGCCAGGTGGCGATCGACCGAGTCCTCCATGCAACGGATCATACGACCGCAAGTATTTTGTTGACGAAACATTAGCTGGCGAAATATCCTGCTGACCCGTGATCAAGCGACTCCTCATCGGGCGGTGCCTGTCCGCGCTCGCCACCGCGCTCATCCCCACCACCCTGACGCTCGCGGTCCTGCGGGCGACCGGGGACGGCGGGGCGCTGGGCATCGTGCTGGCGAGCGAGATGGTGCCGCTCCTGCTGTTCCTTCCCGTGGGCGGGGTGCTGGCCGACCGGATCCGGCCCGAACGGGTCGCGCTGCTCGCCGACCTGACCCGGTGCCTGTCGCAGGCCGCCATCGCCGTGGAGCTGCTGCTCGGCGTGAACCGGCTCCTCGATCTGGCGGTGCTGTCAGCCGTGGCGGGGGTGGCCATCGCGTTCGGCAGCCCGGCCGTGCCGAGGCTGGTGGTCGCGGTGGTCCCCGGCGCGGACAGGCTGCGGATGAACGCGCGCATCGGCGTGGCCACCAGCCTGTCCGCGGTCGTCGCTCCGGCGCTGGCGGGGACGGTCACGCTGGCCGCCGGTCCCGGCTGGGCGGCCGCGCTCACGGCGGCGCTGTTCGCCTGCTCGGCGCTCACTCTCGGCGGGATCCGCACGCCCGCGGCGTCTCATGTCGGAAAGGTCTCCTCTTTCGGCAGGGACGTGGCCGAGGGGTGGCGGGAGGTCAGGGGGCGTCGATGGTTCCTGGCCTGCACGCTCGCGCACGGCGTGTGGCACTTCATGGCCGGGTTGTTCCTGACGCTCGCGCCCGTGACGGCCGTGCGGGAGCTCGGCGGCGAGGTGAGCTGGACGGTGATCGTGCAGAGCGGCACGGTCGGCCTGGTCCTGGGCGTGCTGGCCGTTCCTCGGCTGCCCATCCGCAGGCCGCTGGCGGTGGTCCAGGCCGGTGCCGCCTGCTACCTGCTGCCCATGGTGGCCCTGGCCGTGACGGCGCCCACCGCGGTGATGGCGGGCGCGTACTTCGTGGCGATGTTCGGGCTGGGGCTGCTCAGCCCGCTGTGGGAGACGGTGGTGGCCGACGAGATCCCGGAGCAGGCGCTGGGGCGGGTGCGCTCGTTCGACCAGCTCATCTCGTTCGCGTCGCGGCCGTTCGGACTGGCGGTGGCGGCGCCGCTGGCCGGCGTCACCGGGGTGACGGCGCTCGCCCTGACCGGCGGAGTGCTGGTCGCCGCCGCGAATCTCGCCGCCATCCTCCCGTCGCGACGGCACGCTCCCGCGGAAGGCGCCCCGGAGAGGGTCAGGTGAGTGCCGCCTCCTGCACGACGCCGTCGCTGATCTCGAGCACCCGGTCGGCCAGCGTGATCAGGCTGGGGTCATGGGTGGCGACCAGGGCCGTGACCCCTTCACTCCGTACGAGCGCCCGCAGCAGCTCCATGATCTGCCGCCCGGTCTGCGAGTCGAGCTGTCCGGTGGGCTCGTCGGCCACCAGCAGCCGGGGCCGGTTCGCCAGCGACCGCGCGATGGCGACCCGCTGCCGCTGCCCCCCGGACAGCTCGTACGGCCGCTGGTTGGCATGCTGCTCCAACCCCACCAGGGCCAGCAGCAGCCGGATGCGAGCCTCCCGCTCCTCCATCGGCATCCGCAGCAGCCGCATCGGCACCCCGACGTTCTCCGCCGCCGACAGCACCGGGATCAGCCCGAACGACTGGAACACGAACCCCACCACGTCCCGCCGCAAGGCCAGTAGCGCGTCCTCGGACATGGCGGTGACCTCGTGCCCGTCGACCACCACCCGCCCGGCGTCCGGTCTGTCCAGGCCGCCGATCTGGTTGAGCAGGGTCGTCTTCCCGGAGCCGGATCGCCCGCGCACGGCGACGAGCTCCCCAGGGAACACCGAGAAGGACACGTCCCGCAGCGCCACGACCTCCTTGGGCCCGCTGCGGTAGACCTTGCGCAGCCCTTCCACCACGAGCAGGGGCGAATCAGTCATCAGAGGGCTCCTCCCGGGCGGGCCACACGCCGATGTGGTCGGATTCGAGCTCGAGGCGTACGCGCCGCTCCATCTGGAGGGCGCTCATGAAGTCGCGTGGCAGCTGGAGCCGCCCCACCCGGTCCAGCACCGCGTACTCCTCGGCGACGATCTGCCCCTCGGCGCCCTCGCGCCGCAGCGTCTCGCTGCTGGTACGCCCGTCGCGGATGCCCACCGTACGGTCCACCTGCTCGGCCACCAGCGGATCGTGCGTCACGACGACCACGGTCACCCCCAGCTCCCTGTTGGCCTTCCGCAGCGCGTCGAAGACCTGCTCCGACGTCTCGCTGTCCAGCTCGCCCGTGGGTTCGTCGGCCAGGATGAGCTGTGGGGAATTGGCGAGCGCGACGGCGATGGCCACCCGCTGCTGCTCGCCGCCCGACATCTCGGGAACCTTGCGGTCGGCGCAGTAGCCGACCCCGACCAGCTCCAGCAGCTCGAGAGCCCGCCCTCCACGGCGCCCGGCCAGCTTCATCGGCAGCTCGACGTTCTCCCGGGCGGACAGGTACGGCAGCAGGTTCCGCGCGGTCTGCTGCCAGATGAAGCCCACCACGGACCGCCGGTACCGCAGCCGGTCACGGGCGTTCATGGACAGGAGGTCCATCCCCGCGACCTTCGCCACCCCGGCCGTCGGCACGTCCAGCCCCGACAGCACGTTGAGCAGCGTGGACTTGCCCGACCCCGAGGCGCCGACGATGGCCACCAGCTCGCCCTTGTCGATCACCAGGTCGAGCCCTTGCAGGGCGACGACCTCGACGCCCTCGGTCTTGTAGATGCGCACCAGGTTGTCGCACACGATGTGCGCGTCGCCGCCGAACGCGGCCTTCTCCCGGGTGGCCCTGGCTTCCAGCTCGGACAGGGTCGGGTTCATGTCAGGTCCCCCACTCGCAGGACGGCGCCGAGGTTGCGGCGGCGGCTGATGGCGGTGTGCGCGTACGCGCCGAGCACGGCGACGGCCGCGAGCCCGGCGGCCAGCGCAAGAGGTATGAGCAGGTCGAGCGAGTAGTCGCCGACGGGCAGGCCACCGGCGTACGACGCGAGGTTCACACCGGGCCCCAGCGCGTACGGCAGGAAGAGGCCCAGGCCGAGCCCGACCAGAGCGGTCAGCAGGATCATGGGCAGGATCTCCAGCACGGTCAGCCGCTGCGCCTGGCGGTCCGACAGCCCGAGCGTCCGCAGGAACGACACCGCCCGAGCCCGTTCTGCGGCGCCGACGACCAGGGACAGCACGACCGCGACCAGCGCGTACGAGCCCAGCGCCACCGTCACCACGACCAGCGCCCAGCGCACGGTACGGGTGAGCGGATCGTCCCTGATGGCGCCCAACGCCCGCTCCTGCGATCGCACGCTCGCCGACGGGATCAGCCGCGCCAGCGCACCGGGAGACACGTCTCCCTTGATCAGCAGCGTGTTCACGGCCGGCCGGGTCAGCACGCTCAGAGGCACGACCATGAACTTACCTTCGGTGTAGAAACCGGGCACCGAGTCGATCACGCCCCGGGTCGCGAGCTTGACCCGCGACTGCCACCCGATCTCGAACGTCCCCCGTCCTCGAAGCTCGGGGGAGACCAGCGCGCCATCGGACAGGGCGGGCAGGCTCACGGGAGCGCCGTCCAGGATCCGGCGCCACTGCGCCACGTCCACCGCGATGGCCTCCGCGTTCTCCGCGCCGTACCCGACCTGCACCCGTCCCGTCTGGGCGGTCACCACCTGCTCCACCCCGGCGAGCCCGCGTACCTGCGAGATCGTGGCGGCCGGGATCTCGATCTCCGACGTCACCTTGATCGGCGCGCCCACCTGCTGCCAGGCGGCCAGCTGCTGCGTGCTCGCGATCCCGTCGGAGATCACCGCCGCGAACACCGACACGCCCAGCGCGGGCAGCAGGATCAGCACCGGGAGCACGCTGGCGGAGCGCGCCCTGGCCGCCCTGGTCAGCCCCAGGAACGGCACGGCCGCCCGCCCGCGCGCGGCCAGCCGTACGAAGAGCCGCAAGGGGTACGGGTAGCAGCGCAAGGTGATCAACGCGGCGGCCAGCGTCAGCCCGACCGGCACCAGGAGCAGGAACGGGTCACCGCCCGCCAGCCCGCGGGCCCGCAGCAGGTAGGCCCCCGCCAGCGCGAGCGCCACGACCAGCACCTCGAGCGTGATGCGGCGAGCCGAGACCCGGCCGGCGGCGACGTCGTCGCGGCGTTCGTGCAGCGGGGCCCGATGCGAGCGGGCCACCCGGGCGGCGGCGAACCCGACGGCCACCAGGACCACGACGGCCGGCCCCAGGTGCACGATCGGCAGCACGGAGCCAGGGACCAGGAAGGACAGTCCATATCCGGCCAGACCGGCGGGCACCACCGCGACCCCGGTCACCGTGGCCGCGGCCCCGGCCACCTGACGCAGCGACCCGCCGCGCGCCCGCGCCACGGTCAGCGTGTGGTCGAGCCGGTCGGTCAGCAGCAGCACGGCAAGCGCGATCACGCCGAGCGCCACCGCCAGCAGCCCGCCGAGCACCAGGTACATCACGGTCTGCGCGGTGCCCAGCGCGGCGCGGAAGTCGGCGAGCAGCTTGGGCAGCCCGGTGTCCAGGTGGTACGGGCTGCCCGTGGACTGCAGCGCGGCCACCCGCCCGAACTCGGCGACCGCCGCGTCCACGTCGGACACGGCCAGCGCGCTCGCCCGCCGGGCGTCGATCGGCAGGATCCAGTGGTAGGAGAGGTTGCGTCCCTCGCTGCTGAGGGCGGCCAGGCCCTCGTCGGAGATGAGGGTCGTGGTGTGCTTCTCGAACTCCAGCGCGCCCGCCGGCTGGATCTTGGTGACCTGCAGAATCTCGAGGTTGTGGCTCCAGTAGCGGTCTGCCGGGTTCCTGGCCTTGAAGACGCCGACGATCTTCACGGCGACGTAGTCGTTCTCGCCGAGCATCTTCTGCTGGCCCACCTGGAGGCCCATCTCGCGCTGGGCGTCCTCCGCGACGCCCACCTCGAACACCGGGATCGTCGCGCCCTCGTACCGCATGGTCGAGGGCCTGCCGGGCGCGCGCCCCTGGACCCAGTCGACGCGCTGGGCCGCGTCCGAGAGCCAGCCCAGGTTGATGTACGTCTGGCCGCCGGTCCCGGTGACGGGCGTGCGGGTGGTCTTGGCGCTCATGTGGCCCGAGCCGGTCACGAGCGGGCGCAGCGCGGCCGGAAGGATCTCGCGCCAGCGGCGGTCGCGGAGGTCGAACTGGCCGCGTTCGTGCAGATCCTCCTCCGGCGAACGCGACTCCACGCTCACCGTCAGGTCGGCCTGCCACGCGGGGGCAGCGGCCAGCGAGCGGCGCAGCGCCTCGTCGAACGAGGCCTGCATCGCCCTGGGCAGGCCCGCGACCAGCAGGCAGGCGCTCAGCGCCAGCACGAAGAGCACGGCCAGCGTGCCCAGGTGCACGCGGGCGAGCAGGGCGATCCTCACCGTTCCTCCACGAGTTGCCCGTGGTCTCCGCGCAATCGGCGGGCCAGCCCGGCCACGATGGCGAACAGCACGGCCGCCACCAGCGCCAGCATCGCGACGGTGGCGCCCCACGGGATGTCGAGCACCACACCCGGCGTGACAGCCGAGGCCTGCCCGGTCAGCACGATGTGCGGCACCACCAGCACGCCGACGACCACGGCGAGCCCGGTGCCCGCGGCCAGGGACAAGCCGATGACGAACGCCTGCTCCATCGCCAGCAGCCCGAACACCTGCCTCGAGCTCACGCCGAGCGCCCGCAGGATCGCGAACTCGCCCCTGCGCTCCCGCGCCGCGACGGCCGCGTTCACCAGGAACCCGAGCGCCGCGAACACCAGCGCCGCCAGGAACCCGAGCATCAGCGCCCCCTGCAGCCCGCTGGCCAAGGGGTCGTCCTGCAGCTGGGCCGCCAGCTCCCGCTGGTCGAGCGCGGTCACGTCCCACTCGGGCCGGGACTTGAGCGCCTTCACCGCGGGCGCGGTGTCGTCCGCCGCGAGCCACCATTCGGTCGCGGGCCTGGGCAGCTGCGCCGCGGCCAGCTCGTACGACTGCAGCGTCCCCCAGTCGGCGAGCACGGCCTTCTGTCCCGCGGCGGTCGTCGGCATGCTCTCCACGACGGCCACCACCTTGACCTGGAGCACCCTGCGGTCGATGCTGGCGGGCCCGACCTGTCCGGCGGCCAGCTTGAGCGAGGCGGCCAGGTCGGCGGTGAGCACCACGGGCAGCGGTCCCGGCCGTGGCAGCGGCGCGAAGGGGGCCACCGTGGAGCGTGTCACCTTCGTGGCCAGACGAGGGGTCGTCAGCTCGCGTCCGTCGGCGCTGAGGCCGGTCAGGGTCAGGTTCACGGTGCCCTCCGGCGCGCCGGCGACGAGGCCGCGCAGCGACAGCGGGTACGTGATCTTCCCGGTGCGCCCGGCCAGAGCGCGGAGGTCGAGGTCGATCCGGTTCTCGCCCTTGTGCAGCACGCCGAGCGGCAGATCACGCCACACGCCCAGCGCGTCGGAGAGCACCAGCCGCGCCGGCAGGTCCGCGTCGGCCTCGGCCCGGAGCGTCAGCATGGACGGCTGACCCGGAATGTCCAGCTTGCCCGCCTGGTCTCCCACCAGCGCGCGTGACATCTCGCCGACCGGCTGAGGAGACAGGTCAGGACGCATGTGGAACAGCGTGCCGAGCTTGGTGGCGTCCACACCGAGCAGCAGCGCGCTCTCCCCGCTCACCTCGGTCTGCCCGCGAAAGCCCGGGGAGTACGCCGTGACGCCCGGCAGCGCCGCGAACGCCGTCCCGCGCCCGAGCGCCCCCAGCTCCGGCCCGTCCGGCGGCCCCGACAGCCGCAGGTCGGCCCCTACCTGGTGGCGGGCCTGGTCGAGCTGCGAGGCCCGCCAGGTGGACGCGGTGGCCATGGACACGACGCCGATCGCGATGGCCATGGTCAGCAGCAGGGCGGGGCCCGCGTACTTGAGCGGCCGCCTGCTCACCTGCCACGCCCCCAGCGCCGGTGCGAGCGTGGGCCGCCTGGAGGTCAGCCGCTCGGCCAGCTTCGAGATGCGCGGCACCAGCCGCAGCCCCAGCATGCCGCCCGCGAGCAGGGCCAGCGCGGGCCCGGAGATGATCAGCGGGTCGATGCCGAGCGCTCCGGCGGCCGTCGCGGTGACCGGCGCGCCGTAGTGCTGGAGCTGCCAGATCGCCAGCCCCGCCACCACCAGGAGCGCCACGTCCGCGCCCGCCCGCTCGATCAGGCCGCGCCCGCCGCCGCGACCGCGCGCCGACTGCTCCTCGACGTACGTGCGCCGCGCGCCCGCCAGCGCCGGCAGCACCAGCAGCACGGCCGCGGCCAGCGCCACGCCGAACGAGACGAGGAACGTGCCCAGGTCGGGCGAGGGCGCCAGCCGCACCCCGGACGCCTTGATCCACGGCAACTGGTTGACCAGCGCGAGCAGCGGCGGGCCCAGGAACGGCGCGGCGACCGCGCACGGCAGCGCCACCAGCAGCGCCTCGCCTCCCGCCAGCGCCGCCAGCCGCACCGTGCCCGCGCCGCGCGAGCGCAGCAGCGCCACCTCCATGCGCCGGTGGTCCGCGAGCAGCCGCGCGGTGAGCATCAGCGCGTACGCGGCCAGCAGCAGCAGCTGCAGCACGGGGATCAGCATCGTGGAGCGGGCCACCAGGGACGCGGTGTCGAGCTGGGTCAGCATCTCGGGCAGCCGGCTGGCGGCCACGCAACTCCCGCAGCCGTCCGCCTTCAGCCGCGCGCCCACCTGGTCGATCGCGCGGGCCATCGGCCGGAGCTGGGCGGGCGTCAGCGTGCGCAGGTCGGGCTCGGCGGTCCAGGTGGCGTTGACATTTGTGGCGAAGCGGGCGACGAACGTCTGCCGCGGCACCATGAGCGGCCCGTACGTGGTGAAGTCGCCGCGCTCCACGCCCCGGCTGAGCAGCTGCTCGCCCGCCCACCGCTCGCCGAACGGGTCGTTGAGCTGGAACACGCCCACGATGCGCACCTTGACCGGGCGCGGGTCCAGGCGGCCCTTCGTGGTGAACTCCTGACCCGTCTTGAACCCGGTCGCCGAGGCCGCCGACAGTGAGATCGCGGCCTCCACCCGGTCGCCGGCCTCGCGCGGCCAGGCGCCGGAGACGAGCCGGGCGTGCCGGTCGAGGCCGTCATAGCTGCCGAACCTGAGCAGCTCGGGCCGCTCCCGGCCGTCCTGGCCGGGCATGACGTAGGAGTCCGAGCGGAAGCTGGTGGTGAGGGCGGGCGGCCTGGTGTACGCCTTGCCGAGCTCGGCGCGTACGGCCTGGTCGAACTTCGGGAACGTCTGCGCCGTCACGGGGGCGCTGATGGTGGCGGCGATCTGGCGGTACGAGGCCGTCTCCATCGTCCTGCGGACACCGGCGTCGGCGATGGAGGAGGCGTACATGGTCAGCGCGACCAGCGTGGTCGTGGCCAGCAGGATCGAGCCGAACGCGGCCAGGAGGAGCAGCGGCTCACTGAACGCCCGCTTGACGACCAGCGGCCCCCGCATGCATCCCCCTTCGCCCGTTTAGTGCACCTTCGGGCAGGGGCCGGACGGGAGGCAAGGTGATCTTTGCAACGGTGACGCACCCGATACAGGCGTGTGATATCGAAACTGTGACAAAAGGGTGCGGAAAACGAAAACGCCGCACCCCAGGAGGGAGTGCGGCGTCGCTACGCCAGGTGTTCTACTTGGTGGCCAGCGCCGCGGCCTGCTTGGCGATCGCGGACTTGCGGTTGGCGGCCTGGTTCTTGTGAATGACGCCCTTGCTGACGGCCTTGTCGAGCTGGCGGGCGGCGGCCTTCTGCAGCGCGACGGCCTGCGCGACGTCGCCCTGCTCGGCGGCCTCGCGGAACTTGCGGACGGCCGTCTTCAGGGACGACTTGACCGCCTTGTTGCGCAGACGCGCCTTCTCGTTCTGCTTGTTGCGCTTGACCTGGGACTTGATGTTCGCCACGAAGAAGCCTCGGTGAAAGTCTGAAGTGATGGATGGGCGCGCGGGCTCGAGAGAGGGCGCGCCACACGCAGTTGTACAGGTTACCAATAACTCAGGTGCCTGCTCAAATCAACGCCAGCGCGTCATGTACTCCTGCCAGTCCTCCTCCGTGGCGGCGAAGTCCACGTAGAGGGCCAGGCCGAAGCGCTCCCGGCGGCCGTGCTCCGTGAGCGCGAGTTTAGCGCCATCCGCGGCCATGGCGACGCTCTCCGCGCCGTCGCCCCAGGCGACGCCGTGGTCGTGGTAGGCGGGGGCGCCGATGAGCAGGGACTTGCCGTCGGGCACCAGGTCCAGGGCCAGCTCGGCCTGGCGGGCCACGTAGCCGCCGTAGAGGGACTGCAGGGGCGTGAACGAGTCGTACGTCATGACGGCGACCTGGTCCACGCGGTCCACGACCTGCTTGAAGTAGCTCTCGGACCAGTACTTGTCGTGAGCCAGGACGGCCCTCGCGGTCAGGCGCATCCCCGGGTACGGCTCGATCTGCGGGGTGGAGGTGGACAGCAGCTTCGTGTGCTGCCGGGTCCTGTCGAGGAGCTCGAGGAACTCGGTGTCGTCGTCGCCGATCGGCTCGAAGTTGTAGTGGATGCCGTCGTAGCCCTGCTTCATGATGGCGGCGACTCCGGCCAGGACGTTCTCGCGGGACTTGGGGTCGTCCAGGTCGAGGCCGTTGTCGACGGACTGGCCGAGCCAGGCGGAGACGCGGACCTCGGGAAGGCGCTCATGCATCCACTTCACGAAATTTCCGGCGCTGGGGTATTTGGCGGGGTTAAGTGTGCCGTCCCAGTCGAAAGGGCCCGAGTGGACGTACACGTCCTTGATACCCGTGGCGCGCAGCCGGACCGCCAGCTGCTCGACGTCACGCTCCGTACGGCGACCGTCCACCCACATGTGGCCCAGCCACAGGGCGTCGTTGCCCGTGCTCTTCGCCCAGGCCGCCGCGGCACCGGTAAACTGGAGCCGGAGCGCGGCGGCGATCAGAGCGGCCAACGCGACCACGATGGCCAAGGCAAGCGTGAGCAGGCGCAGGCCGCGGCGGATGACGGTTCGGGCATTCATCCGGGCATGTCACCATGAAAGACTGCTTGACCTCAACCCTGTCGAAACGGACTTCGGTGCGCACTCAGCCTGGCCAGACCGACCCCGCGTTGATCCGCAACTTCTGCATCATCGCGCATATCGACCATGGCAAGTCGACCCTTGCCGACCGGATGCTCCAGATCACCGGCGTGGTCGACGAACGCTCCATGCGCGCGCAGTACCTCGACAGGATGGACATCGAGCGCGAACGAGGCATCACGATCAAGTCGCAGGCCGTGCGGCTGCCGTGGGACGGCCACGTGCTCAACATGATCGACACGCCCGGTCACGTCGACTTCACCTATGAGGTGTCCAGGTCGCTGCAGGCGTGCGAGGGCGCCATCCTGCTGGTCGACGCCGCCCAGGGCATCGAGGCGCAGACGCTGGCCAACCTCTATCTGGCCATGAACGCCGACCTGCACATCATCCCCGTGCTCAACAAGATCGACCTGCCGGCGGCGCAGCCGGAGAAGTTCGCCGAGGAGCTGGCGGGGCTGATCGGCTGCGACCCGTCCGACGTGCTCAAGGTGTCGGGCAAGACCGGCGAGGGTGTGCGCGAGCTGCTCGACCACGTGGTCCAGACGGTGCCCGCCCCGGTGGGCAAGGCCGACGCGGCCGCCCGCGCGCTGATCTTCGACTCGGTGTACGACACCTACCGCGGCGTCGTCACGTACGTGCGGGTCGTGGACGGCCACCTGGGCAAGCGCGAGCGCATCCTCATGATGTCCACCAGCGCCACCCACGAGACGCTGGAGATCGGCGTCATCTCGCCCGAGCCCAAGCCCGCCGACCTCGGCCTGGGCGTCGGCGAGGTGGGCTACCTCATCACAGGCGTCAAGGACGTCCGCCAGTCGCGCGTGGGTGACACGGTCACCTCGGCCGCCAAGCCCGCCGGTGGCATGCTGGCCGGCTACGAGCACCCGAAGCCGATGGTGTTCTCCGGGCTCTATCCGATCGACGGCGACGAATACCCCGAGCTGCGCGAGGCGCTCGACAAGCTGCAGCTCAACGACGCGGCGCTGGTCTACGAGCCGGAGACCTCGGCGGCGCTCGGGTTCGGCTTCCGGGTCGGGTTCCTGGGGCTGCTGCACATGGAGATCGTGCGCGAGCGGCTGGAGCGCGAGTTCGGCCTGTCGCTGATCTCCACCGCGCCCAACGTGGTCTACCGCGTGGTCATGGAGGACGGCAAGGAGCTCACCGTCACCAACCCGTCGGAGTTCCCGACGGGCGGGAAGATCGCGCAGGTCTTCGAGCCGGTCACCAAGTCGACGATCCTGGCGCCGGCCGAGTTCATCGGGGCGATCATGGAGATCTGCCAGGGGCGGCGCGGTCAGCTGCTGGGCATGGACTACCTGTCGGAGGACCGGGTCGAGATCCGCTACACGCTGCCGCTCGGCGAGATCATCTTCGACTTCTTCGACCAGCTCAAGTCGCGCACCCGTGGCTACGCCTCGCTCGACTACGAGCCGGCCGGCGAGCAGGAGGCCGACCTGGTCAAGGTCGACATCCTGCTGCAGGGTGAGGCGGTCGACGCGTTCAGCGCCATCGTCCACAAGGACAAGGCCTACACCTATGGCGTCGACATGGCGAAGAAGCTGCGGGAGCTGATCCCCAGGCAGCAGTTCGAGGTGCCGATCCAGGCCGCCATCGGGGCCCGGGTCATCGCCCGCGAGAACATCCGCGCCATCCGCAAGGACGTCCTGGCCAAGTGCTACGGCGGTGACATCTCCCGTAAGCGCAAGCTGCTGGAGAAGCAGAAGGAAGGCAAGAAGCGGATGAAGATGGTCGGGCGCGTGGAGGTCCCGCAGGAGGCCTTCGTCGCCGCGCTCGCCACTGACTCCAGCACCGACAAGAAGAAATGAACCGCCTAGTCTGAAACCATGGAAGTGGTGCAGACGGCGCGATTGCTGCTTTCCCGGGTCACCCCCGACGATCTAGCCGCTGTCCACGAGATCCACTCCGACCCGCGGACGAACGTCTACAACCCCGCAGGACCGACTCCCGATCTGGAGTCGAGCCGGGCCATGCTGGATCTGTGGCTGGCCGACTGGGCCGAGCGCGGGCTCGGCTACTGGGCGGCGCGGGCCAAGGGCGAGCCGGAGGTGCTCGGGTTCGGGGGGCTGCGCCACGCCCTCCTGGGCGGGGAGCACGTGCTGAACCTCTACTACCGCTTCCGGCCGTCCGCCTGGGGACACGGGTACGCGGGTGAGCTCGTGGAGGCGGCGCTGCGGATCGGCAAGGACCTTGGCACGGTCGTGGCCGTGATCCGCGACATCAACGAGCCGTCGCACCGGGTGGCGGAGCGGGCCGGCATGCGCAAGGACCGGACGATCCCGTACGGGGGCGTGCCGAGCGACGTCTACGTGGCCTGACCCGCGCTATCTGCGCCACACGTACGCCACGAGCGTCAGGACCCCGAACACGCCCTGGGCCGCCAGGAACCCGCCCAGTGCGCCCGATGGGGACAGCAGGGCCGCGATGGCGGGCAGGCATCCGAGCACGGCCAGGTCCGCCCCGGTGGCGGCCCAGAGCAGCGGGCCGGTCGGGATCGCGCCGCCCGGGGTGTCGATGACCGGCATGGAGTGGTCGACCGGGCCGCGCCTGGCCATCCGCAGCGCACCGGCGGCCAGCGCGGGAGCGACCAGCGGCCCGAACAGCCACCAGCTCCCGGCGAACGCGCTCAGCCCGGCCGCCCCCACACTCGCCGACACGCTCAGTCCGGCCGATCCCACACCCGCCCACGGGCCCAGGCCGTCCAGCGCCAGGCTCGCCGACGCGCTCAGGCCGCCCAGCGCCAGGGTTGCCCACGCGCCGCTGAGCAGCGTCGGCAGCAGCGCGCGGGCCGCGAGCGCGGGGCGCGCCCCGACGCCGATGATCCGGGAAAGGGCCGGGTTGTCGCGGTCCCGGCGCGCACCTGACACGCTCGCCGCCGCCACGGCCAGCGCCCCCGCCAGCACGACCGCCCCCGACGCCACCGGACCCGCGCCCGCCTGGGCCAGCACGACGGGCAACGCGGCCGCCCCGGACATGGCCGCCAGCCGCCCGGGCCGGCGTGCCAGCCGCCGCCAGTCCTGCCAGGCCAGCGCGAGCGGCGCGGGCAGTGACGGCCACCGCCGCGACCTGAGCGTCCTCGCCCGCCAGTGGTTGTCCTCGGCGATCCAGGTGAGCGCGCCGGGATCGAGCCCCATGGCGGCGTTCGCCACGTGGCCCGCACGGGTGGACGAGGCCAGGAGGGTACGGGTGGGGATCCGGTCGAGCGACGCCCACGCCCGCCGTACCAGCAGCGCGGACACCACGGCAGCCGCGGAGGCGGCCGTGGCGACCGTCGAGAGGGGGGCGCTCGCGGCGATGGCGAGCACCGTACGGGCCTGACCGCTCACCGCCACGACGGCCAGGACCAGCAGCGCGACGATCGCCACCGTCAGCCAGAACTGCCAGGACGGGGAGGCCTGACCGAGCACCGCCAGCGCCATGCCGCCCACGGCCGCCGACACTCCCAGCACCAGCGCGCCGAGCAGCCGCCAGACGAGCCGGTCGGGCGCGCCCAGCACCGCCAGCATCCCCAGCCCGAGCGCCGCGCCCGCCACCACCGCGACCATGATCAGCACCCGTCCGGTACGCGCGAGCAGGCGCCGCCGGTTGAGTGGCGAGAGCAGGAGCCAGGACGCGTCGGCGGGGGACAGCAGGACGGGCCCCGCCGCCCGGGCCGCGAACAGGAAACCGGCCAGCGCCAACGCGACCAGCGCAGCACCCGCGCTCATGCGCGCGGGATCGACGGGTCCGGCCAGCCCGGTGAGCACGGTGGACAACGGCCGGCCGAGCACCGCGATGAGCATCATCAGGCCGAAGCCGGAGGCGTACCGGTCGAGGAGGCCGCGCGGGGTCCGGCCGCGCGAGCGGACGTACGCCCGCACCGACCGCACGCTTCCCTCGGCCCCGCTCATCACGCGATCACCCCTGAAGGTGAAACCTGGCGGGCGCGGGTGGCCAGGCCCTGGTCGTGCGTGGCCATGACCACCGTGCCGCCCTCAGCCGCGTATGCACCGAGCAGGTCGGCCAGCCGGGCCCGGAAATCGGCGTCCAGCCCGCGTTCCGGCTCGTCCAGCAGCAGCAACGTGCTGGGCCTGAGCAATGTGGCGGCCAGGGCGAGGCGCTGGCGCTGGCCGGTGGACAGGTTCAGCGGCGCCGAGTCGGCCCGCTCCACCAGCGCGAACTCCTCCAGCGCCGCCTCGACCGTCATGCGCGTTCGGGCGTGCACGGCTCCCATCAGCTCCAGGTGCTCCCGGGCGGTGAGCCCCGGATACCAGGCGGGCTCGTCGCCCAGCAGCGCGACCTCGCGCCAGAACGCGGCATCGTCGGCAGGCGCCTTCCCGAACACCCGCACCTCACCCGAGGCGGCGGGCTGGAGCCCGGCCAGGCAGCGCAGCAGGGTCGACTTGCCGGACCCGTTCGGGCCGACCACGGCCACGATCTCGCCCGTGGAGACGGTCAGCTCCATGCCTCGCAGCACGGGGTTGCCGCCCAGTTCGACCGTGAGGTCGTGAACGTTGATGATCGAGTCGGACACCGTTCGAGCGTAGCCACCGGCGTGATCGATCGCGCGGGCGGGCGATCATCGGGGGATTTTCTGTCGGTGCCGTCGCCTACCGTTCTGTTCCGAACACCAGTGCGACTGGAGGGTGACGTGATTGCTTCTGAGCGCTTTGAGCGTGCCGCCGTGTTGGGGGTCGCCGTGGCTGAGGAGACTCGACGGCTGCTGCGACTCCACCTGGCTTCGGAGCAGGAGGAGGACGACGGCACGGTGCTCGTCGATGTGCCCTATCCCGATGCGGTCGTGGTGACGGCGCTGCTCGACGTGGCGGCGGAGTGTTTCGGCGAGCGGGGCGACTCGGTCGAAGAGACCAGGCAGGCGGCGTTGGAGACGTTGTTACAGCTGGCCGGGTTCGATGGCGAGTCCCAGCTCAACGCGAGCTGAGCCGGTCCCGGCACCCCTGTGGCCCGCCTACCCGCCGCCTCAGGGGTGCGCGACCACGGCTTGCGGGAGCGGCGTCCGTGAGAGGGCGCCCGTGACCCGGCCGCTCATGCTCCCCGAGGCGCCTCCGCGGTCCGCGCGGCGTGCCTCCGGTCGGGGCGGAGTCCGGGTGGCGGTCTCCTCGTGGTGGCGGTCTTCGTGCAGTGGGGAGGTGGCTCAGTGCGGGCGTGCTATGCCGTGCCGGAACGCGTAGGTGACCGCCTGTGCCCGGTCCCGCAAGTGCGCCTTGGCGAAGAGGTTGTTGATGTGGGTCTTGACGGTGGCCTCCGTGACGTGAAGGCGGGAGGCGATCTCGGCGTTCGAGAGGCCGTTGGCGATAAGAGCCAGCACCTCGCCCTCACGCCGGGTCAGCCCGTGAGGAAGCGCGCCCGGATCCGTCGGGGTGCACGCCGGGGTGCTGGTTCCGGCAGGAGGGACGGGGATCGTGGCGGGTTGGGGGGGAGATGTCGACATGGTGTCCAGGAGGCGGCGTTGGACGGTGGGGTCGAGTTGGGCGTCGCCGCGCATCACCGTGGCGACGGCTCTGGCGATGTCGTCGGAGTCGGCGTCCTTGGTGAGGAAGCCGCGCGCACCGGCTTTCAGCGCGGCGAAGACGGACGCGTCATCGGAGTACGTGGTGAGCACCACGACCTGGGTGTCCGGGTACGCCGAGCGGATGCGCCCGGTGGCCTCCACGCCGTCCATGCGCGGCATGCGCAGGTCCATGAGCACCACGTCGGGCCGCTGCTCCTCGACCAGCCGGAGCGCCGCCTCGCCGTCGCCCGCCGCGCCGACGACCTCGATCTCGGGGAGCAGGCCGAGCAGCAGCACCAGGCCCTCACGCACCACGGCCTGGTCGTCGACCACGATCACCCTGGTGGTCAACGGGGCACCTCCGAGCGCTCTGCGGGCAGCATGGTCTCCGGCGCGAACGGGGCACGCGTCGCGGGGACCGCACGAAGGCCGGGAAAGGCGGTGCATGCGTGCGGAGACACCCCGGACGGAGACGGTCCAGGGCGTGCGGTCGAGGTCATGACGGCACCTTCAGATGGACGAGGAAGCCGCCGTCGTGCTCGCCTGCCGACAGCGTTCCGCCCAGGAGTTCGGCGCGTTCGCGCATGCCCACGAGGCCGTAGCCCCCTCCGGGGGAGCCCTTTTCGGCGGAGGCCGGGTTGGTGACGCGCAGTTCGCACCAGGGCGGGCCGAACTCGAGCTCGACCGTGGCCGGGCTGCCGGGGGCGTGGCGGCGTACGTTCGTGAGGGCTTCCTGGGCGGTGCGGACCAGGGCGAGCTCCGTTTCCGGCGGCAGGCGGCGCTCAGGTCCCGAGACCCGGAGCGTGCAGGGCTGGTGCGTGGTGCTCTCGAAGTCCTCCGCTAGCGTGCGCAGCGCCACGGGGAGCGCGGGCGGATCCTCGCGCAGTGCCGCCACCGCGCGCCTGGCCTCCTCGAGCCCCGACTTGGCCAGGTCGCGGGCGTGGGTGACGCGTTCGAGCGCCTCGGCGCTCCGCTCCGCGCGGAGCAGCAGCTTGGCGCCCTCCAGATGGACGAGCTGGGCGGAGAGGGAGTGGGCGAGGATGTCGTGGATCTCCCTGGCGATCCTGGCGCGTTCCGCGAGTACGGCCTCACGTGCCTGGGCGGCTCTGGTGGCCCTGCGCTGCTTGGCCGCGTACGAGAGCAGGAAGACCAGGCAGGTGCTGAGGATGAGGGGGAGGTCCTGGGCTGGGTTGCCGGCGATCCAACCCGCTACGACCAGCCCCACGACGACCAGTACGCCGATGGGCAGCGCCTGGCGCATGGGGAAACGGGTCACGGCCAGGCCGACGCAGATGAGCAGCGCCCCGATCGCCGCACCACCGCCCTGGGTCAGGGTGCCGAGGACGATGGAGAGGACCACGGCCAGGCCGAGGGCGATCAGCGCGACAGGCACGCCGAAGACGAGAAGGGGGCGACGGTCGTCTGATGGTGGGCGGTCGCCGCCCTCTCCTGACAGGCGGTTGTGCGGGTCCGGGGGTGGGCTTGCGGGCCGATGCGGCCGCCGCAACGCCTTCCACAGCGGCAGGTCGTGGAGGCGCGTTCGTCGAAGAGCGGTCAGCGGGTCGACCGTGCCCCGCTGTGCCACCGGACGTTCGGGGCGGCGGATCGCCAGAAGCACGGTGAGCAGGGCGACAGCCAGCGCGACGCTCATGAGGGTGATCGCAAGGGAGGTGCCGGTCAGGCCCGGGGCGGGGGTCGCTCTCATCTGGACCCCGGCCAACAGCGCGATCGTCCCCAGCCGCAGTGCGGTGGGGACGATTCTGGACGGCTCACGCATCACCTCACGACGGTATCGGGTCGCCTGCCCGCGCCTGAGAGGGCACGTCCCCGCTGAGCGACGAGGTACGCCTGGGCGCCGATGGTGAGGCCGACGAACAGCAGGATCCCCGTGGGGGAGGAGGTGAGGCCGAGGGCCTGGCCGGCGAAGTAGAGGCCGACGCGGACCGCGATCGACACCAGCCACGCCAGCAGGGTCCAACCCGTGGCCTTCGACCAGGCGGCGCCGGACTCGTCCAGCCATACCCGTACGGTCGTCGCACGCCACACGCCGAGTGCGACGGCGACGACGGCCGCCACCAGCAGCAGGCCGATGCTGAGCGCGAGGTGCCGGGCGTCGATGAGGCCGCCCGTGACGACGCCGACGACGCTCATGGCGGCGGCGGTGTAGAGCAGGCCCCGCTTGGCTGTGGGGCGGGTCTTCATCTGGCGGTAGACGACGAAGATCGTGGCGAGGACGATGAGGAAGGAGATCGGCATGTAATCCACGGGTTTGACCGTAGGGACGGGACGGGCGTAGCGGATCGGCCCGAGGGTTGAGAACGCGGATCTCCACCCTGGGGTGGAGGGGGATGGGCTCGCTCTTCGGAGGGGCTGCGGGTTACCGTCCGGATATGCGCGTTCTCTCGGTAAATGTGGGCAAAACGGTCGAGGCTGAGTGGGCGGGGAACCTGGGGCGTACCGCGATCGACAAGCAGCGGGTCACGCACCGGGTGAAGGTGCTGGCCAACGGGCTCGCCGGGGACGAGCGGGCCGACAAGGAGGCTCACGGCTCGCTCGACCACGCTGTTTACGCGTACGCCAGGGAGGACTACGACTGGTGGGGGCGTGAGCTCGGGCGCGAGCTGCGTGACGGGCGGTTCGGGGAGAACCTCACCACGTCCGGCATCGACGTCACCGGCGCCCTGATCGGCGAGCGGTGGCGGGTGGGCACCGCCGTGCTGGAGGTGAGCGGGCCCAGGATCCCGTGTGTGGTGTTCCGCAACTGGATGGACGAGCCCGGGTGGGTCAAGCGGTTCACGCGGGTGGGACGGCCCGGGGCGTACCTGCGGGTGGTCGAGCTCGGGGAGCTGGGCGAGGGAGACCCGGTGGAGATCGTCTCGCGGCCCGAGGCCGGCATCACGGTGGGCGACTGGTTCCGCGCCCGCCACGGGGACGCGGACGCGCTCCGCCGCGTTCTGGCCGTTCCCGGGCATGACGCCGAGTGGGACCGCATGGCGGAGCGGGTGCTCGGCCAGGCGCCCTGGCCGCCGGACTGACGTGGTTCGCGCCGGCGTCGAGGCGGTCACGGACCCGGCGGGCGGCCGACGATCCGCGCCACCTCCTCCGGGCTCGAGAACACCGCCCACGCGTACGCCGGGTCCGCGAACAGCTCCAGGACCAGGTCCGCCACGTCCTGCCTGCTCGCTGCCGCCAGCAGCAGGGTCAGGACGTGCTCGGCCGGCGGACGCAGGAAGGAGTTCGTCCAGTGGGTGACCGGTGCCGCCGCCGCCCACATCCGCTCGGCCGTGGCGTGGCCGAAGGCGGTGTCGTACGGGCCGCCCGCCGCGATGGCGTCGGCCGCGATCCAGGCGCAGGCCGAGCCCAGGTTGGCGCCCTGGCCGGTCAGCGGGTCGCTGGTGATCCAGGCGTCGCCGACGGCCAGCGCGATCCGGCCGCCGGGCAGCTCAGCCACCGCCTGCCGCACGACCGGCGGGACCGCGCCCCGCAGCAGGTCGTGCTCGCCCAGCAGCTCCAGACCGGGGTCCGCCCGCTCGGCCAGCCGCGGCGCGTGTCGGGGGAGCAACCTCGCCAGCTCTGCGGCGACCTCGGCGGCGGGCAGGCGGGAGATCGGCTCCAGCGGCCCGCCGGGGACCGCCTCGACCAGGACCGCGGAGGCCACGCCTTGCCTGGTCATCATCGGCATGCGGAGAATCTCCCCGCACCCGGGCGAGATGTTGTAGCTGAACATCGGACCGAGGTCGAGACCGCCGTACAGCCCGGCCGTGAGAACGCGCTGCGGCCGGTCGAACGGCGAGCGCGCCGGGTCGCGCGGGAACAGCTCCGCCACCGAGCGCCGCCCGGCCGCCACCACCATCAGCTCGTGCTCCCGCGACCAGCGGTCCACCTGCGCCGCGTCGGGCGCCGCGCCGGTGACGACGACCTCGCCGCCCCGGCCGGTGAAATCGTCCAGGTACGCGGGCAGCAGCAGCCGGAAGTCGACCGCGTGGAACGGCTCGGAGATCCTGCCGACGAACTCCAGCGGCGGATCCCCCTTGATCGAGAGCCTGGCGGATCCCATCAGGCACCTTGGATCCCGGTAGTGCCCGATGCCCAGCTCCCGCTCCCGCGCCAGGGTGTGTCCCATCCTGCTCACCGTGTTGGGCAGGCGCCCCGAGCGCATGGCGTCGGCGTCGGCCTCGACGTAGAGCGTGGCGTCGATGCCGAGCTGCTGCAGGCGCAGCGCGAGGGTCAGGCCGGAAATGCCCGCCCCCACGATGCCGATGCCCGCCATGAGGGGACCCCTTTCGGCCGGTTCTGGCATCCGCGAACACCCCGAGCATCTCTGAGCACCCGGCAAACTGGAAGCGTGCCATCCACCCTGCCTGACGGCGATCCCGCGCCCACCACGGGCGAGCTGCCCGACAGCGCCCTGAAGGGCCTCGGCGAGCGGCCGTTCGGCTTCTACGTGCACGTGCCGTTCTGCGTGACCCGCTGCGGCTACTGCGACTTCAACACCTACACCGCCGCCGAGCTGGGCCCCGACGCCTCGCAACGGGACTACGCGGACACGGTCGTCGAGGAGATCCGCCTCGCGCGCCGCGTCCTGGGCGCGGCCGACCTGCCGGTGGAGACGGTGTTCTTCGGCGGCGGCACGCCCACGCTGCTGCCTCCGGAAGACCTGTCCAGGATCCTGGCCGCGATCGACTCGGAGTTCGGGTTGCGGCCGGGGGCCGAGGTGACCACCGAGGCCAACCCCGAATCCGTGGACCCCGCCTACCTCGACAAGCTCCGCCAGGGCGGCTTCAACCGGGTCAGCTTCGGCATGCAGAGCGCACGCGAGCACGTGCTCCAGGTGCTCGACCGCCGGCACACCCCCGGAAGGGCGGCGGCGGCCGTGCGGGAGGCCAGACAGGCCGGGTTCGAGCACGTCAACCTCGACCTCATCTACAGCACGCCCGGCGAGTCCGACGACGACTGGCGGTCCTCGCTCGCCGCCGCGATCGAGGCCGGGCCCGACCACGTGTCGGCGTACTCGCTGATCGTCGAGGAGGGCACCAGGCTGGCGGCCAGGATCAGGCGCGGCGAGCTGCCCATGCCCGACGACGACGTGGCCGCCGACCGCTACCAGATCGCCGACGAGCTGCTGTCGCAGGCCGGGTTCAGCTGGTACGAGGTCTCCAACTGGGCCACCTCCGAGCAGGCGCGCTGCCGCCACAACCTGCTCTACTGGACCGGCGGCGACTGGTGGGCCGCCGGTCCCGGCGCCCACAGCCACGTCGGCGGCACCCGCTGGTGGAACGTCAAGCACCCGGCCGCCTACGCCCAGCGCCTGGCCGCCGGCGCCTCGCCCGCCCACGCGCGCGAGGTGCTCGGCGACGACGACCGGGCGGCCGAGCGGCTGATGCTGGAGCTGCGGCTGTCGTCCGGCTATCCGCTGGCCGAGGTGGCGCCCGCCGCGCGCCCGGCCGTGGCGAGCGCCCTGGCGCGCGGGCTGCTGGAGCCCGGGCCGTTCAGGTCGGGCCTGATGGTGCTCACGCTCCAGGGGCGGCTGCTGGCCGACGCCCTCGTCAGGGATCTGCTGGTCTAGGTGATCATGCGGATGGAGAACGGGTAGCGGTACCTCTCGCCCCGGTTGGTGGCTATGGCGGCCAGGATGTGGAAGATCAGGGACAGGACCCAGATGACCGGCAGCAGGAGCAGGCCGATGAAGATGAACGCCAGGACGAAGGCGATGACGTAGCCGATGAACATCGTGATCTGGAAGTTGAGCGCCTCCGCCGCCTGATCCCTGACGTAGGGGGACTCGTCCTTCTTCATCAGGTAGATGATCAGCGGGCCGATCCATGAGACCAGCAGGCCGAGCAAGTGCGAGAGCATCGCCATGGTTGTGTCGTCGGTGCCCGGGCGGGGGCCGAACCTGCCGGGGACGTACGGCTCTCCCGGGGGCGTGGCATATCCGTAGCCGGGCTGCGGCGGCGGGCCGTAACCGGGTGGGGGAGGGGCATAGCTCGGGGGCTGCTGGCCATAGCCGGGCTGGCCATAACCGGACTGACCGTAGCCGGGCTGCCCGTATCCGGGTTGACCGTAACCCGACTGTCCGCCGTAGCCCGGTTGCCCGTAGCCGGGCTGGCCGTAGCCCGGCTGTCCATAGCCGGGCTGCGACCCGGGTTGCTGCCCGTAGCCGGGCTGGGAGCTGGGCTGCTGCCCGTAGCCGGGCTCGGAGCCGGGCTGCTGTCCGTAGACCGGCTGCTGAGGGCCGGAGCCCTGGCTGGGCGGGATGTCAGACGGTGGGACGAAGCGGGTGGCGTCGTCGTCCGGCGCCGGCTGCGGCGGGTCCTGGCTCATGATGCCTCCGTAACGAAGTCGATCAGTTCCTCGACCCGGCCGAGGAGTTCCGGCTCCAGGTCTGCGTACGTGGAGACGGCGCCGAGGATCCGCCGCCACGCCTCCGCGGGCTCCATGCGCCAGCCCAGGGCGGCGATCACGCCCTCTTTCCACGGCACCCCGCGCGGCACGGCGGGCCAGGCCGGGATGCGCAGCACGGACGGCTTGACCGCCTCCCAGATGTCGACGAACGGATGCCCCACGACGAGCACGTCCGGCGAGGTGATCTCGGCCGCGATCCTGCTCTCCTTGGACCCGGGCACGAGATGGTCCACCAGCACCCCCAGCCGGCGCCCCGGCTCCGGACCGAACTCCGCCACGATGGCCGGCAGGTGGTCCACGCCCTCCAGGTATTCGACCACGACCCCTTCGACCCGCAGGTCATGGCCCCAGATCTTCTCGACCAGGGCGGCGTCGTGCACGCCCTCCACATAGATCCGGCTCTCCCTCGCGACTCTCGCCCGCAGCCCCTCCACGGCGATCGAGCCGGACGCGCTGCGCCTGGGGGCCGCGGGGGCCGCGGGGGCCGCCACCGGGCGTACCAGCGTCACGGGCCGGCCCTCCAGCAGGAACGCGGCGGGCGCGAGCGGGAACAGCCGGCGCTTGCCGAACCGGTCTTCGAGCGTCACGGCCTCCTTGTCGCAGGCCACCACCGCGCCGCAGAAGCCGCTGTCGGCGTCCTCCACGACGAGGTCCAGCTCGGCGGGCACTTTGGGGATCTTGCCCTTCCCCGGCCGCCGCCAATTTCCCGCCAGCACATCGCCCTCGTACACACGGGGACCGTAGCAAATCACCCGGCGACCGCAAGGCGCTTGCGCGCGCCGCTGCGGCGTACCAGGACGACGATCGTGCCGATGACGGCGACGAGCAGCCCCGCGCCCGGGATCAGCAGGAGCGCGGCCACACCGCCGGCGATGCCGCCCGCGGCCGAGGCCAGCGGACGGCCCACGCCGTACCGCACGTCGGCCTGCTCCTGGGTGGTGCAGGTGAGCTGGTAGTCGCCCTTGGACGGCGCGTTGATCACGAAGAGCTCCACCCAGGTGACGGACCCGGACGTGACCGTCTGCCTGCCCGTGGTCTTGGCGAGCTTGGCCTGGCCGGAGATCTCGCACACGTAGTTGACCTGCGTGTCGCTGGAGAGGTAGACCGCGGGCCGGTCTGCCGGGTCGACCGGGATCGTCACGCTTTCGCCGGCCGCGAACGTCCTGCTCGGGGCCAGGTCGCTCACGCTGCTCACCAGGCCCGTGGAGAACACCACGACACCGGCGATCGCGCACACGACGAAGACGCCCCAGACGAGCCCGATCCACCACAGGCGCGGCTTGATGGCTTTCGAGTCGATTCGAGGGGGAAATTGGGGTTGTTGGCCGTATTGTCCGTACTGAGGAGGTGGGCCGTATTGGGGCGGTGGGCCGTACTGCGGTGGCGGGCCGTACTGCGGCGCGGGCCCGTACTGCGGCGGAGGCTGCCCGTAGCCCGGCTGTGAGCCGGGCTGGGGGCCGTAGCCCGGCTGGGACCCAGGTTGAGGGCCGTAACCCGGCTGTGAGGCGGGCTGCGGGCCGTACGGCGGAGGGGGTGAATTGTCGCTCATGTCGGCAAGTGTGGTACTTGCCCCTTGTAAGAAGCTAGGAGCCAGGTTGCGACCTGCTGTTATCGCACCTTGTGGGCGAGAGCCGTACACTTGGCACTCAGGAACTCAGAGTGCTAGATGGTTGCGTTCCTCAAATGGCAGAGGCAGGAGGTGAGCACGTGCTCGACGATCGGAAGCTGGCGGTGCTCCGCGCCATTGTCGAAGACTACGTGTCCACCAACGAACCGGTGGGCTCCAAGGCGCTCGCCGAGCGCCACAACCTGAAGGTCTCCCCCGCGACGGTCAGGAACGACATGGCCGCGCTGGAGGAGGAGGGCTACATCACCCAGCCGCACACCAGCGCGGGCCGCGTGCCGACGGACAAGGGCTACCGCCTGTTCGTCGACCGGCTCTCGCAGGTCAAGCCGCTGTCGGCGGCCGAGCGCAGGGCGATCGAGACGTTCCTCGCGGGCGCGGTCGACCTCGACGACGTGGTCACCCGCACGGTCCGGCTGCTCGCGCAGCTGACCCGGCAGGTGGCGGTCGTGCAGTACCCGACGCTGACGCGTTCGACGGTCAGGCACGTCGAGCTGGTGCCGCTCAACGAGCGGCGGGTCATGCTCGTGCTGATCACCAACACCGGCCGCGTCGAGCAGCGGGTGATCGAGCTGCCCGAGGACATCGAGGACACCCGCATCGCCCACCTGCGCGCGGTGTTCAACGCCTCCCTCGACGGCTGCGGCCTGAGCAACGTGCCCGAGCTCGTCGCCGACCTGCCCGAGCGGCTGCCCGTCGAAGACCGGCCCGCGGCGGCCACGATCCTGTCGGTGCTGCTGGAGACGCTGGTCGAGCGGTACGACGAGAAGATCGTGTTCGCCGGCGCGGCGAACCTCGCGGGCGCCGACTTCGCGACCGGCCTGCGTGACGTGCTCGAGGCGCTGGAGGAGCACGTCGTGCTCATGCGGCTGCTGGGCGAGACTTCCAACGACACACCGTCCGCGCTCACCGTGCGCATCGGCTCCGAAAACCCCTACCTGCGGGGGACATCCATCGTCGCGACCGGATACGGTTCTGGCGACAACCAACTGGCCCGGCTCGGCGTGCTGGGACCGACGAGGATGGACTACCCAGTTACGATGGGCGCCGTGCGCGCGGTGGCACGCTACGTCAGCCAGATCCTGGCTGCATCATAAGAGGTCGATAAGTGGCAAACAGCGACTACTACGCCACCCTCGGGGTGCGCCGTGACGCCAGTCAGGACGAGATCAAGAAGGCGTACCGCCGCCTGGCCCGCGAGCTGCATCCCGACGTGAACCCCGATCCTGAGACCCAGGAGCGGTTCAAGGAGATCACGCAGGCCTACGAGGTGCTGTCCGACCCGAACAAGCGCCAGATGTACGACCTGGGTGGCGACCCGTTCGGCGGAGCGGGAGCAGGCGCGGGCGCCGGCGGCTTCGGAGCGGGCTTCCCGTTCAGCGACATCATGGACGCCTTCTTCGGCACCGCGGCGGGCGCCAGAGGGCCGCGTTCGCGTGCCCGCAGGGGGCGCAACGCCACCATCCGGGTCGAGCTGGACCTGCGCGAGACGGCGTTCGGCACCACCCGCGAGCTGGTCGTCGACACGGCCGTGCTCTGCGAGGTCTGCCACGGGGCCGGCGCGGCGCCCGGCACGCATCCCGACACCTGCGACATGTGCAGCGGGCGCGGCGAGATCTCCCAGGTCACCCGGTCGTTCCTGGGTCAGGTCATGACCTCGCGGCCGTGCCCGCAGTGCGGCGGGTTCGGCACCATCATCCGCCACCCCTGCCAGGAGTGCTCCGGCGACGGCCGGGTGCGCACCCGCCGTACGATCAAGGTCCGCATCCCCGCGGGCGTCGAGGACGGCACCCACATCCAGCTCGCCGGCGAGGGTGAGGTCGGCCCCGGCGGCGGCCCGCCCGGAGACCTGTTCCTGGAGATCGTCGAGCGTGCTCACGAGATCTTCGAGCGGCGCGGTGACGATCTCCACTGCACCGTGCAGCTCCCGATGACGGCCGCCGCGCTCGGCACCATCCTGGCGGTCGAGACGCTCGACGGCTCCGAGGAGGTCGACGTCCGCCCCGGCACGCAGTCGGGCCAGGTCATCACCATGTTCGGGCGGGGCGTGCAGCGGCTCAACGAGTCCGGCCGCGGCGACCTGCTGATCCACGTCAACGTCGAGACCCCGACCCGCCTCGACCCGGCGCAGGAGGAGCTGCTGCGCGAGTTCGCCAAGCAGCGCGGCGAGGAGCGGCCGCCGGGCAAGTTCGCCCCCGGCCAGCAGGGCTTCTTCTCCCGGCTGCGCGACGCCTTCAACGGCAGGTGACGTGACCGTCCCGGTGTTCCTGTCCGAGGAGCTGGACGGGCCCGAGCTGACGCTCGCCGGCCCCGAGGGGCGGCACGCGGCCTCCGTGCGCCGCCTGCGGGCCGGTGAGCGGGTCGATCTGACGGACGGCGCCGGTACGGTCGCCGAGTGCGTCGTGCGCGAGGCGCTGAAGGACTCACTCAGGCTCGACGTGCTGTGCCGCTACGAGGTCGAGCTGCCGGAGCCGCGGCTGACCGTCGTCCAGGGGCTGCCCAAGGGCGACAGAGGCGAGCTGGCGGTCGAGATGATGACCGAGGCGGGCGTCGACGTCATCGTGCCGTGGGCGGCCTCGCGCAGCATCACCCAGTGGAAGGGCGACAAGGTCGCCAAGGCGCTGCACCGCTGGCGCTCCACCGCCCGCGAGGCGGGCAAGCAGGCCCGCAGGTTCCACCTGCCCGAGGTGACGGAGCCCGCCACCACCGCGCGGGTCGGGGAGCTGCTGGCGGGCGCGGCGCTGGGGCTGGTGCTGCACGAGGAGGCGGCGGAGCCGCTGTCCGGCGTGGCGCTGCCCGCGTCGGGCGACATCGTGGTGGTCGTGGGGCCCGAGGGGGGCGTCTCGGAGGAGGAGCTGGCCGGGTTCCGGGCGGCCAAGGCGGTCTCCGTGCTGCTGGGGCCGACGGTGCTGCGTACGTCCACGGCGGGGGTGGCGGCGGCCTCCGTGCTGCTCACGCGTACCGGGCGCTGGTAGAGCCCTTTTAAGGGCGTTGTGTAGGAGGCTTCAGGGCGTCGTATGGGAGGCGTCCACCAACGGGCTGGTCACGTCGGCGGGGGTCTCGGTGACGTTGTCGTCGGGCGGGCACTCATCGACCGGGCACGTCGTGGGCTGCAGCGTGTCCTCCGCCGGCGGCGTTGGCGACGGAGTCGGCGAGACCGAGGGGCACTCGGACGGCGGGTCGGCCTGCTCGGCCTGGGTCGTCGGGCACGTGGTCGGAGTCGGCGTGGGGGTCGGCGACGGCCTGCTGGTCGACTCCGCCCGCTTCGAGGGCCGGGGCGTCGGGCTCTTGGTCACGTCGGGAACCACGATGGGGTGCTGGTCGTGGGTCGGCTGCCTGGACGGCGGCGGCGGTTCCTGGGAGCGCGTGGTGGAGGAGTTGGACGGGACCCTGGAGGTGTCGTTCTCGACGGGTTGCGAGTTGATGATCTGCGTGCGCAACTGCGGAACGGCCATCACGATCGTTCCCGCTACGAGGACGGCGCTGGCGGCGGCCGCGCCCGCACGCCACCAGAACAGATTACGGACACCGCGCCGTTCGATGCGGGCGCGGATGATCTCCAGTCCGTCCGGCGAGGGCACGACCGCGTCCGCCTCCGCTCGGAGCGCACGGCGCAGGAGATCGCCGTGCTCGTCGGGGGGCTGGGTCATGACATTTTCTCCAGAACGGATCGCAGTGCGGCCATGCCACGTGCGGTGTGGCTCTTGACCGCGCCCTTGCTGATGCCCATCGCGTGGGCGATCTCAGCTTCGGACAGATCACCGTAGTACCGCAGAACCAGTGCTTCTCTCTGACGGGTGGGCAGGGCCCGTAACGCCTCGATGACGGCGGAGCGTTCCAGTTCGCCGATCGCGCCGTTCTCGGCGCTCGGGGCGTCGGGCAGTCCCTTGGGAGCGTACTTCTCGACGACCGCGCGGTGACGCAGCACGGAACGGGACCGGTTGACGACGGATTGACGGAGGTAGGCGAGAGCTTTGTCGGGGTCACGCAGCCTGCGCCAGGCGCCATGGATGGCGACGAACGCGTCCTGCACGACTTCCTCAGCAGTCGCCGTGTCTCGCACCAGCAACACGGCGAGACGCACCAACGACCGGAAGTGCGCGCTGTAGAGCGCGGTCACGGCCATGTCGGCATCCCACCCGACCGGCGCCGCCCCCATCGACCTGTCGGCCAGAAGGGTTTCGGTGGTCACATCAATGGGACGCTCAGCCTTCCCAGAGGGTTTACGCTCTTCCGGTTCTTGAGGTTTCCCCGGTTCCTTAGGGTGCATTACCCAGTCGTGTCCTCGCCAGGTGGCGCTCGCCCGACCCTGAATCGTCCTATTTCGCTGAAGTGTCGCACACTCACCCTAACCGCGTGGATCTTCCTTCGCACGACACAGAGGATTACCGATTGGCAACGGGTTACGTACGCCGGTGCTCTCGATAGGGTGATCAGGTGAGCGATTGTCTCTTCTGCAAAATCGTCGCCAAGGAGATTCCCGCCGAGATCGTTTATGAAACCGGCAGGACACTGGCGTTCCGTGACGTCAACCCGCAGGCGCCCACGCACGTGCTGATCATCCCGAAACAGCACCACGCCACCGCGGCGGCACTCGCCGATGTCGACGACGGGCTCGCCGACGAGGTGCTCAAGGCCGCCCACTCGGTGGCTGTGCTGGAGCACGTGGCCGACAGCGGATACCGCGTGGTGTTCAACACCGGGCTCGGCGCCGGGCAGACCGTTTTCCACGTACACGCCCACGTCCTGGGCGGGCGCGACCTGACCTGGCCGCCCGGCTGATATTGGGGGGAGCGATCGGCCCGGTCCCGGATACGATGGGCACAGAAGAACACCGAAAGAGACCGGGAGGCATCAGGCCACTGGCCTGCCCATGTCCGAACTACACGAATCCCGACGCACGGCACCTCCCTCGCGCACTCAAGCCAAGGTGCTGATTCCGGACGAATACCCGATGGTCAGCCTCCTGGGCTCCCGCGACGAGCTGCTTCGCGTCATCGAGGGCGCTTTCAGGGCCGACATCCACGTTCGCGGTAACGAGATCACCGTCACCGGCAGCCCCGACGAGAGCGGCACGGTGGTGCGGCTCTTCGAGGAGCTGGTCGAGGTGCTGCGCAGCGGCGGCGAGCTCACCCCTGACGCGGTCGAGCGCAGCATCGCCATGCTCCGCCTGACGTCCGACCGCCCCGCCGAGGTGCTGTCCCTCGACATCCTCTCCTCGCGCGGGCGCACGATCAGGCCGAAGACGGTCAACCAGAAGCGGTACGTCGACGCGATCGACAAGCACACGATCGTGTTCGGCATCGGCCCCGCGGGCACCGGCAAGACCTACCTCGCGATGGCCAAGGCCGTGCGTGCGCTGCAGGAGAAGCGGGTCAACCGGATCATCCTGACCCGCCCGGCCGTCGAGGCCGGCGAGCGGCTGGGCTTCCTGCCCGGCACGCTCTACGAGAAGATCGACCCCTACCTGCGGCCGCTCTACGACGCGCTGCACGACATGCTCGACCCCGACTCCATCCCCAAGCTGATGGCCGCGGGCACGATCGAGGTCGCGCCGCTCGCGTACATGCGTGGTCGCACGCTCAACGACGCCTTCATCATCCTCGACGAGGCACAGAACTCCTCGGCCGAGCAGATGAAGATGTTCCTCACCCGTCTCGGCTTCAACTCCAAGATCGTGGTGACCGGTGACGTGACGCAGGTCGACCTGCCCAACGGCACGGTGAGCGGGCTGCGGGTCGTCCAGGAGATCCTCGACGGCATCCCCGACATCCACTTCGCCCGCCTGACCAGCTCCGACGTGGTCCGCCACAAGCTGGTGAGCGAGATCGTGGACGCGTACGGGCGCTACGACGCCACACAGGCCGCCCAGGAGCCGAAGAGCATCCAGCACCGGGGGAAGCGGCGACCATGAGCATCGAGATCAACAACGAGTCGGGTGTCGGGGTCGACGAGGAGAGCCTCGTCGCCCTGGCCACCCACGTGCTCGGCGAGATGGGCATCAACCCGCTCGCCGAGCTCTCCATCGTGGTGGTCGACGACGACGCCATGTCCGAGCTGCACGAGAAGTGGATGGGCGAGCCGGGCCCGACCGACGTGCTGGCGTTCCCGATGGACGAGCTGCGTCCCGGCGGGGGCGCGCGCGGCGACCTGGAGAGCCCCACTGACCCGGCGCTGCTCGGCGATGTCGTGCTCTGCCCGCAGGTGGCCGCCAGGCAGGCCGAGGAGGCGGGCCACAGCACGGCCGACGAGCTCGAGCTGCTGTGCACCCACGGCATCCTCCACCTGCTCGGCTACGACCACGCCGAGCCGGAGGAGCACAAGGAGATGTTCGGCCTGCAGGCCCGGCTCCTCGAGTCGTGGCAGGAGGTGCGCAACACGCGGTGAACGCCTGGTTGCTTTCGGCCATCGCCCTCGTGATCATCGGTGGCCTGATCGCCAGTGCGGAAACGGCACTGACGCGCATCTCCAGGGTGCGTGCCGAGGAATACGTACGCGAGGGCCGGCGGAGCGCTGTGCGCCTGCAGGCCATCGTCGACGATCCGCCGCGCTACCTCAATCTGCTCCTGCTGCTCAGGCTGAGCTGCGAGCTGGTGGCCACGGTCATCGCGACGCTGCTGTTCATCGACCTCATGCACGACCAGGGCTGGGCGTACGTCTGGGCCGCCGTCGTGATGATCGTGATCAGCTACGTCGTGGTGGGCGTCATGCCGCGTACGCTGGGGCGCCAGCACGCCGAGCCGGTCGCGCTGGCGAGCGCCCCCATCGTGTACGGCCTGACCCGCATCTTCGGCCCGCTGCCCAAGCTGCTCATCCTGCTCGGCAACGCGCTGACCCCCGGCAAGGGGTTCCGCGAGGGGCCGTTCACCTCGGAGGCCGAGCTGCGCGACCTGGTCGACCTGGCCGAGGAGCGCCGGGTGATCGAGCCGGACGAGCGCGAGATGATCCACTCCGTCTTCGAGCTGGGCGACACGCTGGTGCGCGAGGTCATGGTCCCGCGCACCGACATGGTCTACATCGAACGCGGCAAGACGATCAGCCAGGCCCTGTCGCTGGCGCTGCGCAGCGGGTTCTCCCGCATTCCCGTCGTGGGCGAGAACGAGGACGACGTCATCGGCATGGCGTACCTCAAGGACATCGCCCGCAAGATCCACGAGTCCGGCGAGGGCGGGGGCAAGGAGACGGTCGAGTCGGTCATGCGGCCGGCCGCGTACGTGCCCGAGAGCAAGCCCATCGACCAGCTCATGCGGGAGATGCAGGCCCGGCAGATCCACATCGCCATCGTCATCGACGAGTACGGCGGCACCGCCGGGCTCGTCACGATCGAGGACGTCCTGGAGGAGATCGTCGGCGAGATCACCGACGAGTACGACCAGGAGGCGCCCCGCGTCGAGTCCATCCCCGACGGCGGGATGCGGGTGACGGCCCGGATGCCCGTCGACGAGCTGGGCGAGCTGTTCGACACGGAGATCGACGTGGACGACGTGGAGACCGTGGGCGGGCTGCTCGCCCACGCGCTCGGTCGGGTGCCGATCGCCGGGTCGCAGGCGGAGGTGGCCGGGCTCAAGCTCACCGCCGAGAGCCTGGCGGGCCGCCGCAACCGCATCAGCACCGTCGTGGTGCGCCACGCCAAGCCTCCGGAGGAGGAGATCGACCCGGCGCCCGACGACCACGACTGATCTCATCCGAACTGCGGATGAAGCGGGGCCAAGGCCGCAAGCGTTCTACAAGTCTTCTGCAAGCCCGCCAGGGCACTCTCTTACCACGACATCCAGTGCGGTGGGTGTCGCAAGGGGAGGCACTCGAACGCCGGGTGGGGTTCGCGGCGGGAGGGTGCACCTTGGGGGGAACGACGGCGTCTCGGCCGGCTTGCCGGCTGAGACGCAGGTCGGCGTCAAGGGTGCCCCCATCCGGACAACCGGGTGGAGGCACCCTTTTTGCGTATTGGTGGAATCTCCGGTGGATTGCCACATTCCTCGACAGGGGAAGCTGCGATCCAGGGGGGATCATGAAACGCGAGATCATCGCCTGCGGGCTGCTGGCCTGCGTTCTGGCAGGATGCGGGGGCGGGAACGCCGCGAACGTTCTCGACCCGCGGGCCGCGGCACAGTTGCGCGACGTGCTCCGTAAGGGGCCGCAGCTGCCCGACGGGTTCGCGGTCAGGCCGGAGCAGGCGTGGCGGATGCCGTTCACGCAGGGCGACGAGAACTGCCTGGCCGTGCTGGAGCCCGCGGGAGGGCAGGCGCCCGGACAGGCGCTGACGGCCCAGGCGGCGGTCAGCTACCGGGGCGACGGGCTGGGGGAGCAGGCCGGCGTGGGGCTGGCGCGCTACGCGGACGGAGAGGCGGAAGAGCACCTCGACGAGCTGGCCAGGGCCATGGAGTCGTGCCGCGAGGTACGCACCTCCTCCGGCACCGACCTGCGCTCGCAGACGCTCCCGCTCGAGATCTCGGCGGACGAGAGCGTGAGCGCGCGGCTGCTCGGGCGGCTGAACGGCTACCCGTACGCGATGGACGTCGTGCTGTCACGGGTGGGTGACACGCTCGTGTCGGTGGTGCACACGAGCATGGACGACATGGACCCCGCCCGCACCCGCGAGGTGGTCGACGCGGTCATCTCCATGGCCAGCGCCTAACCTGGTTGCGTGACACTCGATCCTGAAGACAGCAAGATCATCACTCTGGCCCGTGCGGCCAGGGCGCGCAACGAGGCTTCCGAGGGCGCCGCCGTGCGGGATGAGACCGGCCGTACGTACTCGGCGACGAACGTGGCGCTGGACGCGCTGACGCTCTCGGCGGTGCAGGTGGCGGTGGCCATGGCGGTCTCCAGCGGCGCGCGGTCCCTGGAGGCGGTCGCGCTGGTGAGCGAGGGCGGCCCGAGCGCCGCCGACGAGGCCGTGGCCGCGGAGCTGGGCGTCAAGTCCCTGCTCGTGGCCGGCCCTGACGGCACGCTGCGGGGCTGACCATGCCGATGTCGCCGTTCCTGGCGAGGCTGCGGGAGAAGGTCGGCTCCGAGCTGCTCATGCTGCCGTCGGCGGCCGCGTTCGTGTTCGACGACGCGGGCAGGCTGCTGGTGGCCCGGCACGGCGATGTGGGTCTCTGGGCGGCGCCCGGCGGCGGCATCGACCCGGACGAGCGGCCGGAGGACGCCGCCGTCAGGGAGCTGCGTGAGGAGCTCGGCATCGAGATCGAGGTACGAGGCCTGATCGGGGTCTACGGCGGCCCCGATTTCCGCACCGTCTATCCGAACGGCCACCAGGTCGGCTACGTCATCGCCGTTTACGGTGGCGTCCTGGTCACGGGCGTGCCCGAGCCTGACGGCGTCGAGATCAACGACCACCGGTGGGTGACCGAGCAGGAGCTTTCCGAGCTGCACACGACCCCGTGGACGCCCCGGGTGGCGCCCGAGGCGTTCGCCTGGTGGCGTGAGCACGCTCGTTGATGGGACACAATGCAGTACGTGACTTCGCCAGACAGCCATCGCGCCGGATTCGCCTGCTTCGTGGGGAGGCCGAACGTCGGCAAGTCCACGCTCATGAACGCCCTGGTCGGCAGCAAAGTGGCGATCACCTCGTCCAAACCGCAGACGACCAGGCGCGCGATCAGGGGCATCGTGCACCGTCCCGACGCACAGATCGTCATCGTCGACACACCCGGCCTGCACCGGCCGCGCACGCTGCTGGGGGAGCGGCTCGACAGCCTGGTGCTGTCCACGCTGACCGAGGTGGACGTGATCGCGTTCTGCGTGCCCGCCAACGAGCCGATCGGCAAGGGTGACCGGTTCATCGCCGACAAGCTCTCGGCGGTGAAGAAGACGCCGCTCGTGGCCGTGGTGACCAAGTGCGACCTGGCGACCAAGGAGCAGATCGCGGAGCAGTTGCTGGCGGTGTCGCAGGTGGCGGAGTTCGCGGCGATCGTTCCGGTGTCGGCGCAGTCCGGCGAGCAGCTCGACGTGGTGGCCGACGTGCTGATCGAGCACCTTCCCGAGTCGCCGCCGCTCTACGAGGACGGGCAGCTCACGGACGAGCCGGAGCAGGTGCTGGTGGGCGAGCTGATCAGGGAGGCGGCGCTGGAGGGCGTACGCGACGAGCTGCCCCACTCGATCGCCGTGGTCGTGGACGAGATGCTGCCCCGAGAGGGCCGCGACGACCTGCTGGACATCTACGCGCACATGTTCGTGGAGCGTCCCTCGCAGAAGGCGATCGTCATCGGGCACAAGGGAGAGCGGCTGCGCGAGGTCGGCACCAAGGCCCGCAAGCAGATCGAGGCCCTGCTGGGCACGCGCGTCTACCTCGACCTGCGGATCAGCGTGGCCAAGGACTGGCAGCGCGACCCGAAGCAGCTGCGGCGGCTGGGCTTCTACGACTGATCGTCAGGCACGTCGGAGCAGTGCCAGGACGGAGAGCACGACGACCGCCACGGAGCAGCCCAGCGCGGCGAACCAGCCGAACTTGACCACGGGCCCGATCGACAGCACCTCGCCCAGGTCCACGGAGATCCGGTCGCGCAGCCCGCTCCCGTCGGTCATGAAGAGCACCAGCACCGCCACCGCCGCCGCTCCGGGGAGTGCGGCCAGGGCGGCGACCCTCGGGCGGGTGAGCAGCCCCGCGACGCCGCATCCCAGCGCGATCAGCCCCGCCACCAGCGTGTAGACGCCGAACCGGTCGTCGATGCCGCGGATGTCGTCGGCCAGCCCGCCGCCGATGAGGTCGCTCCTCACCTCGAGCCCGGCCCACGGGAGCACGGCGCAGCCCACCAGGAGCGCTCCGGCGACCACCACGCCGAGCGCGTAGCCGCGTCGGGTCGCCGGGGCAGGCTGGAAGTCATCGGCCACACGATCACTGTAAGCCGGGGACGCGCCTCTCACCATCACCACGGCGACACCCTCAGAGGGTCGTCGGCATCAAGGTGGTGGCGGTGCGTTCGCCCCATTCGAGGCGGGAGCGGAGCAGGACCGCGTCGCCCGCCAGGGCGGAGACCAACGTGCCCGGGCCGGCCAGGGGGAGGACGGCGACGCCCTCGGCCACGGCCGGCTCCTTGGCGGTCGTCGTGAGGAACGTGGTGCCGACGCAGCGAGCCGTGCCGTAGACGGCGGGGGACGTGTCCAGGACGGGGTCGCCGACGGTGAACTCCTGCCGGAGCAGCGGGCGGCCGTCGCACGTCGCGTCGAAGCGGGCATGGCAGCGTCCCGGCGCCTCGCCGTGCCGGCCGAAGACGATCTCCTCGCGCCACCGCACCTCGGCGTCCGCCGCCAGCTCGAGGCGTACGAGGAGGCGGTGCCGGGAGCCGGCGGCGAGCACCGTGGGCTCCGGCGCGAACCGGAGCGTGGCGCCCGCCCCCACCCGGGCGGTGACCAGCATCTCGGACTCGCCGTCCCCCGGCAGGACCAGGGTTGCGGCGACCGAGCCCAGCTCCAGGGTGGTGCGTGGGGCCACGTCGAGGTCCAGGTGGAGCCGGTCGCCACCGAGCGGGCCCGCCGCCGTGGAGACGAGGTGCACGGTGTACGGCCCCGTCTGGCGCAGCGTCAACGGCGGCGCCGAGGTCAGGCGGTGGAGCAGGGTCCGGCCGTCCGTGGACAGGGCGGTGGCCACCGCGGCAGCGGCCCGCATCGCGCGCCGGCCGGACATCACGAGATGGAGGCCGCGTGGGCCTGGGCCCAGGCCGTCACCTGCTCGGAGACCCAGCCGGCGACCGTGGCGGCGGTGGGATCCTGCCTGATCGAGGTGAACAGCACCGGCCTGTCCCCGCGTACGGCCGCCGCGTCGCGGTCCATCACGTCCAGGTCGGCGCCCACCATCGGAGCGAGGTCGGTCTTGTTGATGACCAGCAGGTCGGCCGTCGTGACCCCCGGACCGCCCTTGCGCGGCACCTTGTCGCCGCCCGACACGTCCAGCACGAAGATCTGCCTGTCGGCCAGCCCCCGGCTGAACGTGGCCGTCAGGTTGTCGCCGCCGCTCTCCACGATCACCAGGTCCAGCGGGCCGAACCGGTGCTCCAGGGTCTCCACGGCGTCCAGGTTCGCGGCGATGTCGTCGCGGATGGCGGTGTGGGGGCAGCAGCCGGTCTCGACGGCGAGGATGCGCTCCTGGTCGAGCACGCCCGTCCGGCGGAGGAAGTCGGCGTCCTCGGTCGTGTAGATGTCGTTCGTGACCACGCCCAAGGACAGCGACGGGCCCAGCGTCCTGCACAGCGCGGCCACCAGAGCCGTCTTCCCGCTGCCCACCGGCCCGCCCACGCCGAGCCGCAGCGCCCGGCCGCGGCCGTCGGGGGCGTGGTGGTGGTCGTCGTGATTGGCGCCCATATGTCGGGTTCCCTTCCTTAGGAGACGAACAGCCTGACCTCGGCCCGCGCATGCTGCTCGGCCAGGAGATCAAGAGCCGGGGACGAGTATGCGGGCAGCGTCCCCCAGAGGTGGGGGTGTGCGTCGGCGGCGGCGAGGTGGGCCTGCGCGGCCACGGCGGTGAGGTCCGGGGTGAGGTCGGCCATCAGCCCGTGCACGGCCACCGGGTCCAGCCCGAGCAGTCGGACGGCCGCCGTGGCGGGGCCGCTGATCGCGTGGTACGCCGCCGCCATGGCCGCCTCCTCCGGCGTCGCACCCGCCGCGTGCGCCGCCACTCCGAGGGTGATCGGATGATGGGGGTTCGGTACGTCCCGCGCCAGCTCGTCGAGCACCGGCGACGGCCACACGCGGCGGGCGACCCTCAGCAGGAGCCTGCCCTGCGTCCTGGACGCCTCCCGCTGGGCGGGCGCGGCGGTCCTGGCATCGGCCTCGGCATCGAGCATCACCCACCCCGATGAGGTGGCGGCCTGGATGCAGGCGGCGGCGGTCAGGGCGGCGGCGACCGTGCCCGCCGTGTGGAGGCGTCCACGGAGGAAGCGCGCCAGCGAGGGCACGTCGTGCACCGCCCCCGACGTGACCGCCTGCTCGGTCCCGCCCGAGTGGGCATGGCCGCCGGCCGGGAGGCGGGAGTCGGCGAGGAGGAGCAGGGCCGGGTTCATCGCCATCGGAGACCCATCAGAAGAGGAAGTAGCGCTGGGCCATCGGAAGGGTGGTGGCGGGGGCCGGCTCGATGAGGTCGCCGTCGACGCGGACCTCGAACGTGTCGGGTGCCACCTCGATCCTGGGCATGGCGTCGTTCAGCGGCATCGAGGACTTCCCGCGCCGCCGTACGTCCGCCACCGGCGCCAGGCGGCGGCGTACGGACAGACGGTCGGTGAGGCCGGAGTCGAGAGCGAGCGGGGCGACGAAGTGCAGGGAGGTGGCGGCGGCGGTCACCGGCGAGGCGCCGAACATGGGACGGGGCAGCACCGGCTGGGGCGTCGGGATGGAGGCGTTGGCATCGCCCATCTGGGCCCAGGCCACCACGCCGCCCTTGAGCACGAGGTCCGGCTTGACCCCGAAGAACGCCGGGTCCCAGAGGACGAGGTCGGCGAGCTTGCCGCGTTCGACGGAGCCGATCTCGCCGTCCAGCCCGTGGGCGATAGCCGGACATATCGTATATTTCGCGATGTACCGGCGGGCGCGCAGATTGTCCGCAGGCCCGCCGAGAGACCCGCGACGGCCCTTCATGACGTGCGCCGTCTGCCACGTACGGATGATCGTCTCCCCGATCCGCCCCATCGCCTGCGAGTCCGAGCCGATCATCGAGATCGCCCCCAGATCGTGCAGCACGTCCTCGGCGGCCATCGTCGTGGGCCTGATGCGGGACTCGGCGAACGCCAGGTCCTCCGGGATCGACGGGTTGAGGTGGTGGCACACCATGAGCATGTCGAGGTGCTCGTCGAGCGTGTTGACGGTGTGCGGCCGGGTGGGGTTGGTGGAGGAGGGCAGGATGTTGGGGTAGGCCGCGACGCGGATGATGTCCGGCGCGTGCCCGCCGCCGGCCCCCTCGGTGTGGTACGCGTGGATCGTCCGGTCCCCGATGGCCTTCAGCGTCGACTCCACGAACCCGGCCTCGTTCAGCGTGTCCGTGTGGAGCGTCACCTGCACCCCGGCCGCGTCGGCCACCTTCAGGCACGCGTCGATGGCGGCCGGCGTCGAGCCCCAGTCCTCGTGCAGCTTGAAGCCGGAGGCGCCGGCCCTGAGCTGCTCCAGCAGGCCCTCGGACGAGACGGTGTTGCCCTTGCCGAGCAGCGCGAAGTTCAGCGGGTACGCGTCCAGCGACTCCAGCATCCGGCCCAGGTACCAGGCCCCGGTGACGGTGGTCGCCTTGGTGCCCTCGACGGGTCCGGTGCCGCCCCCGACGATCGTCGTCACCCCGGACCCGATCGCCTCGTCGAGGAGTTGCGGGCAGATCAGATGGACGTGCGAGTCGACGGCCCCGGCGGTGAGGATCTTGCCGTTGCCCGCGAGCACCTCCGTGGAGGGCCCGATGACCAGATCGACACCGTCCATCGTGTCGGGGTTCCCGGCCTTGCCGATGGCGTGAATGCGGCCGTCGCGGATGCCGACGTCGGCCTTGACCACGCCCCAGTGGTCGAGGATCACCGCGCCGGTGATGACCAGGTCGGCCGCGCCCTCCGCCCGGGTGGTCCGCGCCTGCCCCATGGACTCGCGGATCACCTTGCCGCCGCCGAAGACGGCCTCGTCGCCGGGGCCGGCGGGCCCGATCGACAGGTCCTCGGTGACCTCGATGAACAGGTCGGTGTCGGCCAGCCGGATCCGGTCGCCGACCGTGGGACCGTACAGTGCCGCGTACCGGGCGCGCGAAATATCAGCCATCGAGCGGCCCTGCCCACTCCGGCCGCAGCCCCGGGACCACCCGGTCGCCCGCCAGCGGCACCAGCGTCACGTCGCGCTCGACGCCCGGCTCGAACCTGATCGCCGTCCCGGCCGGCACGTCGAGCCGCCTGCCCCAGGCCGCCTGCCTGTCGAACTCCAGCCCCGGGTTGGCGGCCGCGAAGTGGTAGTGGGAGCCCACCTGCACCGGCCGGTCGGCCGTGTTGACCACCCGCACGGTCACCCGCTCGCGCCCGGGGTTGAGCGTGAGATCGCCCTCGGGGTGGGCGTACTCGCCGGGGATCACGGGATCGGCCTGTGCACGGTGACCAGCTTCGTGCCGTCGGGGAACGTCGCCTCGATCTGCACGCTCTCCAGCATCTCCGGAACGCCTTCCATGACGTCGGCCCGGCCGAGCACCGACCGTCCCGCCTCCATCAGCTCGGCCACGGTGCGCCCGTCCCTGGCCCCCTCCATGAGGAACGACGCGATGACGGCGGTGGCCTCGGGATGGTTCAGGCGCAGGCCCCTGGCCTGCCGCTCGCGCGCCACCCCGGCGGCGACGTGGATGAGCAGCCGCTCCTGCTCGTGTGAGGTAAGCCGCATGGCCGGACCATAGGAACCGGCGGTTTCGTGACTGTTGCCAAGGGATGTCGTGTTGGTTTCGCGCCGTAGGTCAATTCGTACTATTCCGTGCGCGGCCTTCCTCGGAGGGGGCTGCGTAGATCAAAATTGACTGTCTGATGGCTTCTCTCACACCCTCCGATCCGCACCGGCTGGGCCGCTACTGGCTGGCCGGGCGGCTCGGCGCCGGTGGCCAGGGCGTGGTGTACGAGGCGTACGGCGAGGCCGGCGAGCGGGTCGCGGTCAAGGTGCCCAGGTTCGACAGCGCCACCGCCAGGGCCAGGCTGGCCAAGGAGGCGTCGGCGGCCCGGCGGGTGGCCTCGTTCTGCACCGCCAGGGTGATCGAGGCGCAGGTGGACGTGGCCGCGCCGTACATCGTCAGCGAGTTCGTCCCGGGGCCCAGCCTGCGGCGGGTGGTCGAGGAGTCGGGGCCGTTCGAGGGGGACCGGCTGCGCCGCCTGGCCATCGGCGTGGCGACCGCGCTGACGGCCATCCACCGGGTCGGGATCGTGCACCGGGACCTGAAGCCGGACAACATCATCCTCGGTCCGGACGGGCCACGGGTGATCGACTTCGGGGTGGCCAGGGAGGTGGGGCCGACCACCTCCGGGCCGCTCATGGGGACGCCGCAGTACATGTCGCCCGAGCTGTTCCACGGGCGGCGGGCCACCGAGGCGGCCGACATGTGGGCGTGGGCGATGGTGGTGCTGTTCGCGGCGCGGGGGCGCGACGCGATCAAGGGCGGGGAGCCGGTGGCGGTCATCGCCCGGGTGCTGGGGTTCCGGCCCGGCGCCGACGGCCTGCCCGACCCGCTCGGACCGCTGGTGAGCGCCGCTCTCGCTGAGGAGCCCGCCGACCGGCCCTCCGCCCGGACGGTGCTCCTGCGGCTGGTCGGCGACGGGGAGGGAGATCCACTCACCCGTGGGGGGACGCTCGCCGGAGAGCTCAGGGGCGCGGCGGCGGAGCCGGATCTCGGGGCCGTCGCGGAGGACCTCTATGGCGAGCTGACCGAGGCCGAGCGGGAGGGCGTGCCCCAGGTCTTCCTGCGGATGATCGACGGTGACTCGCTCAGGCCGGTCGGCCGCGAGGAGCTTCCCGAGGCCGCGGCCGTGGACGCGCTGCTCACCGTGTTCGCCGATGCGGGTCTCGTGGTGCGCCACGGCACCGCGTACGAACTGGCCCGCCCCGGGCTCGTCCAGGCCTGGCCCAGGCTGCGGGAGTGGGTGGCCGCCAACCGCGAGGGACTGCGCGTGCACCGCCGCCTGGCCGAAGCGGCGGCGCTGTGGGAGAGCCACGGCAGGAAGCCCACCGACCTGCTGCACGGCTCCAGCCTCGACAGGATCCTGCGCTGGGCGGCCACCGAGCGCAAGGACCTCACGCTGGCCAGGCGGGAGCGCGAGTTCCTCGACGCGGCGGCCCGGCAGGCCAGGCGGCAGTCCAGGAGGCGGGGGCTGCTGGCGGCGACCCTGGCCGTGCTGCTGGTGGCCGCGCTCGGCGGGCTGGGGCTGGCCGAGCACCTGCGCAGGGAGTCCGACCGCCAACGTGACGACGCGCTGGCCAGGGAGCTCACCCTGCGCGCCGCCGACCTGCGGCAGACGGAGCCGCCGCTGGCCCGGCTGCTCACCGTGGCGGCCTGGCGGCTGAGCCCGTCGCTGCCGGAGACGCGGGGCGCGCTCTACGACTCGCTGTCCGAGCCCACGGCCGACGTCTTCACCGACCCGTACCGGGGCGCGGACTCCGTGTACGGCATCAGCCGTGACGGCCGCACCCTGGTCGCCGTACAAGGTGGGCGGGCCAGGGTTTGGGACGTGCCGTCACACCGGCAGATTCACGAGATCGGCGGGCTGGAGGCGGGCGTGCGCTGGGCCGCGATCAGCCCCGACGGCCGCACCCTGGCACTCCAGTACGCGCAGGGCGTACGGCTGTGGGACGTCGTCACGGGCCGCCCGCGTGGTGACTGGTTCGGGGGGCACGCCGGGCTGATGAACGATCTGGAGTTCGACAGGACCGGGCGGCTGCTCGCCCTGCCGAAGCGTCCGTTGCGGGAGGGGCGGTGGTGGGACATCTCCACCGGCAAGCAGCTCACCACTCCCGAGGGGATCGGCCTGGACGCGGTCAGCGCGGACGGCCGGCTCGGCGTGGTCACCCACAGCGGGGAGGGCAAGGCACAGCTCTGGGACCTCAAGGCGGGCAGGCAGCTGGCCGCCCCATGGCTGCCGCGCCGGGAGGGCATCCTCGACGCCCAGTTCAGCGCCGACGGGCGGGCGCTGGCACTCACCCATCCGAGGGGTCGCGGGAGCGCGGTGAGCGTCTACTCGGTGCCGGACGGCGCGGCACTGGTGAGCGGCGACTCCGGGGCCTCGGTCGAGTTCGGCTTCGGCGACCGGTACGTCGCCACCTGGGAGTGGGGGAACGAGCTGATCATCCGGCGGCGGTCCAACGGGGCCGTCGTGCTGCGGCGGGTCCCGCCGGCGCCCGTCAGCGACCTCCGCTTCGACGAGGGGCGGCGGGCGCTGCGGCTGCTGAGCGACGGCGGGGTCGTCCACACGCTGGACGTGTCCATGCTGTTCGACCGGTCGACCAGCGGCGGCGGTGACCAGGACCAGGTGCTGCTCGACCCGTCGGAGCGGGTCCTGGCGGCCAAGGAGCGCGGCGCCCTGACCCTGTGGGACGTGGCGACCGGCCGTTCGCTGGCCGCCCCGATCCCGTGGCGAGGTGAGGGGGACGCGATGGCGTTCAGCCGCGACGGCGGCCGGCTGGCCTATGCCGACGGCGCCACGGTCCACGTCGTCCGGCTGCCACAGGGAGCGGAGACCGGCGGGTTCCGGCTGGCCGCCAAGGACGCGAGCGGGGCCGACTCGCTGGCCTTCAGCCCGGACGGCCGCACCCTCGCGATCTCTCCGTCTGGCGGCGCCGGCGACCTGCCGGTGGAGCTGTACGACCTCCAACGCGGCACGTCCAGGAGCACGTCCGGCCCGGCCCCCGGGCACCTGGCCTTCCGCCCGGACGGCCGCCTGCTGCTGGGCGGCGTGACACCGCACCGCATCGACCCTGCGAAAGCCGCCGAACTGCCTCCGGCACCGGGGATCGGGCAGCTCGAAGGCCCCTTCGCCTTCAGCCCGGACGGCCGGCGGTTGGCGATCTTCGGATCCGACCGGATCAGTCTGTGGAACGGCGACCTCACCACCAGGCTCGCCGACTTCCCCGCCATGCCCGCGAGCGCCGTCGGACAGGTCGAGAGCCTCCCCGCCGTGCGCGTCATCGCGGTCGAGCGGCTCGCCTGGTCACCTGACGGACGCATGATCGCCGCGTACGAAGGAGGCGCCCGCATCCGCCTCTGGGACGTGGCCGACCGCCGGATGCTGGGCGTGGTCTTCGACGGCCTGCAGTCGACGGAGACCAGCCTCAACGGCTACCTGGCCTTCTCCTCCGACAGCAGGAGGCTCTACAGCGTCACGGCGGACGGCACGGTACGCACGCATGAGCTCGACGGCGGCCGCGTGGCCGCCGCCGTGTGCGGGCGCGCGGGCCGTACCCTCACCGCCCAGGAGTGGTCCCGCTACCTGGGCGGCATCGACCCCTTCACCCTCTGTCCCTAGGCGGGCCGACCCGGCCTCACGCCACCGGCCGGTACGACGGAAGGTCATGACCTCCGGCGGGATCGCTCCATTCGCACGCCCGGGTCTCGGCCAGCAACTGGTCCGCCACGTCCTCCAGGTGCCCGCGCCGGGCGAACGCCTGGCGCTGCCGCGCCGCCGAGTCGCCGATCTCCAGCACCTGCCGGGCCAGTGCCGAGACGAGCTCCCAGTCGCCCGCCTCCTCGAGCTGCGGGCGCAGGCCGTTCACCAGGTTCCGGATCACGGTGGCGGCGGGTCGGGGCACCCCTTCGACGGGATCGACGAGCTCGCCCGACAGCCCTGAGCGCGCCGCCTGCCAGGTCGCGGCCCGCACCGTCTCCAGGTGCACCTCGTGCTCCGGCTCCCGGCGCACGGCCGCCAGTTCCCTGGCCACCAGCGCTCTGAACAGCCCGGCGATCAGCAGGACGTCCTCGACCCGCGGGCAGGAGTCGCAGATCCGCATCTCCACCGTCGGCACGTGCTGCGACGGCCGGATGTCGAAATAGACCATCCCGGAATCGCTGATCACACCGGACTGGATGAGCTCCTGGATCATCTCCTCGTACTCCGCCGCGGAGTCGAACTTGGCCATCGGGCCCGTCGTGGGCCAGCGCTGCCAGACGAGGGTGCGATAGCTCGCGTACCCGGTGTCGGTGCCGTCCCAGAACGGTGAGCTGGCGCTGATCGCCAGCAGCGGCGGCAGCCACGGAGACAGGCGGTAGGCGACGGAGACCGCCAGGTCCCGGTCCGGCACCTCCGCGTGCACGTGAGTGCCGCAGATCAGCTGTTCGCGGGTGAGCTGCTGGTAGTCGCTCAACATCTGCTTGTAGCGTGGATCATTGAAGACCTTCAGCTGGTCCATGTCGACGAGCTGCGCGCTGCCGGACGCGATGACGCCCAGGCCCAGCGCTTCGGCCTGCTCGACCAGGGTCGTACGCGACCCGCACAGATCGCGGGCCAACTCCTCCAGCGTCGAGCACGGCTTGCTGTTGGACTCCACCATCGACCGCTGCAACTCGTGCGTGAACCGGTCCGGAGGAAGCACCGGCAGCAGCAGGTCGGCGCGGGCGGCCACATGGCGCGTGCCCGCATCCACGATGTGGAACTCCTCCTCGACGCCGACACGGATCGTTGCCCCAGACCGCGACATGGCCACCACCTCCGACGCATCAGGTTCGTTCATGACCTGACTAACTCCCCCAAAAACGCGCGTTCAGCTCAAGAGGTCCTGTTCGAGCCCGCCCGCAGCGCCTCGAAGGCCGCCGTCCGCTTACGTGCCCGCGTTCCCGCGTCCAGGCTCACCGCGTCCTCGTCGTGGCTGCGCAGGGCCTCGACCTGGTCGCGCTGCAGGGCGATCAGCGGCGACACCACCAGGGTCGGCCCCTTCAACAGCAGCGCCGGCACCTGGTAGATCGCCGACTTGCCGCTGCCGGTCGGCATCACCACCAGCGTGTCCCTGCCCTCGGCCAGTGCCGTCATGGCGCGCAGCTGGCCCGGACGCAGATCGGTCAGGCCGAGGACCTCCCTGGCCGTCCGTTCGCACTGCGCCCTTGTGTCCGGCATCCGTCCCTCCTTGCGGGCCTCGCGGGCCTCGCGGGCAGAGCCTCCTTACTGCCCCGCCCATCCCCCGGCATGTCACCTGGTACGGCCCGGTTACGTGCGCGGGCGTTTCACCCGTACAGCTTCGTCCCTAGGCGGTCCAGGCGCGGGCCGACCTGACGATCTCCTCCAGGTGGTCGCTGTGCGCGCCGCGCCAGTAGACCTGGCCGCACTCGCCGCACCGCCCGTACAGGTCGTAGTTGCGCTCCGTGCCCGCCTCCAGCAGCGACGCCACCTCGTGCTTGGCGACCGGCTCCAGCTCGCCGTTGCACGCCGTGCAGCGCGTCCACGGGCGCAGCGGCGGCGTGAAGCGTTCGAGCAGGTCGCGGAGCTGATCGGCGGGGCGGGAGCCGCGCACGTACGCGCCCAGCCAGAGCGCGCGGCGGCGCAGCAGGCCGCGGTCCTGCGTGAGCAGCACCCGGCGCTCCTCGTTGGCCTGCACCACCAGCGCCGGGTCGTCCATGTCGTTGTGGTAGGCCGTATCGATGCCGAGCAGGCGCAGCCGCCGCGCCAGCGTGCCCAGGTGCACGTCGAGCAGGAAGCGCGGCTCACCCGGCAGCGGCTGCGGGCGCGGGACCGGGTGCACCTCCACCACGTCGCCGGGCACGAGCTGGTACGAGGGCGGCACCCCGCGGCCGTCCACGACCATCGGCCCCACCTCGGTCAGCGGGATGCCGAGCGACTCGACGTGGTGGCCCAGCGTGGAGGTGCCGTCCGGCGTCACGCGCTGCCACTCCTGCCGCCGGCTCACTGGCAGGAACATCGTCAATTCCGAGGCGATGCGCAGGCGTGTGTCCCGTTCGCTCACAAAGTCCATTCTGGTGGACCGGATACCGTGAATTCATGTCGATATCCCGCCGCGCCTTCCTCGGGCTCCCCGCGCTGGCGGCCGGGTGCTCGGCCTCCGGCGGCACATGGCCCGAGCTGCGGCTGGCGACCGGCGTGACGGGCGGGATCTACGAGCAACTCGGCGACGGGATCGCGCAGGAGCTGCGGCGACTGGGGCTCACGGTGCGGGTGATGAACACCGCGGCCAGCGTGCAGAACCTGACGATGATGACCGACGGGCGGGCCGACGTGGCGTTCGCGCTGGCCGACAGCGCCGACGACGCCGTGCGGGTGCGGCACCAGCCGGTCTCCGCGCTGGCCAGGGTGTACATGAACTACGTCCATCTGGTGGTGCGCGGCAGCTCCGGCATCGCCGCCGTCAAGGACCTGGCGGGCCGGACGGTCTCCATCGGGCTGGAGGGCTCGGGCACCGCGGTGAGCGCCACCCGCGTGCTGGCCGTGGCCGGGCTGTCCAGGCCCGCCGTGGTCAGCAGGCTGGGCCTCGACGAGTCGGTCCAGGCGCTGCGTGACGGCGAGATCGAGGCGTTCTTCTGGTCCGGTGGGGTGCCCACGCCCGCCCTGACCTCCCTCGGGGACATCGAGCTCGTGCCGCTCGATCCGCTGGTGCCGGTGCTGCGCCGCCACTTCGGCCCGCTCTACGAGCACGCGCTGGTGCCCGCCGGCGTGTACGGCAGCGGCAGGCCGGTGCCGACCGTCGGCACTCCCAGCTACCTGATGTGCCGGACCACGCTCCCGGACGACCTGGCGTTCACGATCACCGAGACCGTCTTCCACGCCCGCGACCGCCTCCAGGCCCCGTCGGCGCCGGGCGGGCGGCTGGACATGCGCTACGCCATCGGCACCGGCGTCGTCCCGCTCCACCCGGGCGCCGCCCGCTACTACCGGTCCGTCTACGGCTGAGCCCTCAGCCGCCCGTCATCACCGGTCCGTCTAGGGCTGACTCTTCAGGCGCAGCTCCACGACCAGGCCGTGCGGCACGGCGGGCAGCAGCGCCAGCGCGGCGCCGCACGTCCTGGCCAGCTCGGCGGCGATGGCCAGCCCCAGGCCGCTGCCCGGCACGTTCGCGTGGGCTCCGGACCGCCAGAACCGTCCCAGCGCCTCCGAGCGCTCCTCCTCGCTCAGTCCAGGCCCGTCGTCGGCCACCCGCAGCACGCCGTCGTCCAGGGTGACCGTGACCGTGCCGCCCTCGGGCACGAACTTCTGGGCGTTGTCGAGCGCGATGTCCGCGATCCTGGCCGCGGCCTCCGGAACGACCTCCGTTTCCGGGATGTCGGCCACGAGCCGCACGCCCTTGGCCGCGTACACCTCACGCCACGCAGCCAGCCGCGGCGCGAGCGGAACCTCCTTGCCCTCGACCACCGCGCCCGCCTCCACCCGAGCCAGCGCCAGCAGGTCCTCCACCAGCAGCGCCAGCCGGTCCAGCTCCGCCATCGCCTCCTCGAACTCGGCCGCGCCCTCGCCCCGCAGGTGGGGCTCGAGGTTCTCCAGCCGCAGCCCGAGCACGGTGAGCGGGGTGCGCAACTCGTGCGAGGCGTCCGCCACGAACGCCCGCTGCCGCTCCATCGCGCTGGAGACCGCGTCGGCCATCGCGTTGAAGCGCTCCTCCAGTCGCCGCAGCTCGGAGGGCCCGGCGCCGGGATGCGCGCGGGCGTCGAGCCGGCCGTGCGCGATGGCCTGCGTGGTGCGGTCGAGCTCGGTGACGGGCCGCAGGATCCAGCGGGCCAGCCGCCGGGCCGCCAGCGCGGAGTACGCCAGCGCCACCAGCGCGCCGAGCGCCAGCGCGCCCCACACCAGCGACACGTCCAGCCGGGCCCGGCCCGTGGGGGCCTCGAGCAGCACCACCCCGGACAGCTGCGCGTCCCGTCCTGCGGGCTCGGCCAGCAGCACCGTGGCCGGGCCGAACGGGCTGATCGTGGGCAGGTCCTCGGTGGTGCGGCCGGCCAGCGCGAGGCGGGTCGCGTCCCGGTCGTCGGCGTCGAACCGGCCCACGGTGGCCAGGATGGAGCCGTCGCGGTCGCGTACGCGCACCGCTGCGCCGTACAGCTCGGCGTAGCGGTTGATCTCGGAGATCAGCCCCGCGCGGTCGTCCTCCCTGGCCGCCTGGTCGGCCAGCTCCGCGAAGCGGGTGGCGTCGGCGCGGCGGTCGAGGAGGAGGCGGTTGGTGCGGTGGGAGGCGTAGGCGAGGCCGAGCGGCACGGCCAGCGCCGCGATGAGGAACACGATCAGCGTGGTGAACGTGACCACCAGGCGGGAGTTCACGCCGTCGAGCCCAGCCGGTAGCCGGTGCCCCGCAGCGTCTCCACCAGGCCGGGGCGGCCGGTCTTGGAGCGCAGGTTGGCCACGTGCACGTCCAGCGACCGGGACGCCGACAGCAGCGGGTCGCCCCAGACCTCGTCGAGGATCTCCTCCCTGCCGCGCACGACACCGGGCTCGCGCGCCAGCATCGCCAGCACGTCGAACTCGCGCCTGGTCAGCGTCACGAGCTCCCCGGCCACCGTGACCTGCCTGGACTCCAGGTCGATGCGGACGTCGCCGACGCTCACCACCTCGTCGCGGGCCGGGCGCGGCCTGGTGCCGCGGCGCACCACCGCCTCCATGCGGGCCATCAGCTCGACCGTGCGGAACGGCTTGACCAGGTAGTCGTCGGCTCCGGAGCGCAGCCCGCGCAGCACCTCGCGCTCCTCCGTACGGGCCGTGACCACGATGAGCGGCACCGCCGACACCCGGCGCAGGCGGCGCAGCACGTCGAGCCCGTCCATGTCGGGCAGACCGAGGTCGAGCAGGACGAAGTCGACGCCCCCCGCCAGGCGGAGGGCGTCGACGGCCAGCCCCGCACGGCTGACCTGGTGGCCGTGCCGGGCGAGGGCCGTGGTGAGCGCGGAGGCGAGCCGATCGTCGTCCTCGACCAGCAGAACTCGCATACGGCCAGGTTAGACGGAGACCGGCGCCGATTCCCCCTGCTCGGACCTGGTCAGCGCCGCATCGCGGGTCTCGCGCATGGTGAGGTAGACCACCAGCGAGATCGCCGCGAGGGCGGAGACGTACCAGTAGAAGCCGGACTCGATGTCCGCCTTCTTGAACCAGAGGGCCACGTACTCGGCCGTGCCGCCGAACAGCGCGTTCGCGATCGCGTACGGCAGCGCCACACCGAGGGCCCGCACCTGGGTGGGGAACAGCTCGGCCTTCACCACCGCGTTGATCGAGGTGTAGCCGGTCACGATGACCAGCGCGACCAGGGAGAGCACCAGCGCGCCGCCGAACGTGGTGGCGCTGCCCAGCGCGGTCATCAGCGGCACCGTGCCCAGCATCGAGCCGATGCCGAACGTGATCAGCAGCGGCCGCCGGCCGATCCGGTCCGACAGCGCCCCAGCCAGCGGCTGCAGCAGCATGAAGATGAAGAGCGCGGAGAAGCTGACGAGAGCCGCGGTCTCCTTCGCCATGCCCGCGGTGTTGACCAGATACTTGGTGAGGTAGGTGGTGTAGGTGTAGTACGCGACCGTGCCGCCCATCGTCAGCGCGATGACCAGCACGGCCTCCTTCTTGTGCGCCCAGAGCTGCCTGATCGTGCCGCGCTCCTCGGAGTGCCTGGTCTCCTCGTCGTGCGCCTCGGTCTCCAGGAGGTTGCGCCGCAGGTAGAACACGACCGCCGCGCCCACCGCGCCCACGATGAACGGGATGCGCCAGCCGTAGGAGCTGAGGTCCTCCTTCGACATCGTGTTCTGCAGGATGATCTGCAGGCCGAGGCCGACCAGCTGCCCCGCGGTCATCGACACGTACTGGAAGCTAGAGGCGAAGCCGCGCTTGCCCTGCGGGGTGGCCTCGGTCAGGTAGGTGGCGCTGGCCGCGTACTCGCCGCCGACCGACAGGCCCTGCAGCAGACGGGCCAGCAGCAGGACCAGTGAGCCGAAGGCGCCCGCCGTGGCGTACGTCGGGGCGATGGCGATGAGCAGCGCGCTGGCCGACATCAGCGTCACCGTCAGCGTCAGCGCCGCCTTGCGGCCCTTCCTGTCGGCGAAGCGGCCGAGCAGCCAGCCGCCGACCGGACGCATGAAGAAGCCGACGGCGAAGATGCCCGCGGTGTTGAGCAGCTGTGCCGTCGAGTCGCCTTCAGGGAAGAAGGACGCGGCGAAGTAGACGGCGAAGCTGGAGTAGACGAACCAGTCGTACCACTCGACCAGATTGCCGACCGACCCGCCGATCACTGCCTTCCAGGGCACGCGTGCCTTGCTCACGGAGAACCTCCTGGGGGGAGTAGGTGCAGGTCAGAGCCTCTCCCCAGAAGGATGTTCGGACAAGGGCAGGAGGCCCAGATCTAACGTCCGCTTAACATGCGCGCAACCCCCGGCCTCTAGGGCCCTACAGCGTCAGCCGCCACTCGTTCCACTCGTCGAACAGCTCGAAGCCCATGGCCTCGTTGATGGCCAGCATGTGGGCGTTGGAGGTGGCGTTCCAGGTGATGATCCGCTCCAGGTGGGGCTCGTGCTCGCGGAGCCGGAGCAGGTTCGCGATCTTGAGCAGCAGGCCCAGGCGGTGGCCCCGGTGCTCGGCCAGCACGGTCGTGTCCGCCTGGTGGCCCCAGCCGGTGGAGCGGTCGGCCTCGACATAGACGCGCGTGTATCCGGCCGGCGCCCCGTCGCAGTCGCGGCGGGCGATCGCCGTGTACGCGGTCAGCCCGCGGCGCGGGATGCTCTCCTCGCGGTGGCGGATGCGGTCGAGGCTGAAGGTCATGTTCTCGATGTCCGCGTCGCGCGGGGCGTCGTTCATGCCGTTCATCAGGGCCGCGACGTCGGCGATCCGATCGGGCCCCGCCGGACCGGTCCAGCTTTCGAGGTGGTAGCCCTCGACGCGGGGGAGCATGCGTTCCAGCGCGTCCCAGTCGGCCTTGCGCAGGTCGAGCGTGCGGCGGGCCTCCATGAGGGAGACCGTCATGCCGTGTGCCGTCGCGAAGCGGGTGCCCACGCCGGTGGCGGGGGTCTCCGCGAGGAGCAGGGTCCTGCCGTGGGCGCGCAGGCGATCGAGAACGTGCTCGAACAGCGCCGAGCCGAGCCCCCGGCCGCGCCGCTCAGGGCGTACGACGAGGGGGAAGAGCCACCCCATATGGGTGTTGTCGAGCTGGGGGAGCGACAACCCGTAGCCGCCCGCGACCTCGCCGTCCTCGACGACCGCCCACAGCTCGCTCCGCGCGCCCGGCTCGTGCGCGGCGACGTCGTGGCGGAAGCGGGCGAGCGACATCGTCGGGCCCAGGTCGTCGGTGTAGCCCGCGACGTACGCCTCGTGCAGGCCCGTGACCAGGTTTCCCGGCCGGTCGAGATCGATGGGCTGAATGCGCATGCGCCCAGCAAATCGCACCGGGAACGACCGGGGCGAGCGAATTTACCGCCGGTGATCGCCCGCCTTTTTACTGCCGGTAATTCTCCACCTCGCCGGCCGGGCGGGCGGCGGCGTGATCGGGATCGTCACCGGCGTTGCGCCTGGCCCGGCGCTGCCTGAGCAGGTCCCAGCACTGGTCGAGCGCGTTCTCGAGCTCCTTGATGCGCGCGTGCTCCTCGTCGGTGGTCACTTCGCCCTTGGTCAGCCTGTCGCGCAGCTCGTGCTCTTCGGTGACCAGATCGCCGATCCTGGTGAGAATCTCGTCGTCCCGCATGCCTGAACTCTAGTCACCGGACTCGTCCGGCCGCTCGGGCGGGGCGCTGTTGGGTGGGGCGGTACGTGATAGAACACGCCCTATGCCTGGTATTGCGCTGGTAAGGAAGCCCGGCCCTCGGATCGCCGAGGGCATCGTGACCCACATCGAGCGCGAGCCGGTCGATCCCGAACGGGCACTGCACCAGCACGACGCCTACGTGGCCGCGCTGGCCGCCGCCGGGTGGCGGGTCACGTACGTACCGGAGGCCCACGAGTTGCCGGACGCGCCGTTCGTGGAGGACACCGTGGTGGTGTCGGGGCGGCTCGCCGTGCTGACCAGGCCGGGCGCGGAGGAGCGGCGGCCCGAGGTGGAGTCCGTGGCGGCCACCGTCCGCCGGCTGGGGCTCAAGGCGGTCAGGATCGCGGCGCCCGGGACGCTGGACGGGGGAGACGTCCTCCAGGCCGGCCGCACCGTGTACGTCGGCAGGTCGGCGCGCACCAGCGCCGGCGGCATCGCCCAGCTCGCGGGCCTGCTGCCGGAGCGCCGGATCGTGCCCGTGGACCTGAACGGCGTGCTGCACCTCAAGTCGGCGGTGACCGCCCTGCCCGACGGGACACTCATCGGCGACCCGCGCCACGTGGACCTGCCCGGGCTGCTCGAGCCGCCGGAGGAGGCCGGGGCGCACGTGGTGCCGCTGGGCGGCGACCGCGTCCTCCTGGCCGCCTCGGCGCCTCGGACCGCCGCGCTGCTCGAGCAGCGCGGAGTGAGCGTGACCACGGTGGACATCTCGGAGTTCGAGCGGCTGGAGGGATGCGTGACCTGCCTCAGCGTCCTGATCGCGGACTGACTTCATTGATTGCCGGCTGCTTCTCATCATCTGAGACCCAGGACGGCGCATCCCGAGACGTCTGGTAGCGTGCAAGGCATGCTGCGTGGGCTGCTTCTTAGCTGCCGCGGCGGGGGCCTCTAGGCCGGCTCCCTCGCCGCGGAGCCAGTCATGCGCGTCGGCCGTTCTCATCCGACCGACGAGGAGTCAGCAGACATGACCGCTCAGCAGCCCAGCCCCATGCCGATCCATCGCTATCAGCCCTATGCGCCCGTACGCCTGACCGACCGCACGTGGCCCGACCAGGTCATCACCAAGGCGCCCCGCTGGTGCGCGGTCGACCTTCGCGACGGCAACCAGGCCCTGATCGACCCGATGGACCCCCATCGCAAGCTCAAGATGTTCGAGCTGCTCGTACGCATGGGCTACAAGGAGATCGAGGTCGGCTTCCCGGCGGCCTCGCAGACCGACTTCGACTTCATCCGGCAGATCATCGAAGAGGGCCGCGTCCCCGACGACGTGGTCATCCAGGTGCTGACCCAGGCCAGGCCCGAGCTGATCGAGCGCACCTTCGAGTCCATCGAGGGCGCCAAGCAGGCCATCGTCCACCTGTACAACTCGACCTCCACCCTCCAGCGCCGCGTGGTGTTCGGCCTGGACAAGGAGGGCATCACCGCCATCGCCGTCGAGGGCGCCAAGCTGGTCAAGAAGCTCGCCGACGCGAGCGACGTCGACGTCTACTTCCAGTACTCTCCCGAGTCGTTCACCGGCACCGAGCTCGAGTACGCCGTCGAGGTGTGCGACGCGGTCAACGACGTGTGGCAGCCCACCCCCGACCGCAAGGTCATCATCAATCTGCCGGCCACGGTCGAGATGGCCACCCCCAACGTCTACGCCGACCAGATCGAGTGGATGCACACCCGCACCAGGATCTCGCCGGGCCCCGGCGCGGGCCGGGGAAGCCAGGTCTCGCGCAGGCCGTCCGCGTTCCCCCA